>JAQXMB010000066.1 GCA_029012425.1 bacterium | reverse complement strand
TGGGACACTACCACGATTGAAACCGGCTCGGTTCATGGCAACTCTGCATAAAACAACTTAACCGAGGTAATTATATGAAACAACTAGAGCATCTGATTACCCGGAGAATTCACAGCACATATATGAAGCGTCTGTTTTCTCCGATCATCTATCTCATATTTTTGACAATCATATGGTTCTATACACCAATGCAAAGTATGGTACAACCACAGGTTATCACCGATCAGGACTGTATTTCCGTTCTGTCAGATTCCGGAACCCAATACATCCATGCCACGCTTTCGCAATTGAACTTCACCGGCTACACCCAAAAGCGTTTTGGAATTGTCACCGGCTACTATTACTATACCTTGCGGGATGATGGATGTTATCTCGTCCTTCTCTCTCCGCACACATGCGAAGAGGGACTTCCACAGATTCCGGTAATTAATATCCGCGCAAGCATACGCAGATCCCCCGCAACACTGCGCATTCTCTCCGAACATATCGCAGGGGATTTGAACTGGACAAAAGCCGGCGTCGAAAAGCAGGTCTCCAACTGTATCATCAGCGAACCGGGGTTCGGCGTCATCATTAACCGGCTTCTTTTATTCTGTTACTTTGTATCAGGCCTTTATGCACTGATTTGTATCATTTTGTACCTGTTATATGCGCATTTCCCCATTCTCTCTCCTGCCGGGCGTCAGCTTGGCCTGTACGGAAAGAGCAGTGAGCTTCTTGCTCAGGCAGAAGAAGAGCTTGCAACACTTCCGCAGCTTGCAACTGAGGATATGTATATCACAGAGCATTTCTTTATCGCATTTGCGAACAAAGGTGTAGCAGTCATTCCAATCAGCGAAATCATCTGGATCTATAAGCATTCGACGCTACACAATATTTTGTGGTATCACCTGCGTATTTCCTATACACTGCATATTACAGCCAACAAACATTTGTACATCCAGTTCCCGAAGAATATGAAATCTGACATTGATGGTATTATTGATTATCTGGCTGAAGCAAACCACGATATTCTCGTTGGTTTCAACGAAAAGAACCGCAAGACGGTTCAGGCAATGCCCGGCGTCACGCGGTTCACAGACGGTCTTATTGCATTTCTAAAACAAAAGATTTAATCACCCGGCTTCTTATCCAAGGAATGAAAATATCTTGGAAAAGAAGCCTTTAATTGCATCCAGTATCTTTGCGATAAATCCCTGCGCATCATCGGATGCTTTGATTTTATCATACAGAGACTTTGCCTGATCAAGCAATGCATCAACATCAATGTCAAGCTTACTGATCTTCATCAAAACATCAACCAACTGCTGTCTTTCAGAATCATCCATCTCAAAAGAATACTTTTTGAGTGCCTCATCAATCGCCCGGTTGATGCTTGCCTCATCCTTCAGACCACCTTCAAGCACCTTCTGCTTTACATAGGCCATGAATTCCTCTACTTCTCCATCATCTGCATTCTTAATAATGTCTGCCAATTCTCCGGTGACAACGATCTCGTTCATCGCTGCATCGAGACTCTCCTCATCCAACTCTTCACCGGTCATTTCCGCATATGCCTTCATGGCTCCAATCAAAGCGGCGGTTCCGGAAATCGGGCTCGGTCCGGCAACAATGATATCTGCATCCTTTAATCCTGCAGTTGCAAGTGCATTTTTGTACATACCAATGGTACAATAATTAATATTCTTGGTCGAAATATTCAGTCCGCTGCCCTTCTTACGCTGCACAATCACAACAGATGAAAGCGCTCTCGTTCCAATCTGTTCCTTCGGCAAATACGCATCCAGATACTTGTGCTCTTCCTCATTGGTAATTGAAACTACATTGTAATCTCCCAGAGAAGCAGCATCAATTCCCATCAGTTCCAGCACGGTGGCTTTCTGTGAATCAGACAGGTTTTCACCAAGTGCAAGATAGGGTTTGTCGTCTTTGCTGATTACTACATTATCATCCTTGTTGACATCCTTTGACGCGTCTTTTTCTTCGTCCGATGACTCTACATCAATCTCACCTTCCAATGTATCATCTTCATCCTCAACGATTTCTCCTTCCACCTGTGTCTCATCTGCAAGCACCGGAGTTGCCATTCCAACAAGAAGCATAGCTGACAGTCCGGCTGCCAACAGTCGCTTTCCCAAAAAAATCTTTCTCATATATGTCCTCCTTACAATCCCATCAGTTACCTGACATGCATCTGTATCCAATTCCATACATCCTCATAAACGGTATAACGGTCCGGCTCATTGATGATTTCATGGCGGTCGTTGTCATACAGCTTCATTGTAACATCTTCTAAACCAACACGCTTGTACTGCTGGTATACCTTCTTAACTCCCTCGCCGGCATCTCCAACCGGATCCTCTGCTCCGGATATAAGAAAAAGCGGCAGATGTTTCGGTGTCATACGAACATACTTATCCTTATTGTCATATGATACCGTAGAAAACAATCCCAGATATCCATTCAAAGTAAAATCAAAGGTACATTTCGGATCTTTGTAATATGCTTTCACATTCTCCTCATTTTTAGACAGCCAACTGTTTTTCGGGTCACTGCCATCCAAATTGAAGCGCTTATAAGGCTTTCCAAATGTTCCGTTCTTCACAAACGAACTGCGATAATGCCATCCTCGAAACATCGCAATAAATCTGCAAGTCATCATACCTACAAAACAGGTCGCATCCGGCACACAGCCGGTACCGCAGATAATTGCTCCGTCAACCTCCGATCCATAACGGGTCAGGTACTTGCGAAGCAGGTAAGAGCCCATGCTATGCCCAAAAATAAAATACGGCAGGGAACGATCATATCCGTTCTTTGTAATTGTTGTCACCTGATAGATATCCTGTACCAAAACATCACTCGGATGCTTCTCGCAAAAATAGCCAAGATGCTCCTTGTCCCGTACAGATTCACCATGTCCAAGATGATCATGAGCGACAACCAAAAAGCCCTTTTCTGTCAAAAACTGTGCAAATTCCTCATATCGGCCTACATACTCCTGCATTCCGTGAACCAACTGAATAATTCCATTCATCGCACCGTTATCCGGCAAAAACCGAACTCCATGAATTTTCGTTTTTCCGTCCTTGGATAAGAAGTGAAAATCCTCTCTAATCATGTGACGCCTCCTACGATTTAATAATAAAAATCTCTATCCAGAATAGTTACATCACCCCTCATTTTATCTCAAAACGACCAAATGTCAAGTTTTCTGCCTTCAGCAGACAAATATCATACCTTCAGCAAAAATGGGTAATCACAATCTGCAGGCTTTGTGTTCCCTGATACTCATTGATGTTTGGATAATATGTGAATGCAAAAGGAATCTCTTGCTTCTGTCCGTTCATGAGTGCATCAACTTTTTCTTTCCCGTATTTCTCACGATAGTAATTTAAAAATTCTTCCGCATCTCCAAAATATAATGCATCCATGCAACTGCCGTTCGAAAGCTTGACTGACAGTTTCAGCATTTTTCGTTCCCTACCAATATAATATGCTCGCTTTGCATGTAAATTCTTGGCAGCAAATACCGGTTTCTCATTACCGTTTCCACAAGGCTCTAATACAGAAAGCTGCTGTACGAACTCTGTTGTAATATATTCTAACGGCATGGCCACATCGATATAGATTTTTTCTGTAAGCTGTTCCTCAGTGAGCATTGCCCCTTCATTGATTGCACTTTGAAACGCTTCCAGCTTACCGGATTCCAATGAAATCCCGGCTGCCATCGGATGGCCTCCGAACTTCAAAAACAAATCTCCCACCATGCTTAGTTTTTCAAACATCGAATAACCCGGGATGGAGCGGCCGGATCCTTTGATACAATCCCGGGCATTTGTCAACACAAAACACGGGCGATAATATCTCTCTCTCAATTTACCGGCAATAATACCTGCAAGGCTTTCATGACACTCCGGAAGATAGACCGTAAGTACCTGATTTCGATACAGCTCCCGGCTCTCGACAAGCTCGATGGCCTGCTCCAATCCCTGTGCTGTCAGTTCTTTCCGTGCGGTATTCAGGGCAACCAGATCTGCCGCGAGCGGTATCGCAGTCGCAATATCATTGGTCAGCAACAACTTCAGTGCGCGCTTTGCCGTGTCAAGTCTTCCGCTCGCATTCATACACGGCCCTATCACAAATCCCACATGATATGCTCTGATTTCCTGTCGGTCAAGCCCGTTTTGTTCAATCAATGCAGAAAGTCCGATATGATTTGTATTCCGAAGTCGTTCCAGACCCAGTGCAACAATTGCACGATTTTCACCTTGTAGTATCATCACATCCCCAATTGTTGCAATTGCTGCAAACTCCAGATAGTCATCCCATCTTTCGTTTTCACCACGAAGCTTTTGTACAATCATGAGTACTTTCCATGCAACGACTGCACCGCAGATGTCCTTCCAGGGATAAGTCTCGCCCTCCTGTTTCGGATCAACGACCGCATCTGCCGGCGGCATTCTTCGGCACAACCCATCCTCCCCCGGGCGAAGCGGAATTTCGTGATGATCCGTGACAATCACACACATTCCGAGTTCCTTCGCAAGTTTTATTTCATCGAATGCTGCGATTCCATTATCACAGGTCAGTATCACTTCGCAGCCATCACCATGTGCCTGACGAATCAGTTTTTCATTCAAACCGTACCCATCTTCTATTCGATGCGGCAGCTCATAATCTATCGAAGCTCCAAGCTTGGACAAACCATGATACAAAATATAAGTTGCACAGATTCCATCAATATCATAATCTCCAATAATTCGGATTCGTTTTCCTTCATCAATCATGTTATTTAATAAAGCTGCGGCTTCCTTTGCGCCTTTCAACAGATACGGCGATAGGATATCGTGTGCATCCGGGCAAAAATAGGCTCGAAACTGTTCATCGGTTATGTTCTCCCTGTTTCTGGCAATGCGTGCAATCACCGGATCCACATGGTAGGTTTCTCCAATCGTTCGAAAATCTGCCGCTTTCCTTATTTCTATCCATTTCTCTTTTTTCATCCGTTTACTCCTTCTTGCAGAATGGAAAAGTAGTGAGAATATCCTATGAAACAAAATAGAGTTCCGCAAGGTCTTCGGAACTCTATGAAAACTCTAATAAATAATACAATTTCTACCGGTCGTCTTACCCTTGTACAAACGATCATCCGCAATTTTGATGTTATCGTCCAGACTGATGCCAAAATCATACTCGCTCAGACCAAAAGTCATATGCACACGAAGGATTTCGTTATCATAAGGAATTTCCATCTGATTCACTTTTCTTTGAAGCTTTGATAAAAATGTATGCGCCTCATCACCATTCATATTCTCAAACAAAAACAGAAATTCCTCGCCACCCCAGCGGGCGATTGCGCCATATCCTGACATTTCTTTTGAAAACAGCTCTGCCAATGACTGCAATACCTTGTCACCGCACTCATGACCATAAGTGTCATTAAATTTCTTAAAGAAATCAATATCACCGATTGCAATAGACATAAAACTCATCTCGGAACGATTAAAGCGCCGCACGCAACGATTTACATGCTCAATCATTCGAAAACGATTCCAAATCTTTGTCAGCGGATCCGTCGATGCCACATGCTCTAACTCTTTATTGTATTCCTGTAATCTCCGCTCCATAGAGAATGCATCTTTTGTAAAGTATAGTCCTGTAAATACGACCGCAAGTGCCTCGAGCAAAATGCTCAGTACACAGAAAACAGCCTCGATACGATCATGGAATGCAAATAGCTCCGGTCGATATTCTCCATAAATATACAATCCGATACGAATCACATACCATACAAGAATCGTATACATCGGATGCTGTCTCCAAAGGAGCAAATCAACCAATACCACGACAAAAACAACACCCTGAACTCCGATGTCTGCCCCAAATACAATATAAAACAATACGACAAAAAACACAGAAGCCACATTGAACAAAACCAATGATTCCCTCAGCTTATCCTCATATGTAATATAAAATACATAAAAATACACCGAAGTTAATACCAGTGTGATTGCTATCAAAAGCGGATTCTTTGCAAAAATCACACCAACCATCATACACAAAAGATACAGTATAATGCCGATGGAAGCGATACGCAAAACCGCCGCTGCTTTCTGTGGCACATTCTTATTTACAGGCTCCCGAAAGATCAGTTCTTTCAGTTTCGTAAATAAATGCACGCTACTATCCCCCCCACAATATCTAGTTAATTTGATGATAACACCCCGCCATATCAAGTGCAATACTTTTATCAGACTTTACGAACTTTTTTCAAATGATCCCATATAATAAAGTAACAAGATATGGGAGCATATCACATGAAATCATTACGAGCAATGCAAACAGGCGATGAACTTGGTGAACTTCAGGTCAATGTTACATCAAGGCTTCAAAACTCCCCGATTGAAGGAGCGATTATTACCCTCAGTTATTCCGGTGATCCCGAGTCTCCTGTTGAATCTTTGGAGACAGACTCTTCCGGTCAGACACAGACGGTTGAATTGGAAACCCCTCCTTTAGAATACAGTCTGGAATCAGAGCAGGAGAATCAGCCGTTCTCACTGTATACCATCCGAATCCGTGCAGAAGGTTATCACCCGGTCAACATTTTTGGAATCGAAGTATTGCCCACCGTAAAGGCCATCCAGAATGTAACCCTGATTCCGCTTGAATACGAAAATCCCAATGATGAGAGTATTGTAATTCCGACAAACACACTCTTTGGAAACTATCCGCCTAAGATTGAGGAATCCGAAATCAAAACCGTGGAGGAAACCGGTGAAATCGTTCTCAGCCGTGTTGTCATCCCGGAATATATCGTTGTACATGATGGTCCCCCGACGGATTCAAGGGCCAGAGATTACTATGTGCGCTACAAGGATTATATAAAAAATGTCGCCTCCAGTGAAATCTATGCGACCTGGCCGGATGCAACGATTCGCGCCAATGTACTGGCAATTATGTCCTTTACACTCAATCGTGTGTTTACGGAATGGTATCGCAATCGCGGCTACAACTTTACCATCACCTCTTCTACCGCATATGACCAGAAATGGTCTTACGGCCGTACAATTTATGATACGATTTCGCGCATCGTTGATGAGATGTTTGAAAACTATTTGTCGCGCCCCAATGTCCTACAACCTATTTTGACACAGTACTGTGACGGTCAGACGGTCAGCTGCCCGAACTGGCTCTCGCAGTGGGGTTCAAAATATCTCGGTGACCAGGGCTACTCTGCGATTCAGATTCTGCGCAACTACTATGGCAACAGCATCTATATCAACAGTGCTGATGAAATCTCCGGCATTCCTTCTTCGTGGCCGGGATATGACCTGACTGTCGGCTCCAGTGGTGCAAAGGTGCGTCAGCTCCAACAGCAGCTGAACCGGATTCATCAAAACTATCCCGCGATACCTACAGTCACCGCTGATGGAATTTTTGGCACCAGAACACGCGATGCAGTGCGGAAGTTCCAGTCCGTATTCGGTCTTCCTGCAACCGGAATTGTAGATTTCCCTACCTGGTACCGCATTTCAGATATCTATGTTGCGGTGAGTCGCATTGCAGAACTACAGTAATTGAACGAAAGGCTGGATGGAAAAATCAGAGGAATTTCCTATGAAAATATAAAAAGCGTATCTGCACTCGTCAGATACGCTTTATTATGTACTGCTGTATTCCACCGAAAACTATTCGCCGAGGATCTTCTTGATAGCTTCCAATACACGGTCCGCCTGAAAAGGCTTAACAATAAAGTCCTTTGCACCACTTTGGATAGCTTCGATAACCATTGCCTGCTGTCCCATTGCTGAACACATAACAACATTGGCTCCGGGATCGGCTGCTTTAATCTGTTTCAATGACTGAATACCGTCACAATTCGGCATTGTAATATCCATAGTAACAAGATCCGGTTTTAACTCTTTGTAACGGGCAAGTGCTACATTACCGTCTTCAGCCTCACCTGCAATCTCATATCCGCCCTTGGTTAAAATATCCTTCAGCATCATTCTCATAAATGCCGCATCGTCTGCGATTAAGATTCTCTTAGCCATACTTTTTCCATCCTTTACAATATTTCTAAACTGATTACAAAAAATCAGATATGCACATAGACATACTTCATCCAATTAACTACAATTCTACACAATATTGCTTCGTTTTGCAAGATGTTTCTCGATTTTACAGTAAGAATTTGTAGTTATTTTGTATTCAATTAATCATCTATCTGCAAGATGTACTGATTGATTCGATTGCAACTGCTCCCCCTCGAACAATCTCGATAGAACGGAAAGTTGTCCGAAGTAAGGATATCAACTCATTGTTGCGGCGCTCTGTCAGCTTGCATTCAAGCAGCACGCTGTCCGTTCCGATATCTGCGACATCCACCTTAAATACCTGTGCAATCTGGAAAATCTGTTCTTTTTCTTCGGGAGAGACATCCTTAATCTTTGCAAACAGAATCTCCTTCATGTGAATCGGTACATTGGTCAGGTCAATGACCTTTATGACCTCCACCATACAGTTGAGCTGTTTTTTTATCTGCTCAAAAGTCACATCATCACTCGTCACACAGATTGTCATGCGGGATACCGTTTCATCTTCGGTAGTTCCTACCGTAAGTGACCGTAAATTGTATGATTTTCCGGAAAACAGACCGGATACTTTCGCTAACACACCGACCTGATTCTCAACATAGAGTGCAATCCATCGGTTTTTCATTGTACGATCGATCAAATGTCCATCCTCCTATTTCAATATCATTTCACTCATCGGATTACCGCTTTTTACCATAGGAAGTACAATCTCCTCGGTCGGAATGATAACCTCGATTACTGTAAGCGCATCCGTCGTCTCTTTTGCTTTTGCAAGTGCAGGCGCAAGCTCACTCACCTCTGTAACACGAATTCCATGTGCTCCATAGCTTTCCGCAAGCTTTACAAAATCAGGCTCATACGGCGGGCAATTTTTACCCGGTCCCTTACAATCGGCCGGACAGCTTCTTCTGCGTCTTAAACAGGTTGCCGAATAGCGTTTTCCATAAAAGAGCTGCTGCATCTGACGAACCATGCCAAGATAGCCGTTATTTAAAATGATAAGTGTAAGCGCAACATCTTCCACTGCCGCTGTCGCAAGCTCCTGGATATTCATCTGCACACCGCCATCACCGCTGATGCACACAACATGCTGGTCGGGATTTCCGATTTTGGCACCGATTGCAGCCGGCAGACCAAAGCCCATCGTTCCAAGACCACCGGAAGTAATAAACTGTTTTTCGACTCCGAAATCCAGATACTGGGAAGCCCACATCTGGTGCTGTCCGACATCTGTCACGATAATACCGGTCTCAAAGGTGCGGTTAATCTCCTCCATAACTGTCTGCGGACTGATGCCATCTTTGATCTGGCGCATACGAAGCGGATTTTCTTCCTCCCACGCAGCAATCTGCGCACGCCACGCCTTGGTGCTTCTCGACTTTGCCCATTCGAGCATCGTTGTAAGTGCAAGCTTCGCATCAGATACCACCGGTACATCCACCAGTACATTTCGGGAGATGGATGCGGTCGCAATATCAATATGTACAATCTTGGCATTCGGTGCGAACTCCTCCAGATCACCTGTGATTCGATCATTAAACCTTGTTCCGATGGAAAAGAGCACATCACACTCGCTGACTGCTTTATTTGCAGCATAGCGACCATGCATCCCACAGTTTCCGACATACAGATGGTGTCCAACCGGCATCACACCTTTACCCATCACAGTTGTCACAACCGGCACATGCGTCCGCTCGGCAAACAGCTGCAATTCCTCCTGTGCACCGGCCAGATGAACCCCGCCCCCTGCAAGAATCAACGGCTGTTTTGCCGTATGTAACAGCTTATATGCTTTTTTTAACTGTCCCACATGAACGGATGTATTCGGCTTGTATCCGCGAATTGCAATCTTTGACGGATAGTCTGCATCTCCAAGTTCATTTTGTATATCTTTCGGAAGGTCAATTAACACCGGGCCGGGTTTTCCGGTCGATGCAATCTGAAAAGCCATCTTAAGTATCCTTCCAAGATCCTCGCGCTTTCTTACCGTCACACCGTATTTCGTAATACTTCTTGTCATTCCGACGATATCTACCTCCTGGAATGCATCGTTTCCGATGAGTCCAAGCGGGACCTGTCCCGTAATGACAACAAGCGGAATGCTGTCATAATGTGCATCAGCTAGTCCTGTTACGATATTCGTTGCTCCCGGGCCACTTGTTACAATACACACTCCTACTTTTCCTGTGGAACGGGCATATCCTTCTGCCTCATGAATCAATGCCTGTTCATGACGCGGCAGAACCAATCTGATATCTTCTGCCTTATATAACTCATCGAAGAGGTCCGTTACCATTCCTCCGGGATACCCGAAAATTGTGTCAACGCCCTCTTCTCTCATTGCCTTTACAAATAATTTTTTGCCTGTAATCTCCATTCTTACTCCTGAATCCGTTTCATATACTCCAGCTGAACTACTAATTAATATAACAGTTCGATTCCTTAAACCTTCTCATATTTCAAAAAATGATAAATCAGATCAAAATAGGTCTGTTCCTCGCTTATCTGCGTAATTTTCCACTCCGGTTTCTCATCGAGATTCGGAAAATAAGTATCTGCCGAGTATGAGAAATCAATTTTTGTAATATGTGCAACATCACATTCATCAACCAGCTGACGATAAATGCTCTCTCCACCAATTACATAGATATCCTCGGACGGGTACTTTTTTAATTCCTCGCGAAGCTCTTCTAGCGAATAGACGACAATTGCATCTTTCACCTGATAGCTCTTATCGCGTGTCAGAACAATATTCGTCCGGTTCTTAAGCGGCTGTCCATTCGGGAAAGTCTCTAATGTCTTTCTTCCCATGACCACAACCTTTCCGGTTGTCTCTGTTCGAAAGAATTTCATGTCTGCCGGAATACTGACCAAAAGCTGATTGTTTTTGCCGATCGCCCAATTATTATCAACTGCTGCAATTAAATTCATGGTATTCTCCTGCCTATCTGTCTTATATCGCTACCGGAATATTCTTTATCTGCGGTCCGGTCTCATAGTCAATCAATGCCACATCTTCCGGTGTGAATTGATAAAAGTCTTCTATTTCAGGGTTCAGCCAAAACTTCGGTGCCGGAAAAGGCTTTCTGCCGATCAGTTCCTCTACAAGCGGAACATGACGGTCATAAATATGAGCATCTGCGATCACATGTACCAGTTCTCCGACATTCATATCACACACCTGCGCAAGCATATGGACAAGCACCGCATACTGACATACATTCCAATTGTTTGCTGTCAGAATATCCTGTGATCGCTGATTTAGCACAGCGTTTAAGGTCAATCGATCCTCACCCTTTTTCTGCGTCACATTAAATGTCATGCTGTATGCACACGGATACAGATTCATCTCATGCAAATCCTGATGCACATAAATATTGGTCATAATTCTGCGGCTGAACGGATTGTTCTTTAAGTCATAGATGACCCGATCCACCTGATCCATCATGCCTTCCTTATACCGGTGCTTCACCTGCATCTGATAACCGTATGCTTTGCCGATGGAGCCGCTTTCATCTGCCCACTCGTCCCAGATATGGCTGTTTAAATCATGGATATTATTCGATTTCTTCTGCCAGATCCAAAGCATCTCATCGGTACAGCTTTTTATCGCTGTTTTCCGAAGCGTCATTGCCGGAAATTCTTTCGACAAATCATATCGGTTGACCACGCCAAATTTCTTGATGGTGTAGGCACTGCTTCCGTCTTCCCAGTGCGGACGGACTTTTTCGCCCTCCGTGCTGGTTCCGTTTTCCAATATATCCTTGCACATCGCAATAAACAGTTCGTCTGCGTAACTCATCGTATCTGCCTCCGGTCAATTATGCTTCGTCAATTGCCTTTCC
>JAQXMB010000065.1 GCA_029012425.1 bacterium | reverse complement strand
GGTATCAAAAGCATCAACCGGCGCGTTAACAGAATATAAAGCATAGTGATTGCGACGCTCACGGAACTCTGTCTTGTGATAAATGGTAGAGCCAATCACCTCAACTTCACCGATGCTTAAGTTTCGCTGGAAGTTCTTCATGTCGTCATCGGCATTCCACAGACACCACTCAACATAAGAAAACAGACTGATCTCTTTTGCCTGATCACCGTTATTAGTAAGTTTTACCTGACTGATTTCACAATTATCATTCATAGGAACGAAAGTAAGTACAGAGGCACTTAACGAGTTTTTCGTGCCATGAAACTTACTGTATCCGATTCCGTGACGGCATTCATAGCTGTCAAGCTCGGTCTGGGTCGGCTTCCAACCGGGATTCCATACGGTGTCACCGTCCTTAATATAGAAGTACTTACCGTTGATATCGCCGGGAACATTATTATAGCGATAACGAGTAAGTCGAAGGAGCTTTGCATCCTTATAGAATGTATAGCCACCACAGGTGTTGGAAATCAAAGAGAAAAACTCGTTGCATCCAAGATAATTAATCCAGGGCAAAGGAGTCTTCGGTGTAGTAATTACATACTCTTTGTTTTGATCATCAAAGTAACCAAATTTCATAGTAGTTCTCCCTTCATATAAACAAATACACATGAGTCAAGCATGAATGTAAAGTTGAGGTTAGTATAGAAAACGATTAAGTAAAAGTCAAGACAATCCTAGAAAGAGAACATATCTTTTGTGAAAATTGGGCAAAATGAGGTTGTGAAAACTAGATAATATTCACAAATATGGATGTTTTGCATAAAAAAATCCAAAATTTACTTGCCAAACTGACAAAACCGTTGTACTATGAACCTACGAAAACGATTAAGTGATTCGACACAAGCGAAAACCAGTATCGTGGGAATTCTCGGGAGGTAAAAACGCATGGCTTCCATGAAAGATATTTCAGTAGCATGTGGAGTATCAGTGGCGACCGTAAGTAAAGCGTTAAACGATCATCGGGATATAGGAAAAGATACAAAAGAGCGCATTCGTCAGGTCGCTAAGGAAATGGGATATTTTCCAAACTCTGCAGCACAGGCATTGAAGACGAACCGCACAAACAATATCGGAGTGCTATTTGTAGACGAAGCACACAGCGGCTTAACACATGACTATTTTGCATATGTGTTGGACAGCTTTAAGCGAACCGCAGAATCACACGGATATGACATTACATTTATTAACTGTACAAGAAGTGAAACAAATCAGATGTCATATTTAGAGCATGTGAAGCATCGGGGATTTGATGGCGTTGTGATTGCATGTATCAACTTTTACGATCCGATGGTGGTGGAGCTGATACAAAGCGATGTGCCGGTGGTCACAATTGATCATTTGTTTAACAGCAGGATTGCAGTCATCTCTGATAATGTAAACGGAATGAGAACCTTGTTTTCATATGTTTATCATAAGGGACATCGAAAGATTGCATATATTCATGGAACCGATTCATCCGTAACACGAAATCGCATGTCAGCGTTTTATCGCACTGCGAAAGAATACGGGATAGACATCCCGGACGAATATGTGATGGAGGCGGCATACAGAAATACAGGAGCAGCATATGATTGTACCATGAAGCTTCTTGGTTTACCGGATCCGCCAACCTGTATCTTTTACCCAGATGACTTCGCAAGCTTTGGCGGAATGAACGCCATTCAGGAAAAGGGGCTGTCAATTCCGGATGATATATCCATTGTCGGATATGACGGACTTCGGGTTGCAAGGCACATTGAGCCGAGGCTTACAACCTTGCGGCAGGACACCAAAGAAATCGGGGAACGGGCGGCAGAAAATCTCATCAGTCTGATTGAAGAACCGCGAACCACACTGATCCAACCGATTACGGTAGCCGGTGAGCTCTATGAAGGAGACACCGTAAAGGATTTAACAAAATGAGATATTTCTACCTTATTATAAGGTAAAAATATAAATACCTATCAAGGACCATTCTTTAAAGGGAGGAAAAAAAGAATATGAAAAAGAAAGTATTAAGCGCTTTACTTGCAACTACTATGGTAGCTTCTATGTTAGTTGGTTGCGGAAGCAAGGCAGAGGAACCCGCAGCAGAAGCACCTGCAGCAGAGGCACCTGCAGCTGAGGAGACACCTGCAGCTGAGGAGGCACCCGCAGCAGAGGAGGCACCCGCAGCTGAGGAAGGAAAAGTCTTCAACATTTACTGCTGGAACGAAGAGTTCAAGAGCCGTGTGAAAGATCACTATCCCGGATATGAGGAAGTTGACGGAACAACCGGTAAGATCGGTGATGTTACTGTACAGTGGCATATTACACCTTCAGATGACAACGCTTATCAGAACAACCTTGATGAGACTCTGTTGAAGCAGGAGAGCGCTCCGGCTGATGAGAAGATTGATATGTTCTTAATGGAGGCTGACTACGCATTAAAGTATGTTGATACTCCTTACACCATGAATGTTGCTGATCTTGGAATTACAGAGGCTGATTTAGCGAACCAGTTCCAGTACACCAAGGATGTTGTTACAGATTCTAACGGAAACCTGAAGGGTGTATCTTGGCAGGGATGCCCCGGTGTATTAATTTACAGACGCGACATCGCTAAGGATGTTCTTGGAACAGACGATCCTGCAGAGGTTAATGAGGCAGTTAAGGATTGGGATGCTTTCTCAGCTACTGCAGCTAAGATGAAGGAAAAAGGATATCTTATGACTTCTTCTGTAAACGATACTTATCGTGTATACTCTAACAATGTTACATCTAAGTGGGTTTCAGCTGATAACAAGATTCAGATTGACCCGAACATACTTAAGTGGGTAGAGGATTCTAAGAAGATGGTAGATGCAGGACAGACTGCAACACACGAGTTATGGTCAGATGACTGGTCTAAGGGATTTTTCGAGGACTCAAATGTATTCTGCTACTTTGGACCCGCTTGGTTCGTAGATTTCTGTATGTCAGCCGGTGCTGATGGCGCTGTTGCAACAAACGGCGGCTGGGGCGCAGTTGAAGGACCTCAGGGATTCTTCTGGGGTGGAACATGGATCTGTGGTGCTACAGGAACAGATAACGCTTCATTAATCAAGGACATCATGTTAAAGCTTACCTGCGATAAGGACATCATGATTGACATCGTTAAGGCTGATAACGATTTCGTTAACAACGAGCCTGCAATGTTAGAGATGGCAGCAGATACTTCTTACTCAAGTGCAGTGCTTGGCGGACAGAACCCTCTGGCAATGTATGTAGCCGGTGTTAGCAAGATTGACTTAAGCAACCAGTCAGCATACGATCAGGGTATCAATGAGTCATTCCAGGAGGCTATGAGAGGATACTTCGATGGTAACTATACTTACGACGAAGCTCTTGATGCATTCTACAAGGCTGTTGTTGAAAAATACCCTAGCTTAACATACTAATTCTTGAGCGAAACATATTATTACAGTTGGGGCTGCTTGTCTGACAGGCAGCCCCAATATATAAAAACGCTTGCAATCAGTGATTTGCAAAGCGAAAAATGTGCAAGACACAGGGTTGGCAGCAGTATTTTAGACCTTGGTTCAGCAGTTAAAGTATTGCTGCGAGCACTGTATTATTTGGAAATGGAGGTTATGTCATGAGTAAGAAGACGAAGAATAATAATGTGGTTCGTTACAATCGCTGGGGCTATATATTTCTGATTCCGTTCGTGGTTACATATTGTATCTTCCAGCTGATTCCGTTGTTCTCGACGATTTACAATTCATTTTTTGAGAATTATCGTGACGGAATCATTCAGGTCGGACCGAAATATATTGGGTTTGCGAACTATGTAAAACTGTTTTCACAGGGAGATATTTGGACCTATCTTGGCAATACCATGATTATGTGGGTGATGGGATTTGTTCCCCAGATTCTTCTGTCCTTGATATTAGGAGCCTGGTTCTCAAATCAAAGAATGAGATTAAAATGTGAAGGCTTTTTTAAGACCGTAATCTATCTGCCAAACCTGATTATGGCGTCAGCGTTTGCGATGTTGTTCTTTACCCTGTTCTCTGACATGGGACCGATTAATGACATCCTGATTCATATCGGTATTTTGAAGGAACCCTACCAGTTCCTGTTCCATGTTGGAAGCGCGCGAACAATCGTTGCAGGAATGAACTGTCTCATGTGGTTTGGTAATACAACCATTTTGCTTATGGCAGGTATGATGGGAATTGACCCTGCGCTGTTTGAAGCAGCAGAGGTTGACGGTGCGACGGCGACCGATGTATTCTTCAAAATTACATTGCCGTTGCTTCGACCGATTCTCTTGTATGTAATGATTACATCACTCATCGGTGGATTACAGATGTTCGATGTTCCTCAGGTCCTGACAAATGCGACCGGAGACCCGGCTCGTTCAACCTTGACCATGATTATGTTCTTGAACAAGCACTTGTTCAGCAAGAACTTTGGTATGGGTGGTGCACTGAGTGTATTCCTGTTTGTTGTAACCGGTATATTGAGCTTAATTGTATTTAAGCTGTCTGTGAAAGAGAATTAGGAGGTGAAGATCATGGAAGAGAATAAGACAAAAAAAGGCCTTGGTCTTCATACAAGAAAAACAATCGCCTATATCGTATTGATAATAATTACATTCTTCTGCTTGGTTTGGTTCTATATTTTGTTTATCAATGCGACCCGTTCCAATGCCGAGCTGAAGAGAGGATTTACTGTAATTCCCAGTACATATTTACTTACGAACTGGAAGACCCTGCTGGCAGGAACGCTTCCGGTGTGGGAAGGAATGAGAAACAGTGTCATCATCTCTGTCTGCTGTGCAGCACTGAGCACTTATTTCTCAGCAATGACTGCTTATGCGATTCATGCATATGATTTTAAGGCAAAGAAGCTCATGGCAACCTTCATCCTTGCAGTCATGATGATTCCGACACAGGTTACTTCACTCGGATTTATCCGCCTGGTTGACAGAATCCATTTGGATGATACCTTCTGGCCGATCATTCTTCCGACGATTGCTGCTCCGATTACCTATTTCTACCTGAAGCAGTACATGGAGAGCACCTTGCCGCTTGCGATTATTGAGGCAGCCAGAATCGATGGTGCCGGAGAATTCCGTACCTTTAACAGCATTGTACTTCCGATGATGAAACCTGCAATGTCTGTTCAGGCAATCTTTACATTTGTAACAAACTGGAATAACTACTTTGTTCCGGCGTTGATTTTACACAGTGATAACAAAAAGACATTACCGATCGTAATCGCACAGTTACGAAGCGCTGACTTCCTCAAGTTTGATATGGGTCAGGTTTATGTAATGATTTCATTTGCGATTCTGCCTGTAATTATTGTATATCTGTTCATGTCAAGATATATTGTAGCAGGTGTTGCACTTGGTGGTGTAAAGGGATAATTCTTTTGTTCATTTTGAACCTCTCATATATTGAAGCGTGTCGGTGTAAACCGATGCGCTTCATTTATTTTATAAAAAGAGCGAAAAAACATTAAAAACCCTCTAATGTTTCCACAAAATCATCCGATAAAATGATTAGAAAAGGAAATAGTATTATTTTCAGGGAAGAAAGGAGATGCCGTTATGCGTATAGAGACCTATAATCAGGTGATGGCAGTCTACAAAAATAATAAGACAACGCGTACCGGAGGCGTGAGAAATACCGGTTCTGTTCGTGATGAAGTTCAGATTTCACAGGCAGGACGAGACTACCAGATCGCAAAACAGGCAGTGGCAAATGCATCTGATATCAGGGAAGATAAAGTTGCAGAACTGAAGAAAAAGGTGGATTCCGGTAACTATAAGGTAGATGCAGGTGATTTTGCCAGCAAACTGTTGGAAAAATATAACGAGCTGTATTAGAGAGGTAGTGTAGCGTGGCAAGTTTAATGGATGATTTGACGCAGGTTTTGCAGAACGAGATAACAGAGTATAAAAAACTGATTACCTTGTCAGAAACGATGAAGGAAGCGTTGATTGCGTCAGATGTTCCGGGAGTTGAGGCTGCAACCGCCCGGCAGGAAGAGGTTGCGAATGATATTCAAAGTCTCGAGTCAAAACGAGTGCGTATTATGAACGATATTGCAGCTGTTTTGAATATGAAGGAAACGGAACTGAAAATTTCTGTTCTTGAGGAGCGGTTGTCCACGCAACCGGAAGAGCAGAAGAAGCTTGCAACGGTGCGTACCGAACTGAAAAAAACGATGGATGAGCTTGGAAGAGTGAATGCAACCAATCAAATGCTGATTCATCAGGCCATGGAGTTGCTGGAGTTTGACCTGAATCTGTTTCGCAGTATGAGACAGGCGCCGGAGACGGCTAACTACAATAAGTCTGCCTACAATACTGGTGATCTGCTTGGCAATCGGGGATTTGATGCCAAACAGTAGTACAGACAGGGGGAAGTACACATGGCAAATGGAATGGAAGGCCTGTTCGTCGGAAACAGTGGCTTACGAGCGGCACAAAATGCCATTAATACAACTGCAAACAATCTAGCAAATGTAAATACGAAAGGGTATGTGCGTCAGCAGGTTGTTTTTGCAAATATGGAATACAATTTCTTTAAAAACGCTGCAATCAGTACGCAGAATATGGGTCTGGGTGTTTCAATCGGTGATATTGTGCATGCCAGAGATGTGTTTTTAGATAAGACTTATCGTCAGGAGGCGGGACGCCAGTCTTATTACGAAGCCTATTATAATGCGATTGATGAAGTGCAGGGTCTCTATCAGGAATTGGAAGGAACCGCATTTAAGGATGTTTTGTACGGTTCAGGCAATGCGAGAGATGACAATACCAGTCTTTGGGCGGCATTTCAGCTCTTAGCGGAAAACCCGTCGGATTCTACCAGTCAAAGTATGGTTATCCAGCGTTCCAACCTGCTTCTTACAAGAGCAAATGCTATTTATTCAAGTTTATCCAGCTATCAGTCACAAATAAATATTCAGATTTCCAATGACATCGACAAGGCGAATGATCTTGGCGCAGAGATTTATGCGCTCAATTTGGAGATTCAAAAGATAGAAGCCGGTGGTGTGGAAACGGCATACGATTTACGAGATCAAAGAGATGTGGCAATTGATGAGCTGGCAGCTTTATTTAATATCACTTATTCAGAAGATGCAACCGGAATCGTGTCCATTCGAGTGGAGGACCAGTTTTTTGTAGATGAGACAAAACATTTTCCGATTGGAAAACAGGTAGACCGCTCCACCGGATATGTAACTCCGTACTGGCCGCATTTGTCAAATCCTGCAAATGAACAGTATACACCGGTCATTGATTTTACAAGACCGATTTCTTCGGAATTCAATACAGATGTCGGAGAAGTCAAAGCGCTTGTACAGGCAAGGGGAAATGGACTGAAAAACTTTGCATACCTTGAAGGCGCTGATCCGGACACCTATGCGACAACTGTCGGAATGTCAGTAATGGAGGAGGCACAGGCACAGCTTGATCAGCTGATTCATGGTCTGACTACTGCGATTAATGATATTCTCTGCCCGAATACAACAGCATCGTTTACGGTGCGGGAAGAAAATGCAGATGGCACATATAAAGAGATCACATATAAAAATGTAAAAGTTCTTGATGTTGAAGGAAGTAATGTAGGCGCTGATAAAAGAATTCCGCCTCATGAGTTATTTACTCGTGTAGGAGTTCCTGAGCGATATACAGAAATAACAGATAAGGACGGAAAAACCTGGTATGTATATAACGAGGAAGATACCTATGACTGCAAGACGGTGGAAATTGCCGGTCAGCAGTATCGGATTTGGGATTTTGAAAAAGGTAACGGAACGGTAAGCATTGATTATTACGATGCGGGTGGTAATCGTATACCGGGAAAGAGCGAAGAAAAACCGTATGAACAGTACGAGACGATTGGAAAGCCTAAGTATGTAAAGCAGTTTATTTCCGGTAAATGGTATGATGTATTGAATCCGGAGTATACATTGGAAACCGCTTCTCAGTATACACTCAAGTCGCTTGGAGTTAATGATGTATTGGAAAATCAGGTAAATCTTTTTCCGCACATGACACAGACCGGTGAGATTAATTATCAGATGGGTGCAGCGATTTCGGAAGTATGGAATGCCAAGAATTTAACTATATATCCGGGATCTGAGGCAAAGTTTAATTTCAGCGGATATTATACAGAGATGATTGGTATGATCGCTTCGGCCGGTTCTACCTATGAGTCGCGTGCCACAACACTGAACAGCTCAACGATTGCACTGGATAATCAGAGAGGTCAGGTGACCGGGGTATCAACGGACGAAGAATTGACGAATATGATTAAGTACCAGAATGCATATAATGCAGCCAGTCGTTATATTCAGACGGTATCCGATATGCTGGATATTTTGGTGACAAGCTTGTAATAACAATTTTGACAGAAAGGAGCACATCGTATGAGTACATTTTTTGGATTATCGATTGCATCCTCAGGTTTGCGCGCATATCACGCTTCGGCCAATACAGTAGCAAACAATTTATCGAATGTAGATACAAAAGGATATTCGAAGCAGGTAACCAATTTAAAGGCAAATAGCGCCTTGAGAAGTTATACGGATTATGGAACGCTTAGTACCGGTGTGTCGGCAGAGTCTGTCACACAACTTCGAAGTGAATATTATGATAATAAATATTGGCAGTACAGTGGATTTAAGGGAGAGTATGATGAAAAAATCAGCTATATGCAGCAGATAGAGACATACTTTCAGGATGATACAACCGTAAAAGGCTTCTCAACACTGTACGCGCAGTTTTTTAACAATATTGATACATTATCGCAGACACCAGCAGATACTTCCGTCCGAAATCAGGTAATCAGCGATGCGAAAAATATATGCAGTTATTTTAATACGATTTCTTCTGCGCTTAAAAGTGTGCAGGAGGATTTGAATGAGCAGACAAAATCAACAGTTGCGGAAATCAATGCAATTGCGCAAAAGATCGCATTACTCAATGACCAGATTAACGATGTAGAGATTGCGGGAGCATATGCGAATGATTTGCGTGATGCAAGGTCACTGTTATTAGACCAGTTATCCGGTATGGTTTCCATTGAAGTAAAGGAAACACCGGTGCAAAACAGCAACTATCCGGAAATGTATACAGGTGCAACAGACTTTGAAGTTCGAATTAACGGATTGCAGTTAGTTGACGGAAACAATTACAGGCAATTGGAGTGTGTAGCGCGTAAGCACAAGGTAAACCAGAATGATGTAGAGGGACTTTACGATATTCAGTGGGCAGATACAAAGGCGCAATTTGATGCATGTTCTTCTCTTTCGAGCGGGTCCTTGAAGGCGTTGGTGCAGCTTCGAGACGGAAATAATCATGAGAATTTTTCCGGAACGGTAAAGAATGTCAGCGGAAGGGTTGTCACCGTTTCAAGCCCGAGTCAGACCTCTGAAGAAGCGTTGAATCTGCCACCGGAAGGGGTATTGACATTAGGAAATAATACCTATACATATTCATCTTTTACGCTTCAGAAAACAGCAAGCGGAGAGATGGAATTTCAGTTTGTGATCAATTCTGAGACAAGCGGATTGTCATCGACGGTTGGAAGAGGAGCATCCGTTGGCAGCTCAATCGACTACAAAGGAATTGCTTACTATCAGTCACAGATGAACGAATTTTTAAGAACTTTTGCAAGAAAGTTTAATGATATTCAAAAATCCGGTGTAGACCTTTACGGAAATGCAATGAACTCCTTTTTCGTAGCATCGACAACGCAGGGAAAAGAACTGGGCTTTGTTGATTATGTTGAAGGGAAGACTTCATCAAGAGCGGATAATTATTATCAGTTGACGGCAGGAAACATATCAATTGCGACAGCGTCCAAATTAGATCCGTCTATATTTGCGACAGCTACAAAAGAAGAATTTGAGCAGGGTGTGGATAATCCGGAGCTTGTACAGGACTTGAAGAAATTGCAGACGGATACCATTCTTTATCGCGGAAGTGGCGGAGATCAGTTTTTGGCATATCTGATATCTGATGTGACAGTTGACTCCGAGGAAGCAGAACTGCTGTCGGATAATTACAGCACAATTGTCAGCGTTGTGACAAAGCAGAGAACATCTGTATCCGGAGTCGATGAAGATGAAGAGGCGCTGGATTTAATAAAATTTCAAAATGCTTACAATCTTTGCTCAAAAGTGGTTCAGATTATGTCGGAAATGTACGATAGATTAATTACAAGCACCGGAGTGTAGCGTGCAGACATTATCTGAGGGATTCTGATCAGATAATTTGTAATTGAAATGGAGGTACAGAAACTATGATGCGAATAACCAGTGGTATGATGATGACCAACACGAAGGAAAACATCAATGGAAATAAATATTCGGTAGACCGATTGAACACACAGATGTCTACACAGAAAAAAATTACCAAGCCTTCGGACAATCCGTTAATTGCAATCAAATCTCTGCGCCTGAGTACCACATTAAGCCAGATTAATCAGTATTATAACAACAATATCAAGGATGCGAATTCCTGGCTGGATGTAACTGAGACCGCACTTACAAATATGAAAAGTATTATGACGGATGCATATCGTCTCTGTGTAAACGGCGCAACGGATACACTGACTGAGACAGATCGTCAGACGATACTCACACAGCTTACAGCACTCAGTAATCAGCTATATGCAGAAGCGAATGCTGATTATGCAGGGCGAACCGTATTTAGCGGTTATAAAACCAATTCAACCGTCACATTTTCTGATTCGGTTTCGGCGGCAAATGCCAAATACCAGATAACGGAGCGGTTAAATTATACAAATATTGCGGAAAACAACTATTACGCCAATTCATTTGAAACTCCGACTGCGACAGATGTTTCAAATTACTTAACCGGTCATACAAAGCTGGCAACACCGGAGCTTGAGACGCTCAAAAGAATTCGCCTTTCGTATGAAGCACAGAGCGCATTAAAGGATTTTGCGTATGCCTGTGATGTGAGAACGAGCAGTACAGGAGCAGATGCAACCACAACCGGTATCGCAACGATTCATTCAGCGACTGAGAAGACAACTGTTGGAGCGGGAGGAGCAACGGTTGCTGAATATACAAAAAATGTTCAGACCTTTCAATGGGAGACCAAGGTAAAAGATTCCACCTTTGACTACTATGCGAATGAAGATGGCGATATGGACTATGCTGTCTTTACCGAACAGGAAGGTAACTGGATAAAATTTGACGCACAGGGAAATATCACCGTCGACAATACGAAGCTCTCTCAAGAAACAAGATCAAATGCGACCAGTGAGACAACTACTTTTACAGATGGTCAGGGCAAGGTTGTATTTACCGTAAAAGAAGAGAAAAACGGCGCCGGTGTAGTAACCAATAAAAAGGTGACCGATGCGCAGGGAAATCAGATTAATTTTAATATGAATGGCGCAGACATTGAAAAAGTAATTGATGCGCAGAAGAATTCCATCAATGCCAAGGCGGACAGTGATGTGATTACCATAAAAAATATGGATAACGATATCGTACTGACAGCCACCATGAGTGATGAAACCGATGGCCGCGACGGAAAGCTGTGTAGTCTTTATACGGCCGATAAAGATATTACAACCGATACAAGATTAATCACAATGACTGAGAAAGAGTTTCAGGAACACCTGACAAACCTTCAGGCAGGAACTTATAATCAGGCTCAGCGTGAGCAATACGATAATGCAATGATATATCTGCCTGATTCGGGAGAAATCATTGTTGGTTCAAAAATTGCCGATAATCTGACATCTGAGCATGCAAACCTTGAAATTACATACGATAAGAACGGATTTACGAAAGGCGAAGTTCGTCCGGAGATGTACTTTGATTGTATCAATAAGACGGATAGCAGTGCCGATAATCATATTACCTACAAGAACTATGATGTCAATGGTGACTGGATTTATCAGAACATCGATTATGCGATTTCCGGAAACCAGAATCTATCGGTAAATACGCAGATTCGCTCGGCGGTAGATGCAAATACTTATCGTGATTTACAGGAGATGACATCTGTTGTACAGGCGGCAATTGATGCACATACGGTAGTAACCAATCTTGAGCAGATGATAAAATCCACGGATTATGCAGGAGAGGATGAACAGCTGTACCTGAAGGACTGTCTTGCAAAGGCAGAAAAGCAGATGGCGTATGCGGATGATAATCTTCAGAAAGTGTTTGCAAAACAGATTAGCAATTTTGAAAATTATTTAAATCGCGTTAATCTGGCAATCACCGATGTCGGAAGCCGTGGGGATCAGCTTTCGCTGGCAGAGAATCGTATCGGAAACCAGAAGACGACATTTACACAGTTAAAGTCAAGCAACGAGGACGAAGAGTTATCAGATATTACGATTGACTATACATCTGCATATTCTGCATATCAGGCATCGCTTCAGGCGGCCGGAAAAATAGATGACATGTCTTTGTTAGACTATCTATAAACGAAACATAAGGAGAAGATTACTATGACGATTGATACAAGATTATTCGGAACGATTGATATCGCTGAAGAAAAACTGATTCATTTTCCGGGTGGAATCATCGGATTCCCCGAGATGAAAACCTTTGCAATTATTCGTGATGAAGAGAAAAAAGACAGCCGTATTATGTGGCTGCAGTCGATGGACGAAGGAGAATTTGCAATGCCCATTATTGAGCCAAATGCAATTCTCGAGGATTATAATCCGATTGTAAACGACGAGTATTTATCACCGGTGGGAGAACTTACACCGGAGCAGACATATTCTGTTGTGACACTCACGGTGCCTTCAGATATTACGAAGCTGACTGCAAACTTTAAGGCTCCTATAGTAATCAATATGTCAAATAATCGGGCAGTTCAGATTATTGTAGAGGATGATTATCTGGTAAAACAGCCGATTTATGAGCTGTTAATGAATGCGAAGGAGGACAACTAAATGCTGGCATTAACAAGAAAAAAAGGTGAATCCCTCGTGCTCAACAACAATATCGAGGTGACAATTTTAGAAATCAGAAAAGATCAGGTAAAAATCGGAATCAGCGCACCGAAAGATGTACCGGTATATCGTAAAGAAGTATATTTACAGATTCAAAAGGAGAATGAGGCTGCTGCAAGTGTAGCAAACTTAGAAGCTTTGAAAAACTTATTGTAAAAAACATAAAGTATTTGGGTTAAATGCCGATATACACAGTAACAACCCGAGTCGAAAAGCAGCAGACATTGGGTCTGCTGCTTTATTAATTTCACATGGAGGTGGCAAAATGACCATGGAACCTACCCAAAAGACAACAAATACAACGATGGCATATCAGGGAAGTAGCGCATCAGTTGTGGCACCGGATGTAACTGCTCGTGCAGAGGCAAAAGCGGAAGCGGCCAGAAAAGAGAACACGGAAGCAGAGAAGGCGTCAGCAGAGAATCTGACCCAGCCGGAGGTGGCAAGTGAAAGTTCGCTTCGCAAAGCAGTAGAAGAGATTAACAAGAAATCTTCCAACATGGAAGCAATCTTTGGTTACCATGAAGGAACCAATCGCGTGACAATTAAGATTCTTGATAAGGATACAAAAGAGATAAAGAAGGAATATCCGGCAGAAAAGACCTTGGATATGATTCAGAAGGTTTGGGAGATGGCCGGACTGATGGTAGACGAGAAGCGCTAAAAGAAAGGGGGCGTTGGCATGCCGATACGATTAACCGGTATGACTTCCGGTTTGGATACAGAAGCATTGGTATCTGAGCTGGTATCAGCATATAGAAAAAAAGGTGAAAAATACACGAAAGCCCAGACAAAGTTGGAGTGGAAGCAGGACGCCTGGAAGTCGTTAAACACAAAAGCATACAGCTTCTATACCAATATCAGCAGCCTTCGTTTTTCATCTGCATACTCACTGAAGAATACATCTGTTTCCAACAGTACCAAAGCCTCGATTACGGCAAGCAACAGCGCTGTGAACGGAACACAGACATTGAATATCACATCCCTTGCCAAGAGTGGATACCTGACTGGTGGAAGGCTAAGCACAGCAAACAATAAAAATGCAGCAGCATCAACAAAATTATCTGCATTGGGATTTGGCGGAACTTCCGGAACAATCAGTGTAAACGGTAAAGAAGTAACGCTTACAGCAAATTCTACAGTAGCGGATGCGGTAAATGCATTGAAGGATGCGGGAGTAAATGCCTCCTTTGATGAGACAAATCAGAGAATATTTGTAAGCTCTAAGGAGAGCGGAAAAGCGAACGATTTCACGCTCTCCGCGTTGGATTCCAATGGTGCAAATGCATTGAAGGCGTTGGGCTTATTTACCAAATCAACACAGACAGATATTTTATACGGCAAGTATCAGGCGTTAGCAGGAAAGAGCGATGACGAACTGAACACCCTGATCAATACTTATAACAACAAGGTAGGCGTTGTGGAGCAGACGAAGCTTGCATCATCAAACCTCGACCGTGCAATTGCCTATGCGAATGCGTTAACGACAAAGGCAGATGCGGAAGCAAAAGTGACGGATGGAAACCTGGAAAAGGCAAAAGAACTGTTAATGGACGGCTCGAAATTCGTTGCAGCAGACGGAACTGTTTATTCAAAGGGAAAAGACGGAACCGGTAAGGATTGCTATATTAAAGAAGGCGATGAGGTCGATGAAGACGGAAGAGCAAAAAATCCGTATTATCTGACGACCGTCACAAAAGAAGAAACGAAGAAAAATGATAAAGGCGAAACCGTCAAGGAAAAGGTTACAACCTATAGTCTGAGTACAGAAAAGAACAGTGAAGGCGTCGGTGATAAGGGTGGATTTGAAGTATCCACGGCATACGGCTATCTGGAAAAAACATACGGAATTAAGTCTGAGGAAGCGACCGCATATGTAAGAGCAAATGCAACCGAAGAAACCTTTAACGCTATGGTGGAAGCAGAGGAGAAGGATGGCAGTAAGCTGACCGGAACACCGTATGCAGGTTATTCGCTTGCCGCAATGAAGGAAACGGTTGATAACGGTACCTGGAACGCGGATGCGCTTGTCACACGAAAAGAGCAGGTGGATACCGAGAATGAGCAGGCGCAGGACTGGATGGATGCGAATGATGTCCTTTCCAATTATGCGGAGCAATATGCACAGGCAGACGCTGATAAGACAAAGACAGATGCTCAGAAAGTGGCTCTGAAAGCAAGCATATTAACGGAATTGAAGGAACACATTACATTTGCAGGAAATGCCGGCACAGATTACAATTCCGATGCTGTTCGTGTGGATGGCGCGGATGCAGTTATTTACCTGAACGGAGCAAAGTTTACATCCACCGGCAATACATTCAATATCAACGGATTGACAATCAATGCGCTTGCAACGACGACAACCGAAGAGAAAATTGCAAATGGAACAGCAGATGGAGATGCAGTCACCATCACAACAACGACAGATACACAGGGAATCTACGATAAGATTAAGGATTTCCTGACAGAGTATAATACACTGATTAATCTGATGACAAGCTCTTACAATGCGCCGTCAGCAGGTGAATATGAACCACTTACCGACGATGAAAAAGAAGCGATGACTGACAGTCAGGTCGAAAAGTGGGAACAGAAGGTAAAGGATTCTCTGCTTCGTCGAGATTCTGTGCTTGGAAATGTACTGACAGCATTGACGAGTGCGATGTCAAAGCAGTATGAGATCAACGGAAAGAATTATTCTTTGGCATCGTTTGGTATCAAGACACTTGGTTCGCTGAATGCGAAGAAGTATGAGCAGAATGCATATCACATTGACGGAGATGCGGATGACAGTGATGTATCTGCAAATAAAGATAAGCTGATGGCTGCTATTTCGGAAAATCCGGATGCGGTGATGGAATTTTTCCAGAAACTTACAAGTGATGTATACGGAACACTCGGAAAGAAGATGGAGAGTACCTCTCTAAGCAGCGCATTTACACTGTACAATGACAAAGAGATGACAAAACAGATCAGTGACTACAAGACCACGATTTCGAAGTGGGAAGATAAAATCAGCGATATTGAGGATAAGTACTATAAAAAATTTGCAGCAATGGAGAAAGCGCTCACGGAGATGCAGAGCAAAACCTCTCAGTTGTCGGGATTATTAGGATCATAATATCAGAGGAGGCCACGGGTTATGGTAAACAATGGTTATAATCAGTATTTAAGAAGCAAAATTATGACAGCGTCAAAAGCAGAGCTTACGCTGATGCTTTATGATGGAGCAATTAAATTCTGTAATATGGCGATTGCAAGTATTGAGAAAAAAGATGTGGAAAGCGCGCATACAAGCATCAAGCGCGCAGAAGCGATTATCGAGGAGTTTATGGCAACCTTAAATCATAAGTATGCAGTTGCAAAGGACTTTAATAATGTGTATGAGTATTTGCATGAGCGCCTGGTAGAAGCCAATTTGAAAAAGGATCCTGAAATTTTAGAGGAAGTGGTGCATCATCTGCGTGGCATGCGTGACACATGGAAAGAGGTCATGCGCCTAACCTCGGGCGGACAAAAGATTGTAGCCTCTTGAACAGAAAACAGGTGAGCAGATGACAGAGACACAATATTTAGATGTATTAATTCAGAGCCAGAAGAAGAAACTGCTGCTTCTCAATAAAATATCTGTTTTGAATACGAAACAGAGAAAATTGCTTGAACAGGAGGAGATGGATCCGGAAGAGTTCGAAGCAAATGTCAATGAGAAGGATACGCTCGTTGCAGAAATTGTGCAGTTGGATGCCGGCTTTGATGAAGTATATGCAAGATTGAAGGCTGTGATTGAGACAAATAGGAGTTTATATTCCGATCAGTTACAGACCATGCAGGACCTGATTCGACAGATTATGGCGAAAGATGTGGCAATCCGTGCGGAGGAAAGTCGAAACTATACACTGGCGCAGAAGAAATTCTCAAAGATTAAGCAACAGGTCCGGCAGGTGAAGACGAGCTCAAAGATGGTAGGTCAATATTATCGTAATATGATGGGATTGCAAAACGGAGATTCACATTTTATGGATAACAAAAAGTAAAGAAAAATTACTTTTTGCTATAAAGTAATCGGTCACAGTGCCGATATATTAAGTAACTAAGATAACAAACTTCAAAAAGAATCATTTCCTGAAGAAGTGAGTTATCGAAAGTATCAAAAGGCGTGGCAAGGATGCCACACTAAAACAATCAAGGAGGAACACATATGGTAGTACAACACAATTTAACAGCAGCGAACACAAACAGACAGTTAGGTATCACAACAAGTGCACAGTCTAAATCGACTGAGAAGTTATCTTCCGGATACAGAATCAACCGTGCAGCAGATGATGCAGCAGGTTTAAGTATTTCTGAGAAGATGCGCAGCACAATCCGTGGCTTGAACAAGGCTTCAACCAACGCACAGGACGGCGTATCATTGGTACAGACCGCTGAGGGTGCATTGAACGAGACCCACTCAATCCTGCAGCGTATGAATGAGCTTGCAACTCAGGCAGCAAACGATACCAACACCTCAACCGATCGTACTGCAATCCAGGCTGAGATTAACCAGCTGACATCTGAGATCGATCGTATCCAGTCAACCACACAGTTCAATACCATGAACCTGTTAGACGGATCATTCTCAGGAAAGAACCTTCAGGTTGGTTCATTAAGTGGACAGAGCATCACACTGAATATCAGCAACATGGATTCTAATTCACTCGATGTAAGTGGATTATCAGTAAGCGACTTTGGTGCAGCAGGAAATGCAATGACTAAGGTTCAGGCAGCAATTGAGAAGGTTTCTACACAGCGTTCAGAGCTCGGTGCAGTTCAGAACCGTTTAGAGCACACAATTGCCAACCTCGATACCACTGCTGAGAACACTTCAGCATCTGAATCTCGTATCCGTGATACAGACATGGCAGAAGAGATGGTTGAGTTCAGCAAGAACAACATTCTTGCACAGGCCGGCCAGTCAATGCTTGCACAGGCAAACCAGTCTAATCAGGGTGTGCTGTCTCTGTTAGGCTAATCAATTTAACTACCATGCAGGAAACTTTCCTGTAAAAAAGAAGGTCGGCTATGCCGGCCTTCTTTTTGTTGTCATGCATCCAAAAGAAGCTGCCGGTGGGGGGTTCTGTAGTTGTTTTAGACGGAAAAATCGAAAAAAAATACAAAATATTGGAAAAAAGCTATAAAGTATTCCATCAAGTCACCGATATAGAAAGTAACAAGAAGAAGACAGCATTCCGGATGGTAGCCGGAATCCTGTAGGTAAAAAAATCACCGTGGTAGGGATGCCACTTCAAACATCAAGGAGGAAAGAACATGGTAGTACAGCACAATTTAACAGCAGCAAACACAAACAGACAGTTAGGAATTACAACCGGAGCACAGTCAAAGTCAACAGAGAAGTTATCTTCCGGGTACAGAATCAACCGTGCAGCTGATGATGCAGCAGGTTTAAGTATTTCTGAGAAGATGCGCAGCACCATCCGTGGCTTGGACAAGGCTTCCACCAACGCACAGGACGGTATCTCACTCGTACAGACCGCTGAGGGTGCATTGAACGAGACTCACTCAATCCTGCAGCGTATGAACGAGCTTGCAACTCAGGCAGCAAACGATACCAATACTTCTGTTGATCGAACTGCAATCCAGGCTGAGATTGACCAGTTGACATCTGAGATCGATCGTATCCAGTCAACTACACAGTTCAATACCATGAACCTGTTAGACGGATCTTTCTCAGGAAAGAATCTTCAGGTTGGTTCATTAAGTGGACAAAACATTACACTGAATATAGACAACATGGATTCAGCTTCACTGAGTGTAGATTCATTGTCAGTAAGTGACTTCGCAGCAGCGGGAGATGCAATGACCAAGGTTCAGGCAGCGATTGAGCAGGTATCAACACAGCGTTCAGAGCTCGGTGCAGTTCAGAACCGTTTGGAGCACACGATTGCCAACCTTGATACGACATCAGAGAACACTTCAGCATCTGAGTCTCGTATCCGTGATACAGACATGGCAGAAGAGATGGTTGAGTACAGCAAGAACAACATTCTTGCACAGGCCGGCCAGTCAATGCTCGCACAGGCAAACCAGTCAAATCAGGGCGTATTGTCATTACTACAGTAATCGTTGGAATAAAAATTCGAGCATGAAACTCTTAAAAAAGAAAGCCGAATCAAATCGGCTTTCTTTTTTGCTCAATTATAAGAAATGTGCTATTTGATTTAAATTCCTGCAATGGAAAACAGATTGCCTAAGATTGGAATAAATCCATGCTCCATGCGAACTTTTTCGAAGCCGCTTTCGGCAATTGCACGGCGTTTGTCATCATGATTCAGATAATAATCAATCTTTTGAAGCAGATCGTCTTCATCTTCAAAATAAACATAATCTTCATCGGGTGTGAAGTGTCTTAGAAAATCTGCCTGAAAGTTTGTCAGCAAAAAACCACCACAACCCATAATATCCATACAGCGAAGCGGAATGCCCGACTGAATACTTCGAAGCGTAATATTCAGATTAATTTTTGACTCGTGAAAGACAATGGGCATTTCCATATAGTAGTCAATCGGACCGAAATTATTAGCACCGGGAATGATGGCCGTTGGATCTTTCGTGAAGAGGGAGAGCGGATGCTTTGCGGCAACCTTAGAGAGCAAATCGATGCGTTCCATGGAGGTCAGTTTCCTTCCAAAGTAGTAATCCGCATAGATGTTGGCAAGTGTCTCCGCACCGTCAGAAGAATTCTGATATGGCTCAGCTTCATAGAGCTTGTCTATAATCGGTTGTGGCAGTAACTCCTCAATAAAATAATATCCGGAAATCTTTAACTGTGCCTGCATGATGCTGTCGACATAGCCTTTCGTGTAGTCATCCAGCTTGCCATACATGCGGTCAAAAATGTTGTGATCTTCGTTATAGAGACTGCCGACAAAAGATACTTCGGCAGTCAGCTTTTCCTTATCATAAGGCTCATCCAGCAAGACAGAGATGTTGTCCGCATTTACCGGAAGTGTAGAGTAATAGACTGTTGAAATTCCGCCAAGACGCAGTTTTTCATATAAGTTATAATCAAAAATAAAGACATAATTGGTCGGATAAGTTATCGTATACGAGTACAACTTTACGAACGGGTTGTCGTATACGAGACTGATATATTTGATATTGTGCTCGTGAGCTGCCCGGGCAAGTAACGGAAAGAAGTTGTAGGAAATACAAAAATCAATCGGCTGTTTTTTTATCAGCTCCCGAAAAGTCTGCAGAAAGCCCTCACTGTTTCGCTCGGTGTAATCCTCGTGAGAAAAACGAATGACATCAAATCCAAAATGATTTTTCAGACTAAAGCATAAATCCTCGCCCTTAAAGCAGGGCCAGTCGAGATACAGTACATGCATGGAAAAACCTCCTGTGTAGGTGTTATGTGATTAAAGCCCAAAAGCAAGCTCTAACATTCTCGTGAGTCGGACCGGATAAGTGTGATATGCTTTGACGAATTCATATCCGGCTCTTGCAATTTCTTTTCGCACAGTTTCATGGGAGCGGTAATAATCAACTTTTTCCGCCAAATCATCCAGACTCGTATAGCAGTCCAAATATTCTCCGGGAGCAAGAAGTTCTGTAAGCTCCGGTTGATAATTGGTAAGGCAAAATCCGCCGGAACCTAAAATATCCCAGATGCGAAGCGGAAGCCCGCTTCGTATTGATTTTGCAGTGAGATTCAGATTCACATTTGACTCATGAAAAATAACCGGCATTTCCGTTAATGTCTTTGCAAAACCTTTATTGATGAGTCTTGGATAACCGGAGGTATCACTGCCGGTATATATCGTAACCGGAAACCGCTCAGAAAGAAGCCGCATCGCGCGCTGTCGTTCCAGCACAGTAATTTGTGTTCCGATGTAGAGCTGAGCCATGGTTGTGCGATCCGTCAAAAAATGTTCGCCCGGCATACGGTAAAATCCGGGAAAAACATCTGCGAATTCAGATACGATTTCCTCGGGAAGTACTTCCTCAACAAAAAAGTAACCGTATACCTGTAATTGCGCCTCCATCAACCCATCGAGATATCCGCGCAGATAGTTTGGGGTATCGGGTAGTCGCTCAAGCGGGTTTTTCTCTGTGTATAAGGAACCGATAAATGAAACATCACAGGAGAAGTTGTTTTTTGCCTGTGCATCTACAGAAGAAAGCAAGGCATCTTTTTGGCGTACATTCGTTGCAAGCGGAAGATGAAAGACACATTCCGGATTGAACGAAGAAATCTCGTTGTAAAGTGCACGGTCAAATAAAAAAATACGATTGGTATCATAAGTGATCGCTTTAGCGTAAAGCTCCAATACCGGCGAATCGACGATCCAGCACAGATACGGAAGATGAAAAATATGGCACACCTCAGCAACAGTCGGAAAAAAATTAATGCTGAATACAAATTCAACCGGATTGGCAAACAGATACTCGCTTAAGACAGATACGCTCTCGGACGGTTTCATCTGTTTGTCATACATCTCCGGAGAAAGCTCTAAGACGGTGAGACCAAGCTCCTCAAAGCCTTCGATAATGTCCGGTTCACAAATGCTTCCATATCGATAAAACAACAGCTTCATAGATTAGTGCTCCTTTTCCTGCTCGCAGAGATAAATCACCTGCGCGAGTACTTTTTCGTAAGAGTAGTTTTCTTTAACGGTTTCGTAGCCGTTTTGTGCAATTGCTTCCCGCTCCTTCGGATGAGACAGATAGTAATCGGTCAGTGATTTCAATTCATCTAAATCGTGAAAAACTACAAGATCCCTTCCCGGCGTAAAAAAATCTTCAATCTCCGGCTGCGCATTGGTCATTAAAAAGCCACCGAAAGATAAGATGTCGAATACGCGTTGCGGGACGCCGCTTTCAATGGAAGGGAGCGTCAGATTCAGGTTGATTTTGCTGTGGCGAAAAACTTTTCCGGCCTGCGTGTAATAATTAAGCGGCGGATGGAGTCGAATTGCATCCGGTACGCATGTTCCGATTGGTGCATATAAATCAACCGGATGAGACTCCGCCAATGTGCTCAGGGCGGTCATGCGTTCCATTTCTGCAAGCTTTCTGGAAAGAAGCATGATTCCCCAATAGTATTCCTCCGGAAACTCAAATGTCTGAAGGTCTTTGTTGTGAAAGTCGAGGGAATGGATTGCATCAATTCCGGCTTTGGGAAATACCGGCCACGGACGCATCTGATGCCAATTGCACAGCTCATGCAGCAGATAGTGCTTGCAGGGTGTTGCGATGGTTTCCGGGAGCATGTGAATGCAGTCGTTATACATATTCTGACTGTAGAGCTGACCGACAAAAGCAATTTCATGTCCATAAGCTTCTGCATCCGTTTCCTCGAAGCATAGATTGTCAGCGCGCGATACCATAGCTGCAAGCGGCAGATGGTAGATATGCTCCACACCAATGGCACGCAGACGGTTAGCCTGTGCCTGGTCGAATAGGAACAGGCGGTTATGCGAATGATATATTGACGCATGATGGAGAGACAGCAGGGGTGAATCATAGACCCATGCGATATAGTCAACCCCGCATTCCTCACAGACAGTTGATAATTCCGGAATATATAAATAAGTAATTACATAGTCATAGATACTTGTCTGCAACGCTCTTTTTATTTCCTGACAATATGGTTGAGACTCGACCGTGTTAACGATTAGGGGCTTCTTGTCGAAGACATCTACGGTATGTCCCATGTCACGAAGAGCAAAAGCAATGTCAAAGACACTGTTTTCGGTATAGGGAAATAGAAATCTCATTTATTTTTTCTCCAAATAAGCATAGAGTTTTTATACAACAATTGTTATACTGAAGTTACAAAAATCGTATCATTCCGATATCGAAAAAGCAAGGAATTATGGCATATGAAACTACTTTTTTTCCGGTGGCATTCTTATATGAATGAGGGAATTGAACAAGCTCTGAAGCGACTGAAAATTGAATATGATACTTATGCGTATCAATTTACGGATTGGGAAAGAGACGATGCGTTTTTGGACTTGTTTTCACAGGCATTAGCAGCAGAAAACCATTATGAATTGGTGCTTTCCGTCAACTATTCTCCACTGATTGCACAGGTATGTCATGACAGGAATGTGCGTTATGCAGCATGGATTTATGACTCTCCGATTCATATTCGTCGTGAGGATGAAATGTATTATGATACAACGATGCTTTTTTGCTTTGACAGAGGACAGGTTATCCGGTTTCAAAAGAAAGGCATCCGGGCATATCATATGCCGCTGGCAGCCGATGCGAAGCAGTTTTCAAAGTATAAGATAGCAGCAAAAGACCGGCAGCAGTTCCGGGCGCAGGTTTCTTTTTTGGGACAATTGTATTATACCGATTATGCCTATTACTGCGGTCCGCTGGGAGAATATGAGAGAGGCTTTCTGGAGGGTGTGATCAACGCCCAGCAGAAAATATACGGAGCGTATCTGATTCCGGATCTGGTAGCTGATGATATGCTAAAACGAATTAATGAGCAGTACGCTGCCGCGTCCGATGGTCAGGCATCGATTACGAGACGGCAGTTGGAGTATTTGCTGGCATGTGAGGTGACCTCGCGAGAACGCTATCTGATCTTAGGACTTTTGTCGAATCATTTTCAGGTGAAGCACTATGCGCCAAAGGCGGATGAACGATTGAAAAATGTGCAGTATATGGGCTATGCCAACTACGACATAGATATGCCCAAAATCTTTCGGCTCAGTGATATCAACTTAAATATTACACTCAGGTCGATAGAAAGCGGAATTCCGCTGCGGTGCCTGGATATTATGGCATGCGGAGGGTTTTTGATCAGTAATTATCAGTAAGAATTGGCTGAGTATTTTCGGTTAGGTGAGGAGGTTGTTACCTACGGAGATATCGAAGAGCTGGTTTATCTTGTGGATGTATATTTAAAGGATGATGCGAGAAGAAAACAGATTGCACGCTGCGGGCAGGAGCGTATTCGACAGGATTTTACCTATGAACGGGCGATTCGCAGTATTGTGGAACAGGCATTGGGAGAACGCTTATGATGAATCTGATGATTGTAACCAATTCCCGATATTTGAAGACAACAGTTGTAATGTTGTATTCCGTTTTTATGAACGAGCCGGGAGAGATGACGATTTACTTGCCGTATGAAGATCTGACAGAACAAGAATGCCTGGACTTAAAGTGTTTTGTTGAAAGCTTTCAGGGAAAACACCTGGAGCTGTTATATGTCGGGACAGATTTTAAGGAGATGGTAACATCCAGAAACGGAATTCTTGTTGAGACCTATTATCGGATTATCGGGTGGGGAATGCTTCCGGAAGAGGTAGAGCGAATTCTTTATCTGGATGTGGATCTGGTGGTGCAGGGCTCTCTTCAACCGCTTTATAACTGCGAGATGGGAGATGCATTTTTTGTTGTCTGCGAGGACATCTTCGGAAAGATTAATGGTTTTCATGAGGCAAATAAGAAACGATTAAATATTCCGTCCGATGGGAATTACTTCAATGCAGGTGTGATGCTTGTAAATGTGAAAAAGCTTCGCGAGAGTGGCGAGGTGGAACACATGCTTGACTGTATTTACAAGGATTATGAGCGCTATGAGTATAACGATCAGGATGTTATGAATGAGCTGTATCAGGATCGCCTGATTTATGTTGGCTGGGATCAGTTTAACTGTCCGCCTGCATGGTATTATCTAGATACGGTAAAAGCAGCACAGGGGATTGTCGAATTTGCGGATTACGAGCAGCTTCGAAGACTCCGGGAAAATCCGGAAGCATTTGCAGCGCAGTACAAAAATCTAACCGCGCAGATTGCGCAGAACGCAACAATTATTCATCATCTGGCAGATACGAAGCCGTGGAACGACAATCGCAAGGAAGGAAAAGTGTATGAGATTTTTGATAAGTGCTACTATGCGATTGAGCCGGAGGCGTTGTCTTACTATTATCGAATCACAGGTCATATGGCGGGCGTTCCTTCCACGCCGGTACTTTTATACTATGGTGTAACCTACTGCTACAATATATTGAATGATCTTATGCGGCAATTGGAATTGGGTTTACAAAAAATCGGACTTCGAACAATTGCATATGATGAACAGGCGGAGGATGTAAACGGACTTGGTCGATTTGTAGGGAAAAAATTTCTGGCAGTAATCGGAATTCAGTCTTATCTGTTTTCTATAAAACGAAACGAAACGGGTTGCTTTTTGCATGATGAGATGATGGGACCGAAATTTAATATTGTGTTGGATCATCCGATTTGGCTGAAAAACCAGATGGAGCAGGCACCGGCTGACTATTATATTCTCACACACGATGAAAATTACCGGTCATTTATCGAGAAGTATTTTTTGAAGGTTGACGGAAGTATGATGTTCCCGCCGGCAGCGAATGAATTGATCACCGTGGGAGGAAAACCATTTGCACAGAGAAACTATGATGTCGTTTTTATCGGGACATATGGTGATTATCGAGAAAAATTAGAGCAGATTCTGGAATGCACACCGCAGGTGGCGCATTTGGCGAATGATTACCTGGGATGTATGAGAAAGCATACGGAGCTAACGGCGGAAGCAGCACTTGGGATGGTGCTTGAAAAGAGGGGGATTGTGCTTACAAAAGAGGAGTTTTTGGAGCTTTTCTTCCATATGAAACCGATGATCCAATGTGTGATGTATTATTACAGGGAAAAAGTCATCCGCACATTAATAGAAGCCGGAATTACCGTACATATCTGGGGACAGACCTGGGAGAAATCTCCGTTTGCAAAGCATAGCTGTCTGGTGATTCATCCCGATGTGACGCCTGAGGAGAGCTTCGATATCCTGAAGGAAGCCAAAATATCATTGAACATCATGGCGTGGCATAAGGCGGGATTTACGGAGCGGCTTGCAAACAGTATGCGCGCAGGCGCTTTGGTAGTGACGGATGCGACGCGTTATAAAGACGAGCGTCTGATTGACGGGCAGAATATCTGTATGTTTGATTTGAAGGAATGTGAGTGTCTTCCCAAGATGCTCAAGGAGCTTCTTGCAAAGGAGCAGGTATGCGAACAGATAGCAGCAGACGGATGTGCCTATGTTATGGAGCAGCATACATGGAAGAAACGGGCAGAGCAGTTATTAAAGACAGTGTTTGAATTGCCGGGAAAGGAAAAGCGAATGGAGACAAGGATTTTTACAATGACCCACAAATCATTTGTGGCACCGGATGATGCAACTTATATTCCGCTTCATGTCGGTCGGGCGTGTGCGAAGGATCTGGGATACCTTGGCGATGATACAGGGGACAATATCTCAGACCTGAACTGTTACTACGGAGAACTTACCGGCATGTACTGGATGTGGCGAAACATCGAGACAGAAGGAAATGTCGGTGTGTGCCATTATCGAAGATTTTTCATTCATGAGGATGGTAGTCTGCTCACAGAAGAAGATTACAATCAGATTCTTTCGGAATACGATATTATGACTTCGACCGCAGTAAAAATTGAGGAATCATACCGGGACTATTTTGGCAGAGCGCACAATGTTTCGGATCTGCAGAAGGAAGGAGCAGTGATTCAAAGATTATATCCCGAGGATTACCCGGTGTTCTGTGAGGTGATGGATGGTTATGAGCACTATTTTGGAAACTTGTTAGTAGCATCCAAAAAAGTGTTTGATGAGTACTGCGAATGGCTGTTTAGCATTTTTGTTGAGCTTTCAAATGAGATCGATGTCAGCAGCTATGATGATTATCATAAACGAATCTTTGGATTTTTATCGGAACAGCTTTTGATGGTGTTTGTTCGTGCAAGAGGACTCAAAGTATATGAGGCGCGCGTGGGACTGACCGGCGAAAAAGCAGAGACGATGGAATTGAGACGCGCAATGCAGAGTCTGCTGTCCGAGGGAAAGGTTACACAGGCACGGGAAATGTTTTATGAGGTGTTAAAAGTTCGGCCGGATGTCCGCCTTCCCGGGTCAGATGTACACGGAGAGATTCCCATCATTGAGTGGATTTTGTATATCTGTGAGGTGGAGCAACAGCTTGAGGTGGATGGGATGCTTTCCTACAGTAACGACTTGTCAAAACTGATGGAACATGTTCGTAATCTGATTGAGATTCTTAACAATATTGATACAATCGATGAAGAAAAGAAGGACTATTTTATTAAAACCAATACTTCTCCGGTTGCAGTGAAGACCATTTTGAAAAATGAAAAGAGTCTTGTTGGCAATTGGGAGCAGATCTGGGAAAAATATGAACAGATGATGTAAAAACAGACGCTGCTTGTTTCACTCTATGGAGCGAATCAGCAGCGTCTGTCTACCATCATGCCGGAATAGATGCTCGTGATGTACGGCGTAGTAAATGTTCGGCCGGGATTTTTATATGCAACAACCACTTTATCCACATAATTCATGGGATTGATGGAAGCCTGCTCGGCGTGACGACCAAGTGCATCCCGGAAACGATTGAGCGTATCAAAAACCGGACCAAAACCGGAACTTGAGATTGTCTGTGTAAATGTGTCACGATCCATGACAAGCTTTCCGTCTTCGCTCGTAGTGAGCCCTATTTTTTCAAATGAATCGGAAAAGCTGCCTGCAATTGCTTTCACATCCCGAAGCAATTTACTGCTTGTGGCCTGTGAATTGCTGTAGCGATCTGCTGTATCAATCATGCCATTATATGCATGAATCAGAGCTTCCACCTGATCCGCAACCGTATCAGAACTCGGCTTGAAACCAATCACAGCGGCCTGACCGGGCTCGCTGACACCGTTGAGCGTTACCGAGAACATATTGTTGACGGTGAAGGTATTTGAATAGGAAGCGTGCAAATTTCCATTTAATAGGAAGGAAGAATTCTCGGCGGGAGAAGAAATCCGGTCAATGCCGAGAAGATTAACTGCATCCATGGAGTCTTTGTTTGCTTCCGGAATAATTTCAAATAGGTTTTCTTCATCTGCGCGAAGCCCTGTCTGCGCAGATGTAATCTGCAAAGCGGTATGAGTCCCCTTCTCATCGGTAAGGATTTCAGAATGGAGACCGATGTTCGCATTATTAATCAGCTTGCGCAGCTTTGCCTGAACGGTCTCATTGGACTCGTTGGGATTTACATTAAACTGAAATTCGTATGAGGTTGTATTGGTATTCAGATCAAATCGATAACTGCCCGGTTTGAAATTATGGGCATTGCGTCGGATGAAATTGCCGGTGTTAACTTGTGGCGTTGCTAACTGGCGAACCTCCATTTGAAATTTCGTGTTCGCATCTGTGTCGTCACCATCTTTTCCGATATATTCCGCAGTAACAACATCCGGAAGATTGCTTGAGGCAACCTTTCTGTCTAATGCGCTTTCAATGCCCTTTCCATCTTCGGATAACGCAGCGACCGTATTTTTAATAATATGAGCCTGTTCTTTGATGTCAATCGCAAATCTGCGGACATCCGCACCTTCCTTAATTCGATACAGAGGGGACTCTTTGTTTGACTTGATGATACTATTATAAGTAGAGCGCAGCTCGCTTTTTTTATGTGCGTCGTACTTATTGCTTGTAGTGTTAGACAAACCATACATCGCATTGAGCTGATTGTATGCTACAGACATGACATTAGCAGCCATAAAATCTTCCCCTCCTTTCTTCCATGAAATGTGTATAATGACACACGGGGCATAGTAAATCCATTTATACAGATATATCATAGCACCAATTTGACTGACTGTCACGCTTTTTTCGCGAAAATACGCGGTTTTTCAAAAGAATTTATGGAAAAATGATTGACGCTTCAAAAATATCGTGTTATATTAGACGATGCGATGGAAGTAGGTCTTTTTTTTATGCCTAAAAACAAGTAAAAAAGTAACGGAGGTGGAAGTTGTGCGCACGAGAATTACTTTAGCATGCACAGAGTGCAAGCAGCGTAATTATAACATGACGAAAGACAAGAAGACTCACCCGGACAGAATGGAGACTAAGAAGTATTGTAGATTCTGTAAGACTCATACATTACACAAGGAAACCAAATAAAACCCGGATTGAGCAAAGGAAGTGATAACATGGGATCAGAAAAGAGTATTGAAACCCAGAAAAACAGTTGGTTCACAGGTCTGAAAGCGGAATTTCGTAAGATTATCTGGCCGACAAAAGACGACGTTGCCAAAGAGACAACAGCAGTTGTTATCACGTCAGTTATCTTAGGTCTGATTATTGCCCTGCTGGATTTTGTGATTCAGTATGGTGTGGATTTCTTGATTGGATTATAGGAAAGGATAAGGTGACAGTATGGCAGAAGCAAATTGGTATGTAGTTCATACCTATTCCGGATATGAGAATAAGGTAAAGGCCAATATCGATAAGACAATTGAAAACCGTCATCTGGAAGAACAGATCCTTGAAGTACGAGTTCCGATGCTGGATGTCGCAGAGATTAAGAACGGTGTCAAGAAACAGGTTCAAAAGAAGATGTTTCCCGGATATGTGCTGATTAACATGATCATGAACGACGATACATGGTATGTAGTCAGAAATACCCGTGGTGTAACAGGCTTTGTTGGACCGGGATCAAAGCCGGTGCCCTTAACGGACATGGAAATGCGTAATCTCGGAATTAAGACAGAAGGTGTTGTTGTCGACTTTGAGGAGGGTGATACCGTTACCGTTATCGGTGGTGTCTGGAAAGATACAATCGGCGTAATTCAGTCAATGAACAACAGCAAGCAGATCGTGACAATCAATGTTGATCTATTCGGTCGCGAAACACCGGTAGAAATAAGTTTCGCAGAAGTCAAAAAGACTTATTAGGCCGACAGCAACTAGCGACTGACGAGCGAAAGCGAAGACAGAGCGTGTTGCGAGGTCGTTCTTTGAGATTAGCAAAGACGAGTGAAAACGAAGTCTGAGCTTAGCGAAAAGAACTTCCTTATCTAAAATAAAGAAGGAGGAATTTCCAAATGGCAAAGAAAGTAGAAGGATATATCAAGTTACAGATCCCTGCCGGAAAAGCTACACCCGCACCCCCGGTTGGACCTGCCCTTGGACAGCACGGTGTAAACATCGTGGAGTTTACAAAGCAGTTTAATGCAAGAACGGCAGATCAGGGAGATCTGATCATTCCTGTAGTAATTACTGTATATGCAGACAGAAGTTTTAGCTTCATCACTAAGACTCCTCCTGCACCGGTACTGATTAAGAAAGCTTGCAACATCAAGAGTGGTTCAGGCACTCCGAACAAGACAAAGGTTGCAACTATCTCCAAAGCAAAGCTTCAGGAAATCGCAGAGCTGAAAATGCCTGACTTAAACGCAGCAAGCCTTGAGGCAGCTATGAGCATGATCGCTGGTACCTGCCGCAGTATGGGTGTTACCGTAGAGGAATAATTTTTCAGCAAAATAATAACTTAGGCAAATTCATCGAAAAGACT
>JAQXMB010000064.1 GCA_029012425.1 bacterium | reverse complement strand
AGAGCAAACAAACGGTTTGCAGGCAAATTTGAATTGAAAAAAGTAGGATAGATGAAGCGACGGAATTGTTTTCCCGGAAAGGAGAAACGATGATAAATGTGATAATTATCGGCGTTCTTGTGCTCCTTGTTGGAGTCGCCGGCGGTTATATACGAAAAGAAAAAAAGAAAGGCACCCAATGTATCGGATGTCCGCATGCCGGATGTTGTTCAAGAAGCGGATGTGGTAATTCCCGGGAGTAAATATCCGGATAAACGGAAAGAATGAAAGTTGTTGACAGATACCCTGTGGGGGTATATACTTGAAGAGTACCCCACGGGGGTATCAATAACAAATTGGGAGAATGAAAATGGAGCAAGAACCACAGACAGCTTGTGCATGCTGTTCCGGGAAGCATAAGAACCGGGAAGAAAAAGAGAAAAAGGATCTGATGAATCGACTGAAACGAATTGAGGGGCAGGTTCGTGGAATAGAAGGGATGCTGGAGGCAGATACTTATTGTACAGATATTTTGATTCAGGTATCAGCTGTGACAGCTGCACTTAACAGTTTTAATAAAGTCCTTTTGGAAAATCATATTCGGACCTGTGTGGCAGAAAATATTCGCGAGGGTAATGATGAGGTGATATCGGAACTTGTGCAGACGATGCAGAAACTGATGAAGTAATGCGCATAAGGAAGTTTGTATACTTGTATGATTGACGGATGGTGAATGATATTCATGTGCCGGTTTGGCATATGGAAGGATGAGGTGAGAAATCATGGAACAATACCATGTGACAGGAATGAGCTGTGCGGCATGTCAGGCCCGGGTTGAAAAAGCTGTGGCAAATGTACCCGGAGTCGAGCACTGCTCAGTGAGCCTGCTTACAAACAGCATGGGCGTGGAGGGAAGTGCATCCAGAGAAGCGATTATCCGCGCGGTCGAAATCGCAGGATACGGTGCAACGCCAAAGAAAAGCAGGCAGGAAGTAAGGACAGGAGAATATGAGGATACACGAAAAGACAGTGAGACTACCGGAATGAAACATAGACTGATTGCATCTGTTTTCCTGTTACTTCCGCTCATGTATGTGTCAATGGGGCATATGATGTGGGACTGGCCGCTTCCGGATGCATTGGCAAATAATTCGATTGCAATCGGTTTGTATCAACTACTTTTGACTGCAATGGTGATGGTAATCAATCAGCGTTTTTTCATCAATGGATGCAAGGGGTTGCTTCATCGTGCACCGAATATGGACACACTGGTGGCTCTCGGAGCCGGCACATCCTTTGGATACAGTGTTTATGCCCTGTTTGCGATGAGCGCAGCGGTGCTTCGCATGGATCATACAGCGATGATGCAATATATGGATGAGTTTTATTTTGAATCTGCGGCAATGATTCTGACACTGATTACGGTCGGGAAAATGTTGGAAGCTCGTTCAAAAGGACGAACAACCGATGCATTAAAAGGCCTGATGAAGCTTGCACCGAAAACGGCAGTGATTCTGAATGATGGGCAGGAAAGTCAGGTGCCGATTGAACAGGTGCGGATTGGTACACGCTTTGTTGTGAAACCGGGAGAGAGTATTCCGGTCGATGGAGTTGTTGTTAAGGGACAAAGTGTAGTGGATGAATCAGCGCTCACCGGGGAGAGCATCCCGGTGGATAAAGAAGCCGGAAGCTTTGTTTCAGCAGCAACCTTGAATCAGTCGGGGTATCTCGAATGCGAGGCGACCAGAGTCGGTGAAGATACAACGCTTGCACAGATTATCCAGATGGTCAGTGATGCAGCGGCAACGAAAGCGCCGATTGCCCAGATTGCTGATAAAGTGTCGGGTGTATTTGTTCCGGTTGTAATGGGAATTGCAGCAATTACATTTATCGCATGGATGATTGCCGGGAATGGATTTGGATTTGCGCTTGCTCGGGCCGTATCAGTACTGGTGATCAGCTGCCCGTGCGCTCTCGGTCTTGCAACTCCGGTTGCCATTATGGTGGGCAATGGTGTCGGTGCAAAAAACGGAATTATGTTTAAGACGGCAGTGTCGTTAGAAGAGACAGGAAAGATTCAGATTGTTGCGCTCGATAAGACCGGAACAATAACAAGTGGAGAGCCGACGGTAAGAGATGTAATTCCTGCAAGCGGCGTATCGGAAGAGGAACTGTGGCAAATTGCATACGCGCTGGAAAAAAAGAGTGAGCATCCGCTTGCAAGAGCCATCGTTGAGGGAGCAAAAGAGCTTCAGATAACGGCTTATGAGACAGATAAATTTGAAGTATTTGCAGGAAACGGAATCAAAGCGGTCATTGATTCGAAGTGCTGTGTTGGAGGAAACCTGCGGTTTATCGGTGAGTATGTCCATGTGGATGAAGAAACCAAGGCAAAAGCAAAAATACTTGCCGCACAAGGAAAAACACCACTGTACTTCGCAAGCGATGATAAACTTCTCGGAATCATTGCGGTTGCGGATGCTATCAAAGAAGATTCCGCTACGGCAATCAATCAGATAAAGGCAATGGGAATTCATGTGGTCATGCTGACCGGTGATAATGAGAAAACCGCAAACGCAATCGGTGCGGAAGCCGGTGTTGATGAAGTGATTGCCGAGCTGTTGCCGGGTGATAAGGAGGCAGTCATTAGAGAGCTTCAAACGGTCGGAAAGGTTGCGATGGTTGGAGATGGAATGAATGATGCACCGGCGTTAACGAGAGCCGATGTGGGAATTGCAATCGGTGCCGGAGCAGATATTGCGATTGACGCAGCAGATGTTGTGTTGATGAAAAAATCCCTGCTTGATGTTGCCGGTGCAATTCGAATAAGCAGGGCAACGCTTAGAAACATCCGAGAGAATCTGTTTTGGGCATTCTTCTATAATGTGATTGGAATTCCATTGGCTGCAGGCGTGTGGATTCCGATATTCGGATGGACACTCAATCCGATGTTTGGAGCCGCAGCGATGAGTCTTTCAAGTGTTTGCGTCGTGAGCAATGCACTTCGTCTGAATCTGTGTAAGGTGTATTGTGACGGCGGGGATAAGGTAGTAAAAAATGTGTCCGAAAGAAGAACACTGATTTCGGAAGCAGAAATTTATCAAAAAGAAAATAAAAAGGAGCGTCAACAGATGGAAATTATTGTAAAAGGAATGATGTGTCAGCATTGTGAGGCACATACGAAGAAAGCACTTGAGGCATTAGACGGTGTTTTATCTGCCACAGCAGATCACACAACCGATTCCGTGGTGCTTGAGACGAATCGGGAGATTTCAGAGTCTGATTTGAAAGCAGCAATCGAAGAAATCGGATATGAATTCGGTGGAATCAGGTAACAAAAAATCGTGGTCATTTGACCACGATTTTTTGATTGCCAATCTAAGCAACGGATTCTTTTGCCACTTCTATTTGCTGGACGGATACCTCATATACGGTGTGTGAGTATCCGTCTGCTTTCGTATAGGTTCTGCTCTGCAGGCGACCGGAAATTTTTACCTTTGTCCCAATGGGAAGAGAAGAGGTAAAGACGGCATTGCGGTTCCAGGTGATACAGGGAATGTAACTGCTCTTTCCGAAGCTGCGGTTAACAGCAAGAATGATATCGGTAATTGTTCGATCAGAAAAGGGTGTCGTTCTGCAATCAGCCTGCCGTTTACAGATATATCCTTCCAGATAGACTTTGTTTTGATCCGATTCGGAAGGGTTTGCTTCTAATACATTCAGACTTTCAACAAATACGGACAGAAGCAGATGCCCATTTTCATTTCTTGTTCGAATATTGCCAAATACCTCGACATACTTTCCGGTAATATCGTCGGTGGAAGGTATATTTTTTCCGGAACAGAGTAGCCTTAATGTATCTGTCACACCGCTGGTACGGGTTACACTGATAATTAACGAGTAAAAATCCTCCCCATAGATGGAATACTCATGGAAAAAAGAACGAACAACTTTTCCGAGCAATTGAATTTGATTATTTTCCATACATGATTCTCCTTGTGAAATCTACGAATACTTGAATACTTTGACGAAATAATCATATCCAATAGAAGTAAAATTGTCAGCTGTCGAAAATTAGCGAATTTTCCGTCGAAATATACATATTATTTTTGAATTGGAAAAAAATTGAATAATAACAGAAAATGTGATACATTTATTATTATTTGACACAAAAAATTGTGACATAAAATTGGTCAAAGCAATTACGGCTAAGCTCGTGACTGTGAAGGCACGGAACAATTACGACAAAAGATGAAGATGATGTAAAATCAGAGGTGAGTGTATGAACAATATTGAAGATTCGAAACGAATGGCGAAATTACTATCAGAGGCAAGATATAAGGTCGGTGTCTCACAGGAACAGATGGCTATGGCACTTCGTGTTTCAAAAAATACAATCTATAATTTTGAAAAGGGAACAAGTACGCCGGACCTGTTTCAGTTTATGGCGTGGTACGAGACCTTGGGATTAAATCCGACTTCCTATATTCTGCAGTATATGAATCCGTATGAATTTGACGGACTTTCAGCAGAGGCTTCCGAGGAGCAGATACAGGAGTCTTTGAACACATTGCTGAATGAGCTGACACCGCATCAGAAGCGCTGTGTGTTGTATCTGTTGTTTGGCTCCTATCAGGGAGATCCCTATGCGATGCTTCAGTTGTTTGTGGCACATGCACACTTGCCGATGCACTATCGGTTTTCCATTGCAAATACGATTCTTGAGACTTATAAGATGTGCGAAAAATGTGGTGACTTAAAAGATACTTCCCATGTCATGCCGGACATCGAGACGCTCGAGAAAGCTGTACGGCAGGGAAGAGAAGCTGCAATCAACGGTAAAGACGGGTATGTCACCTAACAGATTTTAGACATATAATCGGTATTATCAATTGTTTTGTGATACATAAAACGATATGATTAATTTGTGATTTTCTATTTACTTGAACAAAGGTTGGGGGGATGTTCAGGTAATATGAGACAACAGAACAGAGGAGAAGCGTTATGTTTGGAAGAAAGAAGGACAACAATCGTATAAAGGGCGAGGAAACCTGTTCAAAAAAATATCAGAAATTTTACTATGCAGTCGGTTCATTGATTGAGGCAATCGGATTTGATACCAATAATCTTTTGTGGATTGCGAAAAAAAATCAAGAAGCGTTTGAAACGCTCGTAAATAAAAACCGGCGTGTTGCCGAGATTTCAGAGATGAATCTTTCCATGGTTAATCGCGTGGGAGAGGCAGTTAACTGTGTGAATGAGAGCAGCGAGAAAATCAATAGCCGAATTTTCATGGTTGAAAAGGAAGCGGACCGTACACTCGAACAGGTTACGAAGGGTCAGGATACTTTCGAAGAAACTTACAGTGTACTAAAAGCTTTCGAAAATACATTTCAGAATACCAAGACAATCAATGAGGAGCTGTTAACATCCTCAAAGGACATTCAGGAAATTGTTGAATATATTAAAATTATTTCTTCACAGATTGACCTCCTGTCATTGAATGCAAGCATTGAGGCCGCAAGAGCAGGTGAGCACGGAAAAGGCTTTGCCGTTGTTGCGGAGGAGGTTGGAAAGCTTGCAAAAGAGACGGAGACATTTGTAAACGATATTGATAAAATTGTTCACAAGCTTGAAAAGAATACATCTGATGCAAACGATGCAATTACAGAGTCTACGCAGTCAATTGCAAATCTTCACCAGATGATGCATAATACCGTAAAGGTACTCAACGAATCACAGAGCTCCATGAGTATCATCAAGGAAAATATCAATGAGTTGACGGCTTTGACACAGGAGAATGTGGATATCTCCATGCAGATGCGGGACAACCTGGACGAGCTTGCAGGAAATATTGCCTCCGGTGACACGCAGACACAGGAGTCGATTACATTGATCGAACAGCACAAGGAAAAATCCGCAGAACTTTCACAGTTATGTGATGATTTGAATGATACCTGTGAGAAGATGCAGCATCAGATGTCTATCGCAAAAGATGAGGACGAGATTACAATCGGAATCAATCCATTTACCGCACCTGCCGCTATCAAGAGTATGTATGCACCGATTCTTGAGCGCGTATTCAAGTCAATTGGACTGAAAACCCGAATTGTTATCTCTAAGGATTATTATTCGTTGGGAGCAAATATTCGCGATGGCGTGCTTGATGGCGGATGGTTTTCACCGATGGCATATACACTCGCCTGTGATGTCGCTGAGCTGACACCGGTGGCGACGCCGAAGGTTAACGGCAAGGATTATTACAACGGATATATTATTACCCGCGCTGATTCCGGAATCAACAGCATTGACGATTTGCGTGGAAAAGATTTTGGATATGTTGATAAGGGAAGTGCTTCCGGTTACCTCTATGCAGAGTACAGCATCAAGCAGGCAGGCTTGAATCCGGAGAGAGACCTTGGAAAAATTACTTTTGCAGGTAGTCATGACAATGTCATCAATGGTGTTCTCGCAGGTGACTTTGTAGCCGGTGCAACATATAATGAGGCGTTTGAAAAGGCACAGAAGAGTGGTGTTGATACATCGAAGCTCCGAATTATATCAAAGACCGGAAATATTCAAAAGGATGCGATTGCATTCAGCAAGCGCCTGTCGCCTGAGATGCTCGATAAGATTGGAAAAGCCTTTACCTCATTCAACAATTTTGAAGGAATCAATTCACCGGTTACCGGTTTTGTGGAAGGTAATGATGCCAATTATGATTTGATTCGTCAGGTACAGCAGAGTAAATAGTGAAGAAGAAAGGCAACTTACAATTGAGAGACAGAGTGTTCCCGGTATTGCTGAGATGTGATGCCGGGAGTTTTTTTGAACAATATCAGGAAGTATCTGATTACATATCAAAACTGTCATAGATGAAGGAAACGATGGTGAGAATAAAAGATGAGAGCACAGGTAATCGTTGATAATACCGGAACGGAAGAATTGTCCGGTGAGTGGGGGCTAAGTATTTACATTGAATACAATGGCAAGAAGATTCTTTTGGATGCAGGAGCATCCGGCTTGTTTGTGGATAATGCCAAGTCACTTGGAATCGATTTGTCATGTATCGATTATGCGGTATTATCGCATGCACATTATGATCATGCCAATGGCATGGAACAATTCTTTTTGGAGAACGCGCATGCGCCCTTCTATGTAAGGGAAAGCTGTGCGGAAAATTGTTATCATGTAAGAAAGCTGTTTCCGGAATACATCGGAATACCGAGACGAATTACAAAAAAGTATGCCGACCGGATTGTGTACGCGGCAGGAGATTATGAGCTGTCAGAGGGTGTGCGCCTTATCGGGCATAAGACCAAGGGGTTAGTGCTGATTGGTAAACGGGAAAAGATGTACAAAAGAAAAGGAATTCGGTTTGTTCCGGATGATTTTTCGCATGAGCAGAGCCTTGTTTTTGAGACAGAAAAGGGCTTGGTGATTTTTAACAGTTGTTCGCATGGTGGGGCAGCGAATATCATTGCTGAGGTTGCTGGCAGTTATCCGGGACAATCTGTATATGCACTGATTGGCGGTTTTCATCTGTATAATAAGAGTGATGAAGAAATAAGAGCTTTTGCAGAAAAAGTAAAACAGACCGGAATCCGTCGGTTGTACACCGGTCACTGCACCGGAGGACATGCGCTTGGGATTCTTCGCGATGAACTGGGGGCGTGCGTGGGGGAACCGCTCGGAGTCGGTCTGTTGTTAGAGTTTTAACTGTTTTATTCGTCAAAAAGAGGTGTGGAGAAATAGCGCTCAGCGGTATCGGGAAGTACGGTCACGACTGTCTTCCCTTTACCGAGTTTTTTTGCAAGTTTTAATGCGGCAGCTACATTGGTGCCGCTTGAAATTCCACACATGATTCCTTCAAATCTTGCAAGATCCTTTGCAGTCTGTAGAGCTTCTTCGTCGGTGACAATATAGATGTCATCATAAATATTCTTATTCAGAATGGCAGGGATGATGCCGTCGCCAATTCCCATCTGTAAATGCGTACCGATATTTCCGCCTGCAAGAATTGCAGCATTTTCCGGTTCTACCGCCCAAATTTCTATATCCGGATATTCTGCCTTTAAAACTTCTCCAATACCTGTGATGGTACCTCCGGTTCCGATTCCGGAACAGAAACCATGAATGGGACCGGCAATCTGCTCCATAATTTCAAGGGCAGTGTGATGCTTGTGGGCCTTCGTGTTATTTTCGTTTTCAAACTGCTGAGGAACAAATACTTTATCGTTTTCTTTTGCCATGCGAAGTGCAGTCTGAAGACATTCATCAATACAGGCACCGATGTCGCCTGCGTCATGAACGAGAATCACTTCTGCACCATAGTGACGGACAAGCTTGCGTCGTTCTTCGCTGACAGAATCCGGCATGATGATAATGGTTTGATATCCGCGAACCGCACCGACAAGTGCCAGGCCGATGCCCTGATTTCCGCTTGTAGGTTCTACGATAATGGTATCTTTGTTTATTTTCCCCTCTTTTTCCGCCTGAATAATCATATTGTAGGCAGTTCGTGTTTTGATGGAACCACCGACATTTAATCCTTCAAATTTGACAAGAATCTCTGCACTTTCAGGGTCATTTATTCGTCCAAGACGAACAATCGGGGTGTGCCCGATTGCTTCCAAAACATTATTATAAATCATTTTTGTCACCTCGATATATATGTATGTTAACCTACTCTATTTAAGCACAAAATGTGAATTGTGTCTATTTATAATGCCAAAAACATGAAAGTGTGTTAGAATGTAACTGTTCAAAACCGAGATGCGGCTGAACAGATACGATAAATAATAGGGACAGGTGAAAGGAAGACAGAATGCAGAAATTAGGATTTATCGGAATGGGAAATATGGCAATTGCCATCGCAGCAGGAATCATTGATAACCGTTTGATGGATGCCCGTGACATCTATGCATATGCACCGCATTATGATAAACTGAAAGCAAATGCAGAGCGGATTGGTTTTATTGCTTATCAAAGTCTTACGGATATGGTAATTGAATGTGATACACTGGTGATGGCATGCAAGCCTTATCAGATAGAAGGAGTACTAAGTGAGATTCGCGATGCATTGGCAGGAAAAACCTTATTGTCAGTTGCCTCGGGATGGGATTATGATACATATGCACAGTATGTAGATGCAACTACGCGGGTACAGTTTATTATGCCAAATACCCCTGCAAAGGTTGGAGAAGGAGTATTTCTATTTGAAGAGAAAAACTCGCTTATGACAGACGAACAGCAGGAGGTGGTGCAGATATTCGAGGCACTTGGCCGGGTTGTTGTTTTACCGAGCAATTTAATGAAAATCGGAGGAGTAATCAGTGGTTGCGGACCGGCATTTATTGATCTTGTGATCGAAGCACTTGGCGATGCCGGAGTAAAATATGGACTGCCGCGCGCACAGGCATATCAGCTTGCGTCTCAAATGATTCTGGGAAGCGCAAAACTGCAGCTGCAAACAGAAGAGCATCCGGGGGTATTAAAGGATCAGGTGTGTTCTCCGGCCGGAACTACGATTCGCGGGGTCGGTGCGTTAGAGCGTGCCGGACTTCGAGCTGCGTTTCTGGATGCAATTGATGCCATTATGATTGGGTCTTGAATTATTTGATACCTTTTGTTACAATGGTGAAATGGCGCAAGAGGAGGAAATGAAGCGGTTATGTTACGGTTTTACTGGGTTATTTTTTGGAATATCTACCATATATACATGATTCCAAAAATGGGATATATGGCTAGACACACTGAGAAGTTCTCAGAAGAACAACGCTATAAGATTGCTCGCCGCGCAATTTACTATATGATGAGAAGCGGAAATATCCGTACAAAATGTGATGGTTTGGAAAATCTTCCGGCAGAAGGCGGATATGTTCTTTATCCGAATCATCAGGGTAAATTCGATGCGCTCAGTATTATGATCACACATGACAAGCCGTGTTCTGTCGTAGTGGATGATGCCGTATCCTATGGCATATTAATTAAGGAATTTATCGATTTGGTTGAGGGCAAGCGCATGAAGCTTGGTGATGTGCGACAAGCTCTAGGAATCATTAAAGAGACATCCTCTGAAGTTCGGGAGGGTCGTCGGTATATTATTTTTTCAGAAGGTGGATATGAAAATAATGGAAACACCTTACAGGAGTTTAAGCCGGGCAGCTTTAAGATGGCGATGATGGCCAAAGCTCCGATTGTTCCGGTTGCGCTGATTGATTCCTATAAAGTATTTGGGGAGAATTCACTGATTCCGGTAACGGCAAAGGTGCGTTATTTACCTGCCTTGTATTATGAAGACTACAAGGATATGAATTCACGGGAAATCTGTACGCTTGTTAAGGAAATGATTCAGCAGGCGATTGATGACGAATTGGAATCACGCGAGAAGAAGAAAAAATGGTTTCATCGCAATAAAAAATAATATACTGCTTCGATAGGCAACCGTAGTCTAACGGATAGAACGCAGGACTCCGACTCCTGTAATGTGGGTTCGATTCCCGCCGGTTGCATTTTACATCTGAGATTAGTTTTTGAGGAGGCAGTAATTATGGCAAATAAATCGAATAAGTCAAAACAAAATAATAAGTCAAAACAACCACAGCAGTCGAAACAACCGGTACAGCCTGAGCAGACCAATCAGTCTGAGCAGACAAGTCAGTTGGAGTCGGAGCAGACCAGACAACCGGAATCGACCGAACAGCCGGAATCGAACAAACAACCGGAACAGACAAAACAGGCCGATTATGACTTTCACAAGCTGATAGAGCTTTTAAAGAAATATAGAAAATATATTGCAGCAGGAGCTCTATTTATCCTGATGGTTGTGATTCTTGTAAAGTGTACCGGCCCGGCAAAAGTCGTTGAAGAACCGCAAGTGGAGGAGGAGCAGGTTGAAGATCCGTTGGCAGAAGAATTTGCGGTTGATGCGATTCCCGAGGTGAATCAGTTAATTACCCAATACTATCATGCTTATGCTTCTGGCGATGTGGATGCGCTTTCGAAGCTTGCAGATCCGATTTCAGATACAGAAAAAAGTTATATTCAGTTATTCAGCGAGTATGTTGAGTCCTATGACAATCTTAGCTGCTATACAAAGTCAGGACTGGCAGAAGGCGAATATGTTGTCTCTGTATATCTTGATATGAAGTTTAAGGATGTTGCAACAGCAGCTCCGGGACTTGATTTCTTCTATATCCGAACAGACGAGACTGGTAAATTGTATATTGATAATGCATATAGTCAGTTCAATCAGTCGAATATGGAAACAAGTACACAGGCAGATGTTCAGGCATTGATTAATGAATTTGAACATGAAGAGGATGTTGTTGCATTACAGCAGGAAGTCCAGCAGAAATATGAGAATGCGGTCATTGCAGATCCCGATTTGAATACGATGGCTACGGAGACAATTCCCAATGTGATTACTACATGGGTAAAGTCTTTAAGTGCTGCAGAAGAGCAGACGAAACAGCCGGAAGAAACAACAGACAATGGGGAAGAGACCAAGCCGGAAGAATCATCGAATGAGCAGAGCGATGCTTCTGATGATGAAGCAAAACCGGAGGACAAGACCGAGAAGACGAAGACAGCGTATGCAATGGACACGGTAAATGTTCGTAAAGGACCAAGCACTGAGAAGGAAGTCGTTACGCAGCTTACAGTGGGAGATAAGCTCACCATTTATCCCGACACACTGAAGGATGGTTGGATTAAGGTTAAGGTTGGAAAGAAGAAGGGATATGTCAAGAGAGAATTCGTAACAACGAAGAAATCCAAGGTTCCCAGCTCTTCGGCATCTTCAACAACATTAAATTCAACAACACCGATTGCACTTCCGGAAGGAAAGTCAATTACACTTAGTGAGTCAGTGAATGTAAGAGCTTCCATGAGTGAGACTGCTGAGCGTGTTGGACTTGCATATCAGGGAGACGCCGTTAAAGTCATCCAAAGCTATGAGGAAGGCTGGACCAAAGTCGAATGGAACGGACAGACCGGTTATATTAAAACAGAGCTGATAAAATAAGGGAAAAATATTTATAGAATGATAAAGCTGTTGTGTACTGCAGTGCAATTGATATTTGCATAAAATGCCAACAGCTTTTTTCATACTGATAAAGGTGAAGTTATGAAACAACAGGCGGTTCGAATTAACAAGTTTTTAAGTCAGGCGGGAATCTGCTCCAGACGCGAAGCAGACCGTGCACTTGAAGCCGGACAGATTCAAATCAACGGCCATGTGGCGGTACTTGGTGATAAGGTCTACCCGGGAGATACGGTTCGTTATCGGGGAAACACAGTCACGCGTGAACAGGAGAGAATTTTGATCGCGTTTCATAAGCCGCGCGGAGTCATTTGTTCAACATCGAGTAAACAGGGTATCGGTATTGTGGATTATATCAATTATCCCAAACGAATCTATCCGGTTGGGCGGTTGGACAAGGATTCTACAGGATTGATTTTTCTTACCAATGATGGCGAATTGGTAAATAAGATTATGCGTGCGGGAAATTATCATGAGAAGGAATATGTGGTAACCGTCGATAAGGAAGTAACAGATAGTTTTGTAAAAAAAATGTCTTCCGGCGTTCCGATTCTTGATACCGTCACGCGACCGTGCAAGGTGGTTCGGATAGAGAAAAAGAAATTTCGGATTGTGTTGACGCAGGGCTTGAATCGGCAGATTCGAAGAATGTGTGAATACCTTGGATATCGGGTGACAGGGCTTCATAGAGTGCGTATTATGAATGTCGAATTAGGTAGTCTGCCGGAGGGAAAATATCGTGATTTGACCCGGAAGGAATGGCATGATTTAGAAAAAATGCTTATTTCTTCATCAAGTGAGACGGTTATTGACAGTGAGAGAGGGAAACATGGAAAACAGTAAAGAAGCGTATGAGAAGCTGAAACAGAATATCGACTATCATATGAACCGCTATTATAACGAGGATGCTCCGGAGATTAGCGATTTTGAGTATGATCAGATGATGCAGGAGCTGAAAGCGGCAGAGAAGGAGCATCCGGAGTGGATTACGCCGGATTCACCGTCACAGAAAATCGGCGGAGTTGCAAAGCGCGAGGCCGGAGTAAAAATCATGCATGATGTTCCGATGCTTTCGATTGAAGATGTATTTACAAAAGAAGAGGTTGTCGCATGGGTTGAGAAGGTTCAGGCAGTGTATCCGGACTGTGATTTTAGTGTTGAAGCAAAAATTGACGGATTAAGCATGACTTTGCGTTATCAAAAAGGAGCGAATGACAAACTTCATCTGACTCTGGCCGAGACAAGGGGAGACGGCTTGATCGGTGAGGATGTAACCACGAATGCCAGAGTAATCTCTGATGTACCGGAAGTAATTGATCTTCCATATGAATCATTGCAGCTTCGGAGTGAGGTATATATGAGTCACGCAGACTTTGAAGCATTCAATGCGATGCAGGAAGAGGCTGGAAAGAAGCTTGCTGCGAATCCGAGAAATCTTGCGGCAGGAACGCTGCGCCAGTTGGACGCATCTGTTACAAAAGAGCGGGGACTGAGGCTTTTTGTGTTTAATGTGCAGCTGGGACCGGAAGAATTGACAAAAAGCCATCTGGACGGCTTGGAGCAGTTGAGAGCGAAAGGTGTTCCGGTTGTCTATGGTGTTCGCTGCCATACAGCAGATGAAGTGATTGCGGCAATCGATACAATCGGTGAGATGAGAGGCGAGTTAGAGTACGATATTGATGGTGCGGTCATCAAGATTGACCCGGTTCGTTACCGGGATGATTTCCCGGCAGGAAGTAAGTACTCCAGCGGACACATTGCATATAAGTATCCGCCGGAGGAGTGCGTGGTTGAAATGGATGACATTATTGTCGATGTCGGAAGAACCGGAAAGCTTACATTTACCGGTGTATTTCACGATCCATTGACCGGTAAACCGGCAAGATTATGTCAGACCTCAGTGTCAAGGGCAACACTTCACAATCAGGATTATATCAACGAGATGCATATTGGTATCGGAGGAGCTTATAAGCTCTATAAGAGCGGTGAGATTATTCCGAAACTGAATGGATGTGTAAAAGAGCCTCCGGCAATTTTTCAGGCGCCCAAGGTATGCCCGATTTGCGAAGGTGTACTTGTCCGCGAGGAGGACACGGCAGATATCCGGTGTATCAATGCTTCCTGTCCGGCACAGCTTGTCCGGACGATTGCGTATTTTGCATCCTTAGACTGTATGAATATTGTCGGTCTGGGTGAGACACTTGTTGAGGCGCTTGTAAAACAGGGATATTTGAAGGATTATTCAGATATTTACAGACTGTATGAGCATCGGGAAGAATTAATCGAGAAGGGGATTATCGGAAAAGAGAAAAATACGGACAAGATCCTCGCAGCGATTGAACAGTCAAAGCAGAATGATCCGGTACGGCTTTTAACGGGGCTTGGAATCCGCAATGTCGGCAAGTCAACCGCCAAAGAAATCATGAAACATTTTCATTCGCTTTCCGAACTCGCAAAAGCTTCTGTGGAGCGTCTTACGGCGATCAATGATGTGGGACTTACAACAGCAACCGGCATTGTGCAGTTTTTCAGCGATCCGATGAATGCCAAAGTGTTTGATAAGCTTGTGGACTGTGGTGTGAACATGGAGATGGAAGAGACTTCGGATGGCTCCAACAAGCTGGAGGGCATGACGATTGTCGTGACAGGAACGCTTCCGACACTTGGAAGAAAAGAGGTTACAGAGCTTATTGAGAAAAATGGCGGAAAATGCACCTCAAGTGTAAGTAAAAAGACAGATCTTTTAGTGGCAGGGGAAGCAGCCGGTTCAAAACTTACAAAGGCGCAGACACTCGGAATAAAAATTATCTCTGAGGCAGAGCTGCTTGATTTGGTAAAATAATGCCGGGTGGGTTGAGAATGAGGCGTTGATGTGCTAGAATGAAGTTTATGTTTTATAACAGAAAAGCTTTTACTGAAGGAGATAAGTAATGCCTGTAAAGATTAAGAGTGATCTTCCGGCAAGGGAGATTTTGGAAAATGAGAATATTTTTGTGATGGATGAGACTCGTGCAGAGCATCAGGACATTCGTCCGATCGAGATTGGTATTCTGAATCTGATGCCGCTCAAAGAGGACAATGAGCTACAGATGTTACGCTCACTGTCTAATACCCCGTTACAGGTGAATGTTACATTTTTGACAGTTTCAAGTCATGAATCGGCACATACTTCGCAGAAGCATCTGAATCAGTTCTATCAGACATTGGAAGATATTCGCAACCGCAACTTTGACGGGCTCATTATCACAGGTGCACCGGTGGAGCACATGGATTTTGAGGAAGTGGATTATTGGAATGAGGTCTGCGAGATTATGGATTGGGCGCAGACACATGTAACCTCAACACTTCATGTGTGCTGGGGGGCTCAGGCAGGGCTTTACCATTACTATGGAATCAAAAAACAACAGATGAGCAGAAAGGTATTTGGCGTGTATGAGCACCGTGTCATGAACCGTAAGATTCCGCTTGTGCGTGGTTTTGATGACTACTTTATGGCACCGCATTCAAGACACACCGAGGTTCGAAAAGAGGATATTGAAAAAATTCCGGAGCTTACAATCCTGGCAGAAAGCGAAGAGGCCGGCGTATTTCTTGTGATTGATAACGATGGACGCAAAATCTTTTTGATGGGACATCCGGAGTATGACCGCATGACCTTGCACAAAGAGTATATGCGTGATAAGAATCAGAATCTTCCGATTGATGTTCCGGTTAATTACTACCCTGAGGATAACTGCGAGAATAAGCCGCGCCTGCAGTGGAGAGCGCACGGTAATCTGCTGTATTCCAACTGGCTGGATTATTATGTATATCAGGCCACCCCGTTTGATTTCATCACGAATCCGTATAATCGGTGATATTAATAACTTTGAAAGGAAGCATACTTACGCTTCCTTTTTGTTACTATGCATCCGAAAAAGCTGCCGGTGGCAGGTTTTGTAGGATGCTATTTGGAAAAATGCATGCAAAGGAGAAATCTGTGAATACAGAACGAAAAAGTAAAATCTTAGATTGTCTGTGTTATTTGTTTTTGATTTTTTTGTTTGGCTGCCTGACAGGCTGGATTTACGAGGAAATATTTTATTGGATTACAGAAGGAATGCTGCGGAATCGGGGAATTCTGTACGGACCATGGCTGCCAATTTATGGAATCGGGGCACTCGGAATATATGCATTGAAACCCATAAAAAAGCATCCGCTGATTTTGTTTCTCCTCTGCAATCTGATTACCGGAATTGTAGAATATGTCATTGGATATGTGGCGATTCGGGTTTGGAATCTGAGACTTTGGGATTACAGAGGATTGTTTTTGAACATCGATGGAATTGTCTGCCTGCGAAGTGTGCTGAGCTTTGCCATTATGGGAATGGTGTTTCACTATCTGGTAGAGCCTGTGATGGAACGCTATGTTACAAGTCGAAAATCACACACGGTGCATATGGTTTGTATGATAATATTGGTTTTATTTGTGATTGATTGTATTATCAGCGCGCTGTTCCGTACACCGATTACATATTAGGTATCTGATATACGGCTAATGTTTCGTTTTTGAGTAATGAAAGATTATATTATTAATGTATGCAGAGGAATAACGAATGAAATCTTATGTTGAGTTTCAAAATGTTTCAAAGACATATCACATGGGAGAGGTTGACATTCATGCACTCTCCGATGTGAATTTTTCAATTGAAAAAGGGGAGTTTTGCGTGATTGTCGGAGCCTCCGGTGCGGGAAAAACGACAATCTTAAATATACTTGGCGGGATGGATTCGCTGACGGATGGACATGTTTATCTGGATGGTGAAGAAATATCCGCTTTTTCAAAAAGACAGCTTACAACCTATCGCAGACATGACATCGGATTTGTGTTTCAGTTCTACAATCTGGTGCAGAATCTGACTGCACTTGAAAATGTTGAACTCGCTGCACAGATTTGCAAGAATCCGATGGATGCGATGGAGGTATTGCAGTTAGTCGGGCTTAAGGACCGCGCGGGGAATTTCCCGGCACAGCTTTCCGGCGGTGAGCAGCAACGCGTATCGATTGCGCGGGCACTTGCCAAAAATCCCAAGCTGCTTTTGTGTGATGAACCGACAGGAGCATTGGATTACAATACCGGAAAGACAATTCTAAAGCTTTTGCAGGACGCATGCCGAATACAGGGCATGACGGTTGTTGTTATTACACATAATCAGGCACTTACGGCGATGGCAGATCGCGTGATAACCGTAAAGAACGGAAGCGTTGCAGGAATGCACAGAAACGAAACAATTGTGCCAATTGAGCAGATTGAGTGGTAGGAGAAGATTTTGAAAAGAAGAGCAATTATTAAGACAACAACCAGAGAGGTCAGGCAGACATTCGGACGCTTTGTCGCAATCTTTTCCATTGTAGCCCTTGGCGTAGGTTTTTTTGCCGGATTGAAAGTGACAAAGCCGGCAATGACTGCGCTGCAGCAGGATTATCTCGAGAGACACAATTTTTTTGATTACCGGTTGGTTTCGTCAATTGGATTTCGAGATGAAGATGTGGAACCACTTGCAAAGCTAAGCGAGGTGGAACAGCTGGAAGCAGGGTATTGTGTGGACATGCTCTGTCAGGTGCGTTCGGATATTACGCCGGATTCTGCGGAATCGGCAGAAATGGTTTTGAAGGTACATAGTATTCCCGAGAAGGTGAATACCGTGGAACTGATTGATGGGCGTATGCCAAAGGCGGCAAACGAGTGTGTGGTTGATGCCAATTGGATCGGACAGGTGACAATCGGTGAATCAATCAAACTGACGGATGACAATGAACAGGATTCTCTGGATTTATTTTCTGAGAGAGATTTTACGATAGTTGGAGCTGTCCGTTCCCCGTATTATATGAATTTTGAACGCGGTACATCTGCGATTGGCGATGGAAAAATCACTGCATACTTCTATGTGCCGAAAGAAGCATTTGACAGCGAGCGATACACGGAAGTGTTTTTGAAATTAAAAGAAAACTATGCTCCTTATTCGAACGAATATAGCGATTATATTGACGCGTGGGAAGACACCGTGGATGAGGCTTGTGAAGCGTCGGTAATGGGACAGTATGATGAACTGATTGCCGATGCAGAGGAAGAACTTGCGGATGCGAAGCAGGAACTGGCCGATGAAGAAGAAAAAGCAACGGCGGAACTGAGCGATGCGAGAGCAGAACTGGATGATGCAAAGGTTGAATTGTCGGATGCGAAGGTAGAACTTGCCGATGCAAAAACAGAGCTTGATGACGCAAGAAAGGAATTAATCGATGCGAAAACAGAGCTTGCGGATTCCAAAGAAAAGCTTGCGTCTGCAAAGCGTGAATTAGATAAGGCGAAAAATGAACTGGATGCGTCGAAAGAAACGCTTGCGGAAGGCGAGAGGGAATTATTAAAACAGGAAAAACTGCTCAAACAGAGCGAGGAAGATTATTCTAAAGGGAAAAACCAGCTGGAACAGCAGGAAAAAGAACTGGCGCAAAAGCGGACGGAGCTCGAGTCAGCGCAAGACATGATGCCTTATGAACAATATGTACAGGCGATTGGGCAGATTGAGGAGGCAGAAGCCATACTTGAGCAGGAAAAAGGAACACTTGCTTCGAAGGAGACGGAGCTATTAGCCGGAAAAGAACAGTTTGAGAAAGCAAAGGCGCAGCTCTCAGCAGGAAAAGTCGAATATGAAGCCGGGTTAACAAAATATGAGAATGGAAAAGCTGAATATGAGTCCGGTTTATCTGCGTATAAGGATGGCTTAAAAGAGTACGAGGATGGAAAAAAGGCATATGAGGATGGTCAAAAGGACTATGAAGACGGGTTAAAGGACTATGAGGATGGATTAAAGGATTATGAGGACGGTGAAGCGGAGTATGCCGATGGCCAGAGCGAATTTGATGAAAAGCTTGCGGATGCGAAGCAAAAGCTTGCAGATGCTGAGAAAGAACTCCGTGAAGTGGAAGAACCCACTTATTATGTATTAGATCGGAACACGAATGTCGGATATGTCTGCTTTGAGAGTGATTCAAATATTGTTGCCGGAGTGGCAAATGTATTTCCGGTGTTTTTCTTCCTTGTGGCTGCGCTTGTCTGTGTGACTACGATGAGTCGCATGGTGGAAGAGCAAAGAACACAGATTGGTGTTTTGAAAGCATTGGGATATGGAAACGGTTCCATTATGGGGAAATATGTATTTTATTCCGGAAGTGCTGCAATCAGCGGATGTATTGCCGGATTCCTTCTCGGCACATGGGGATTTCCGAAGGTAATCTGGTTTGCATATCAGATGATGTACAATATGGGGAACATCTTTTATGTATTTGATACCGGATTGGCGGTGATTTCACTTCTTGCATCTGTTGCATGTTCGGTTGGTGTTACGATTATGACATGCTGGGTCGTGCTTACGGATGCCCCTGCAAATCTGATTCGACCGCGCGCTCCCAAGAACGGAAAACGAACGATATTGGAATATGTACCAATTGTATGGAATCGATTGAGTTTTTTACAGAAGGTATCGTTGCGCAATATTTTCCGATACAAAAAGCGGTTTTTTATGATGATTGTCGGAATCAGTGGCTGTACCGCATTGCTGGTTACCGGATATGGCATCAAGGACTCGGTTAGCGGGATTGCAGATCTCCAGTATGAAGAAGTTCAGGTATACGATATCGAGATGAAATTTACAGATTCTTTATCGCTTGACGAGCAGGAGAAATTTACAGAGTCGATTGCTGATTCGTATGATAAGGTAGCCTATCGTATGGAACAGGCAATGGATCTTGAATTTGGCGGCCAGACGAAATCAATCTATATGGAAGTGCCGGAAGTTGTATCTGAGCATGAAGACATCTGGTATTTGCATGATGGAGCAGGAAACAGGCTGAAATATCCCGGCGAAAATGAGGCGATACTTACAGAAAAGATTGCGGGACAAATGGGTATTCAGGTGGGCGATCGCATTGTACTTCGCGATTCAAAGATGAATCAGATGGAAGTAAAAGTTATTGGACTGTGTGAAAACTATGTATATAATTATGTATATATCGATCCAATCACCTATGAGAATCAAATGCAGGAGACGCCCAAGATTCGTTCTGCATATGGAATTGTAAAAGAAGGAGTGGATCTTCATGAGGCGGCTGCGATGGCAGCGGAAAAGGAAAAGGTTCTTTCAGTTCAGGTTATTCAGGATATGCGGGATCGTATTGCTGCAATGATGAAGAGTATGGACATTATTGTGGTGGTTGTGATTATTAGTGCAGCTGCACTTGCATTTATTGTGCTTTACAATCTGACGAATATAAATATTATGGAGCGGCTTCGTGAGATTGCAACCATTAAGGTATTAGGCTTCTATGCGAATGAAACTGCGCTGTATGTCTTCCGGGAAAACTTCCTGTTAACAGCAATTGGCGCATTGGTTGGATTGCTGCTTGGAAAATGGCTTCATAGGTTTGTCATGAGCAAGATTGTGATTGATATGATCTCGTTTGGATGTTTTGTGAGTCCGCTTCATTATGTGCTGAGTGTTGTTTTTACATTTGCGTTTGCAATAATTGTAAATGTGTTTATGTACAAGAAGCTTGATCGGATTGACATGGCTGAATCATTAAAATCAGTAGAATAAAAAGAAGGGCCTGCAAAGCTTTCGCATAGGCAGGTCCTTCTTTAGGGGAGGATAAAGTATTTTTTGTATCTTTCGCAGTAACCGGAGCACTGGGGGGTATCTGATTGATACTCCGGTCTATTCGTAGTATAGACACATTTTCCAAGACTATTCAAAAAAGTTGAAAAAAAATACCGTATGAGTTATACTACATTGGTACGCATATCTGTACGAAAAAACAATATACTAAAGGACGGAATGAATTATGGCATTATTACAGGAATGGCAAAAAATTGCTTATAATGAGAACGCAGATAAAGGAAAACTTCAGAAATTCTGGAACGATTATTTTCTCCTGGAGAAAGGAATCTATGAGAAGCTTCTTACAAATCCTGACGAAAAGATTGAGGGAACAGTAAAAGAACTCGCAGATCGCTTTGAAGTTACAGTACTTGAGATGACAGGCTTTTTGGATGGAATCAATGATTCCCTTGTAGAGGCTAATCCGATTGATAGTATGGAAGAGGATACCAAGGTAAATCTTATCTTTGATAAGGAAAAGCTTTACAAGAACATGGTAGATGCAAAGGCTGACTGGCTCTATGAGCTTCCTCAGTGGGAGGCAATTTTTGATGAAGAGACAAGAAAGGCGCTTTATCTTGAGCAGAAGAAGTCAGGAACTGTTCGTCGTGAAGGCAAGAAGGTCGGAAGAAACGATCCCTGTCCTTGCGGCTCAGGAAGAAAGTACAAGCAGTGTTGCGGAAAGAATGCATAAAATAGGCTTGACATTGCTTGTGACAAAGCATAGAATTGAAGCACATCCATAGATATGAAAACACGATGAAGAGACTAACCAACTCTGAGTGCCCCTAATCCGGGCCGGTGATTCCGTTATCATCATAAAAGTGACTACTGGCGGTTGTAAACGACGCAGTAGTAACTAGGGTGGAACCGCGAGCAATCGTCCCTGGAACTGAGTATCAGTTTCAGGGATTTTTTATTCAGTAAAGTGTAAAAGGAGAAAAAGCATGAAAATCACATTGAAAGATGGCTCTGTAAAAGAGTACAGTGAAGCAAAATCAGTGATTGATATCGCCAAAGATATCAGTGAAGGCCTTGCACGAGTTGCATGTGCAGGAGAAGTGAATGGAGAAATTGTTGATCTTCGTACCGTTTTGGATACCGATTGTGAATTGAGTATTATTACCCAGTCAGATGAGGCCGGGCTTCGTGTGATCCGTCATACTGCGTCACATGTTCTGGCCGAGGCAGTTAAGAGATTGTTCCCGGAGGCTAAGGTTACAATCGGACCTGCAATTGACGAGGGATTCTACTATGACTTTGAGGCTGAACCGTTCTCAAGAGAGGATTTGGATAAGCTTGAAGCTGAGATGAAGAAGATTATCAAAGAAGGTCACGAGATTACACGCTTTACACTTCCGAGAGAAGAGGCCATCAAGCTGATGGAGGAGAAGGGAGAACCCTTCAAGGTTGAACTGATTCAGGATCTTCCTGAGGATGCTGAGATTAGTTTCTACGATCAGGGTGGATTTGTAGACTTATGTGCGGGACCTCATCTGATGAGCACGAAGTCTATTAAGGCATACAAGCTGATTTCATCATCCATGGCATATTGGCGCGGTGATTCAAACAAAGCACAGCTTCAGAGAATCTATGGAACTGCATTCAATAAGAAAGAGGAACTTGCAGCATATCTTGAGCATCTTGAGGATATCAAGAAGCGTGATCACAATAAGCTTGGACGCGAAATGGAACTGTTTACGACTGTAGATGTGATTGGTCAGGGTCTTCCGCTTATGCTGCCGAAGGGTGCAAAAATGATTCAAAAACTGCAGCGTTGGATCGAAGATCTTGAGGATCGTGAGTGGGGATATGTCCGCACCAAGACTCCGCTGATGGCAAAATCTGATCTTTACAAGATTTCCGGACATTGGGATCATTACACAGATGGAATGTTTGTACTTGGTGATGAGCAGAAGGATAAAGAGGTGCTTGCACTTCGTCCGATGACCTGCCCGTTCCAGTATTACTGCTATAAAAACACGCAGCATTCTTATCGTGATCTGCCGATTCGTTACGGCGAGACCTCTACCTTGTTTAGAAATGAGGATTCCGGTGAGATGCATGGTCTTACCCGTGTGCGTCAGTTTACAATTTCAGAGGGTCATCTGATTGTCCGCCCGGACCAGATGGTACAGGAGTTTAAGGATTGTATCGCACATGCACAGTACTGCCTGAAGGTATTAGGTGTCGAGGAGGATGTGACCTATCATCTTTCTGCATGGGATCCTGATAATAAAGAAAAATACATTGGTGAGCCGGAAGTTTGGGAGGAGACCCAGCAGCATATGCGCGATATCATGAACGAGTTAAACATCCCGTTCTCAGAAGATATCGGAGAGGCTGCTTTCTACGGCCCTAAGATTGATATCAATGCAAAAAATGTATACGGAAAAGAGGAGACCATGATTACGGTTCAGTGGGATGCATTGCTGGCAGCCCAGTTTGATATGTATTATATTGACGAAAATGGTGAGAAGGTTCGTCCTTATATTATTCACAGAACCTCTATGGGATGCTATGAGCGTACTTTGGCATGGCTGATTGAAAAGTATGCAGGAAAGTTCCCGACATGGTTATGTCCGGAGCAGGTTCGTGTACTTCCCATTTCCGATAAGTACTTTGACTATGCACAGGAGGTTCGTGCAGAGCTTGCGAAGAATGGTGTAGATGTAACGGTTGACAGCCGTTCAGAGAAGATTGGTTACAAGATTCGTGAGGCTCGTATGGATCGTCTTCCGTATATGCTGGTTGTCGGTGCGCAGGAAGAGGCTGACAAAACAGTGTCTGTCCGCAGCCGATTTGCCGGAGATGAGGGCGTGAAATCACTTTCGGATTTTGTTGAACAGATTTGTAAGGAGATTCGTACAAAGGAGATTCGCAAAGAAGAGGTTACCGAGTAATTACGAATAAGATACACGATTTCTTTCCATACTAACAGTACACTTGTGTGTAATGATGGATGGAAAGGAAAACGATAATGACAAGATTAGATTGTAATGTACAAAATTGCTTTTACAACACCGATAAAAAGTGTTCAAAAGAGAACATCCTCGTTGAGGGAAGAGATGCTTCAATGCCTCATGAGACATGCTGTTCAAGCTTCAAAGAGCAGGGGGCAAACTTTTCAAACAGTATGGAGATTCAACCGAATACTTCCTTGGAGATTAGCTGTAAAGCGGTTAACTGCACATTTAATAATAATGAAGTGTGCAATGCTGATCACATCGGCATCAATGGTGTGAATGCATGCGTTGTTGCAGAGACTGAATGTGCAAGCTTTCGTTGTAAGCAATAGACCCCAAAATGCTTCCCTCCATGCAATATTGTATGGAGGGAATTTTTAGGAAGGAGACATTTGATATGGATATGAATATCAATTTCCCCAATCTGCATATTTCTCTGAGTCATGTAATAAAATCATTCAATCTTGGAAGCTTTTCCATTGCGTTGTATGGCGTCTGTATTGCCATCGGCATGCTTGCAGGACTCATAGTTGCGTCAATGGAGGCAAAACGCAGCGGTCAGGATCCGGATACATATTTTGATCTGGCATGGATTGCAATTGTCTGCTCGCTGATTGGTGCAAGAATATATTATGTCGTATTTGCGTGGGACAGATACAAGGATAATCTGATTAACATTTTTAATATCAGACAGGGTGGTCTGGCGATTTACGGAGGTGTGATTGCCGCAATAATTACGACCTATGTATTCTGTAAAAAAAGAAAGCTTTCCTTTCCGCTTGTGTGTGACACCGCGGGTCTTGGTCTGATTACCGGACAGATTATCGGACGCTGGGGAAACTTTTTTAACCGGGAGGTGTTCGGAGATTACACGAATAATCTGCTTGCGATGCAGCTTCCGCTCAACTCGGTGCGAAGCGAGGATTTGACCCGGAAGCTTTTGGACAATATGGTTGTGATTGATGGCGTCAATTACATACAGGTGCATCCGACATTTTTGTATGAATCTCTTTGGAATCTGGCGTTGCTGCTGTTTTTGCTTTGGTATATTCGAAGAAAACGCTTTGATGGCGAGGTGTTTTTGATGTATCTGTGTGGATATGGCATCGGACGATTCTGGATTGAGTGGGTGAGAACCGATCAGCTGAAGATTCCGGGTACACAGATTCCTGTATCGATGGCGATTGCTGCAATTATGGTTATTATTTCAGTGATATGGATTGCATATGCGGCGAGACATACATCAAAAGCAGTTGAGGTAGGAACAGATGAACAGACGAAAGACCGCTCCTCTGACAGGAAACAGTGAATCAGAGGAAAAAAGGATATTAAGAGAAGCGATTGAAAAAGAGCGTAAGTTATTAAATGAACAGCTTTCGGCCGGACGCTCCCCGCTTGAGTGTATGGAGCAAAGCCGGAAAGTGGATCAGCTGTTAGAACAATATATTGACATGAAATAGAGGACCTTTTTGGTCCTCTTTTTAGCCTCTTTTTTATTTATGCAACTCTTGATTTTTCCCCCAAAAGGGAGTATAGTAGATGCATAAGTGGAGGAAAGTGGTATATAAGTGGTTGAAAGTGGTGGATAAGTTGATAACTTTGTTGATAACACTTCAACTTCTTATTGTGAAAGAGGATACCTTATGTTTACCGGTGAATATAACCACAGCATTGATGCAAAAGGCAGAGTGATCGTCCCTTCCAAGTTCCGTGAACAGTTGGGGGAAGAATTCGTTGTGACCAAGGGTCTTGACGGATGCCTTTTTGTGTATCCGAAAGAAGAGTGGACCAGTATCGAGGAAAAATTTCGCAATGTACCATTGACGACGAAGGATGCAAGAAAGTTTTCCCGTTTCTTCTTCTCGGGCGCTGCGACCTGTGAGGTGGACAAGCAGGGCAGAATCCTTCTTCCGAACAACTTGAGAGAATATGCAGATTTGCAGAAAGATATTGTATCGGCCGGTGTTCTCAACCGTGTGGAAATCTGGAGTAAGGAACGGTGGCTGGATAACAGTTGCTATGATGATATGGATGAGATCGCAGAGCATATGGCAGAATTGGGGCTTGGTATTTAATGGAATTTCGTCACGCTTCGGTGTTATTACAGGAGACAATTGATAATTTGAAGGTTCGCCCGGGCGGCATTTATGTGGATGGAACACTCGGTGGCGGTGGACATTCGCACGAAATACTAAAACGGATGAATGGAATGGGTCGATTGATTGGAATTGATCAGGATGCAGATGCGATTGCTGCGGCAAGCGAGCGTTTGGCAGCATATGAAAGTCAGCTGACCGTGATACGAAGCAATTACGCGCAGATGGCGCTGAGACTTGCTGAAATCGGGATCAATCAGGTGGATGGGATTGTGCTTGATCTGGGAGTTTCTTCTTTTCAGTTAGATACGCCGGAACGCGGATTTACCTATCGAAGTGAAGATGCACCACTTGATATGCGGATGGATCAAAGACAGGGACTGAGTGCTTACGATATTGTGAATGGATATTCGGAAGGAGAACTGTACCGGATCATTCGCGATTATGGCGAGGATCGATTTGCAAAAAATATTGCCAAACACATTGTTGCTGCAAGAGCAAACGGTCCGATTCAGACAACCGGGGAATTAAACCGTGCGATCGCAGCTGCGATTCCGCAGAAGGTGGCAAAGACAGGCGGTCATCCGTCAAAGAGAACTTATCAGGCAATCCGTATTGAGTGTAATCGTGAACTTGAAGTCCTCAGAGAACATTTGGACGAAATGATAGATTTACTTGCACCGGGAGGGCGGATTTGTATCATTACCTTCCATTCGTTGGAAGATCGGATTGTAAAAACGATTTTTAAAACAAATGAGAATCCTTGTACCTGTCCACCGGATTTTCCGGTTTGTGTTTGTGGAAAACAGTCTAAGGGAAAGGTTGTTTCCAGAAAACCGATTTTACCGGGTGACGAGGAGATGCAAGCGAATCCGAGATCAAAGAGTGCGAAGCTTCGCGTTTTTGAAAAAAGATCGTGACTGTGAAGAGATTTGATTGACAAAGCATGGATTCATTTACTTCATGGATGAAGAAAAAAGGGGATAGAGGAGTAGTACAATGTCAGAAACCAGAAGAAGTCAGGGAAGACAATATCAGAATGTTACATATATTAGCGGAAATACCGTGCGTTATGCGGATGCAATGCCTGACAATTGGGAGCAGCAGCAACAGGAGCAACGCCAATCACGGGAAGCGGATTTAAGACGCTCAAGACAGCAACGGGAGCACCGGGCAAATGTAAGACGCAATCAGAATCGCGCATTGATTATGAATCGCGGCTATGTCGCATTTTTGAGCTTTGCAGTAATTGTCACTTGCATTACGGCAGTAGGTTATATTAAACTACAATCAGACATCACCATACATCTGGATAATATTGCAGCATTGGAGACAACCGTGAATAATCTTCGGGCGGATAATGACGCTACTTATAAACGCCTGGCAACATCAGTTCGCGTGGAAGAAGTGCGTGATCGCGCAATCAATGACCTTGGAATGACATTTCCGCGGGAAGACCAGATTGTATATTATCGAATAAATAATACAGATTATATGACACAGTATGGTGAAATACCAAATTAGGACTGAGTTATTTTGGAACAACAGGTAAGAAGAAAACGAAAAATAAAAAAGATTACGATTAAAATGAAAAAGAAAATGCTGTTTCTTTTTTCTGTAATCGTAACTGCGCTTATCATTCTGATAATACGATTAATGTATATTCAGCATGTCAAAGGCGCTTCTTATGAAAAAATTGTGTTGTCACAGCAGGCATATGACAGTGAGACCATTCCCTATCGCAGAGGAGATATTCTGGATGCGAAAGGAACGATCCTTGCGACAAGTACGGATGTATATCATTTAGTGCTTGATTGTAAAGTCATGAACAGTAAGGCCGAATATGTTGAACCTACATTGACAGCGCTTTTTTTGTGCTATCCGCAGCTTGACGAAGCTGAGGTTCGCAATCTGGTAAGAGAACGCCCCGACAGTCAGTACAATGTATTGATTAAGAAGCTGCCCTATGAGGATATGGAAAAATTTCTCAAAGAACAGCAGGAAAATCCGAAGATTAAGGGCGTTTGGTTTGAAAAGAATTATATTCGAACCTATCCGTATGGGCCGCTTGCAAGTCCGGTAATCGGATTTACGCGTTCTGATAATGTGGGAATGGTTGGCCTTGAAAGCTATTATGAATCTACACTCAGCGGAACAAACGGAAGGCGTTACGGATATTTGAATTCTGACAATGATTTGGAAAAAACCGTTCGGGAGGCTGTGGACGGGCATTCGATTGTAATTTCCGTTGATGCGAATCTGCAGAGTATTGTGGAGGATAAAATTAAGGAATTCTGTGATACCTTTGAGAATAATTTCAGGGACGGTGCGGCAGCGTCAAATATTGGTGTTGTGATTATGAACCCGAAAAATGGTGAAGTAAAGGCAATGGCACAATATCCGACCTTTGATCTTACCGACCCATGGAATTTAGACAGTTTATATACCAAAGAGGAGCAGGAAACAATTACGGAAGAAGAAAGATCCGATGCACTCAACCGTTTGTGGACGAATTATTGTGTCTCTTCAACCTACGAGCCCGGATCTACTGCAAAACCTTTTACGGTGGCATGTGGATTAGAGACGGGAACCTTAACCGGAAATGAGACATTTGTCTGCGATGGCTCAGAGGAAATCTCCGGTCATAAGGTGCACTGTGTAAATGTTTACGGACACGGAGTGGAGACAGTTCGTGATTCGTTGATGGATTCCTGCAATGATGCTTTGATGCAGATGTCTTATCGCATTGGTGTTGATAATTTTACAAATTATCAGGATATTTTCGGGTTTGGACTTCGAACCAATATCGATTTACCCGGAGAGGCACGGACAGATTCGTTGATTTATCATGCGGACAACATGAAAAAAATCGATCTTGCAACAAATTCTTTCGGACAGAACTTCAATACGACAATGATTCAGCTTGCAAGTGCATTTTCATCACTTATTAACGGTGGTGAATACTATCAGCCGCACATGCTGTCAAAGGTTTTAGATGCAAACGGGAATGTGATACGAACGGTTGACCCGGTATTGTTGAAACAGACCGTATCCAAGGAAACCAGCGAAATGATTAAGAGCTACCTGTATGATACCGTATCGGAAGGAACCGGAAAGTACGCAAAGGTGGCCGGATACTCTATGGGAGGAAAAACGGGAACCGCACAGAAGTCTACAAGAGGCGGTAAGGATGAGCGGAATTATCTCGTTTCATTTATTGGATTTTTGCCGGCAGATGATCCGGAACTGGTTATCTACGCAGTGGTTGATGAACCGAATACAGGAGATCAGGCACATAGTACCTATGCGCAAAACATTGTGAGAGAAATACTTGAGGAGGCATTGCCATATCTCAATATTTATCAGGATGAGGTGATCTCGGATAAAGCGTTGACGCCGGATCAGACAGATTACTATACGGGAATCAATTCTGCAGCGTCTGCAACGACAGAATCACAGGAGCAGCAGGAAGATACAGAAGAAGCAGCGGAACAGACATAACGGATTGCAAAGATACGCATAACCTCATAAATGCAGTAATAGGTTATATCAACTGCTATTTATGAGGTCTTTGTATATGCAACAACAGTCCAAACAACAGGAGTGGACGAAGGTTCATCATCGAAAAAAGATTGTGCTGATTTTTGTATGTGTGTTCTTTGTGATGCTTTTTTTGATGGGACGCCTTGTATATTTGATGGTATTTGGCTCTTCGTATTATGGTGATAAAGCCAAGGATATTCATGAGAGAGAGCGGGATATCAAGGCTGCCAGAGGGAAATTGTATGACAGAAACGGCGTTCTGTTAGCATCCAATCGTACGGTTTGTACGATTTCTGTAATACACAGTCAAATTGAGGAACCTGAACGGGTAATTAAAGAATTGTCGAAGCTTTTGTCAATTGACGAAGAACAGGTGCGAAAGCGGGTAGAAAAGTATAGTTCGATTGAAAGAATTCGTTCCAATGTTGATAAAGAAACCGGAGATAAAATTCGCGAGTTGAATCTTGCGGGTGTGAAGGTGGACGAGGATTATAAACGGTATTATCCATATGGCGAGCTGGCTTCAAAAGTATTGGGATTTACCGGCGGAGATAATCAGGGAATTGTCGGTTTAGAAGTAAAATATGATGATGTGTTGTCAGGCGAACCCGGGAAAATCTTAACATTGACCGATGCAAAGGGAATTGAATTAGAGGGCGTTGGAGAACGCAGAAAAGAACCGATAAACGGAAAGGACTTGTACTTGTCGCTTGATTATAACATTCAAATGTATGCGACTCAGGCAGCAAAGAAAGTGCGCGAGCAGAAATCAGCGGACAGTGTGGAAATTCTTGCAATGAATCCATCAAACGGCGAAATCTATGCGATGGTAAATGTTCCGGAATTTGATCTGAATGAGCCTTTTGTGCTCACACAAGACTATGAATCAGATACGCTGAAAAAACAGGATGCATTAAATGCAATGTGGCGAAATAAGTGTCTCAACGATACCTATGAGCCCGGAAGCACATTTAAGATCATTACAAGTGCGGCGGCGCTTGAGGAGGGCGTTGTATCGGTGGATGACCATTTTTTCTGCCCGGGATATATCGTGATTGAGGATCGGAAAATTCGTTGTCACAAGATCGCAGGTCATGGCTCAGAGAGCTTTGTACAGGGACTTCAGAATAGCTGTAATCCGGTTTTTATCGATGTCGGACAGAGACTTGGTGTTGATAATTATGTAAAATATTTTAAGCAGTTTGGACTTATGAAACTTACAGGCATTGATCTGCCGGGCGAAGCGGGAACAATTATGCATGCAAAGGAGAATATGGGACCGGTTGAGCTTGCGACGGTGTCCTTCGGACAGAGTTTTCAAATTACGCCGATACAGTTGGCCACAACAGTTTCCTCCATCATAAACGGTGGGATTCGTGTCACACCGCATCTCGCCCTACGCGCGGTTGATGCAGACGGAACGGTTGTTGAAGACTATTCCAAGAAATATGAAAAAAATGAGAAAAATCGTATCTTATCAGCGGAGACCTCTCGTCTGCTCGCTGGACTGCTTGAAACGGTTGTCTCGGAGGGAAGCGGTAAAAATGCATACATAGAAGGATATTCCATTGGCGGTAAAACAGCTACTTCGCAGACACTGCCGAGAAGTTCAAATAAATATATCTCTTCTTTTATCGGATTTTCACCGGCAGATAATCCACAATTTTTAGTACTGGTGATTATTCATAATCCGAAGGGAATCTATTATGGCGGAACAATTGCCGCTCCGGTTGCGCGGGATATTTTCAAGAATTTTCTTCCGTATCTAAACTTGCACTGATAGGGAAAATGGCGTATACTAGATGGGTTAAATTGTGACGAAAGAGTGAGGGAGCGTTATGATAAAATCATGCATTCTTGCAGTATTGATTGCATTCGTAATCAGTGCGGTGTTAGGTCCTTTTGTTATTCCATTTTTGAGACGATTAAAAATCGGAAATACGGAACGCGAGGAATTAGAATCTCATCAGAAGAAAAATGGTACACCAACAATGGGTGGACTGATGATTTTGATTGCTATTACAATTACGAGTTTGGTATTTGTATCGGAATATCCGATGGTGATTCCGATTTTGTTTGTGACGCTTGGGTATGGTCTGATCGGATTTTTAGATGATTATTTGAAAGTCGTGCTTAAACGATCGGACGGACTGCTTGCATGGCAGAAAATGATTTGTGAAATAGTGGTTACCGGTATTTTTGCTGCATATCTTATCATTGCAAAAATCCCGCTTACGATGTTAATTCCTTTCAGCGGCGGAAAATATCTGAATCTCGGATGGCTGGCACTTCCTGTCATGTTTCTTGCAGTGATCGGAACTGTGAACGGAGTCAATTTCACGGATGGTCTGGATGGCCTCGCATCAAGTGTGACCATATTGGTTGCGACATTTTTTGCTGTTGTGGCAATCGGAACAGAAAGCGGAATTGCACCGATTCCCTGTGCGGTTGTCGGAGCTTTACTTGGCTTTTTGCTGTTTAATGTATATCCGGCAAGGGTATTTATGGGAGATACCGGATCGCTGGCACTGGGTGGATTTGTGTCTGCAACCGCATATATGATGCAGATGCCGATTTTTATTCTGATTGTCGGGATGATCTACTGGGTAGAGATTTTGTCAGTAATGATTCAGGTGACATATTTTAAGAAAACCGGCGGAAAACGAATCTTTCGTATGGCGCCGATTCACCATCATTTTGAGCTTGGTGGATGGTCTGAGACCAGAGTTGTCGCAGTGTTTTCCATTGTTACGACACTGCTTTGTCTGGTGGCATATCTTGCATTATAGGAGAAATCAAATATGAGAACACAGATGGATTTGCAAGGGAAAAAAGTTCTGGTTGTCGGTACCGGAGTAAGCGGTATTGCAGCGGCTGAACTTTTGGCACATGAAGGAATTGATTTTGTATTATACGATGGAAATGAAAAGCTGACAGAGGATGCAATTCGGGCAAAATCGAAGGCGCTATCTGATTGTAAAGTCATAATCGGAGCGCTTGATGAGGAGCTGATGGATACATTTTCCTATGCGGTTTTAAGTCCGGGTGTTCCGACGGATCTTCCGATGGTGAATGCACTTCGTGAAAAAGGAATAAAAATCTGGGGCGAAATTGAACTTGCGTATGCATTTTCGAAAGGGGATGTTATCGCAATTACGGGAACCAACGGAAAGACAACGACAACAGCATTGACCGGTGAGATTTTTAAGAATTTTACGGAAGATGTGCAGGTAGTCGGAAATATTGGAATTCCGTATACGAGAATGGCATTGGGCATGACGGATAACACGGTGACGGTTGCAGAGATTTCAAGCTTTCAGTTGGAGACCGTAGAGCACTTTGCACCGAAGGTTTCTGCTATTTTGAATATCACACCGGATCATCTCAATCGCCATCATACGATGGAGAATTATATTGCTGCGAAGGAGCGCATAACCGAAGGCCAGGGCGCAGAGCACACCTGTATTTTGAATTATGAGGATGAGGTGCTTCGCGAATTTGGCCGGCAGCTGGAAAAAAAGATGCATGTGCTGTTTTTTAGCAGTGGAAGAGAACTGACGAACGGACTATATCTGAAGGATGAGGAGATCATCTATGCGCACGATGGAAAGTGCGAGCCTGTGTGCAATGTAAATGAATTAAATCTGCTTGGAAAGCATAACTATGAAAATGTATGTGCAGCAGTTGGTATTGCTATAAGCTATGGGATTCCGATGGAGAAGATTCGCGAAGTATTAGTCAGATTTACCGCCGTGGAACATAGAATTGAATATGTCGATGAAGTAAACGGTGTCAGATATTACAACGATTCGAAAGGAACCAATCCGGATGCGGCGATTCAGGGGATTCGGGCGATGAACCGTAGGACTTGTCTGATTGGCGGTGGCTATGATAAACAGTCCGAATACGAGCAGTGGATTGAAGCTTTTGACGGAAAAGTTAAGAAGCTTGTGTTAATCGGTGAGACTAAAAATAAGATTGCGGAAGCAGCAAAACGGGTTGGATTTCATGATTTTGTATTTGCAGACAGTCTGAAGGAAGCCGTTGATATCTGTTACCGGACAGCTGCTCCCGGTGAGGCCGTATTGTTATCACCGGCATGCGCAAGCTGGGATATGTTTGATAGTTATGAGCAACGGGGATGTATGTTCAAAGATATGGTACGGCAGTTAAAGAAATAGATTTTTTTGATGGAATTGATTGATCATGAATAGATGGGGAGCGCAATGAATGGCTAAGAAGCGGAAAAAGAAAAAGCAAATTAAATATTTTGACTATAGCCTGCTCTTTATCATTATTTTCCTGATCTGTTTCGGTCTGGTCATGCTTTATAGTACAAGTGCATATGATGCGCAAGATACTTTTGGAGATCCGACACATTATTTGCGCCGTCAGTTTCAGGCGTTTGTGCTTGGACTGATTGGAATGTTCATTATTTCGCGAATTGATTACAGGTATTGGCGCAATTTGGGAGGCTTTGCCTATCTGGTTGCCGTTGGATTATGTACGGCGGTTATCTTTTTTGGTATCGAGCATAACAATTCAAGGCGTTGGCTTGGTGTCGGCCCGATTGAGTTTCAGCCGTCTGAGTTTGCAAAGCTTGCGGTGATTATGTTTCTTGCGAGTATGATTAGCAGGATACCGAAACAAATGGCAAAGTTTACGACTGTGCTTAAGATGATCATGTGTGTCATGCCAATATTTGGTCTGATTGCATATAACAATCTGAGCACGGCAATTATTGTTCTTGGAATTGCAGTCTGTATGATTTTTGTTGCGAGTCCCAAGTATAAACAGTTCTTTTTTGTAGGTGGAATCGGAGCGCTTGGAATCGCGTTGTTCTTAGTGTTGCCGTCAGCCGGTTACCGAAGTGATCGCCTTGAGATTTGGAGACATCCGGAAAATTATGAAAAAGGATATCAGACACTGCAGGGATTATATGCAATCGGATCAGGCGGATTATTCGGAAAAGGACTTGGGAACAGTATGCAAAAGCTTGGATTTGTCCCGGAAGCACCGAATGACATGATTTTCTCGATCATTTGTGAAGAACTTGGTTTGTTTGGAGCCGTTTGTCTGATCTTACTTTTTATTTTGCTTTTGTGGAGATTTATGGTGATTGCGAACAATGCAAGAGATTTATATGGTTCGTTGATTGTAACCGGCATTATGGCGCACATCGCTATTCAGGTCATTTTGAATATTGCAGTTGTTACGAACTCAATCCCTAATACGGGTGTAACATTACCATTCATCAGCTACGGCGGAACTTCTGTTGTATTCCTGATGGCAGAGATGGGGCTTGCATTGTCTGTATCGCGTGGTATTCAGCTGGAACGAGAACCTTCGGAGAGAGCATATGATTAAGCAACAGCGAAGAGAAGAACAACGAAAAAAAAGAAAGAGAAAGAGACGGCTGATTGGTTTCTTATTGGTACTTTTACTGATTGGAACGGGATTCCTTTTGGTTACCCGCGTGTACACGGTTACCAGGGTAACCGTAGTTGGAAATGAGTTGTATACCGATGAACAGATCGAGGCACTCGTGCTCGAAGATGATTATTCGTGGAGTACCCTGTATGTGTATCTGAAAAACAGATTTTTTCCGGCAGAAAAGCAACCGTTTATCGATACGATGAATGTTACAATGTCACTGATGGCCCCTCATGAGCTTCGGGTGGAAGTGTATGAGAAGGGAATGCTGGGATATCTGTATATTCCATCCATTGACCAGAATGCATATTTTGATAAAGACGGATTTGTGGTTGAAACCTCTCAGGAGGTTCGTGGGGAGTTCCCTGAAATCATAGGACTGACCTGTGATTCCGTGGTATTATATGAGAAGCTTCCGATTGAAGATGCAAGTGCACTTCAAAACCTGCTTGCCCTTACACAGCTGCTGCAAAAGTATGATATTTCTACACGGAAAATCAAGTATGATGAAGTGACAAAATCAATGACAGCGTATTGTGACAAGATTGAGATTCGTGTTGGTAATGCAGATAATCTGACACAGAAGATTATGCGTTTGCAATTCATTTTACCACAGCTTGAAGGGAAGAAAGGTGTTCTTCATCTCGAAAATTGGACAAGCGAAACGACGGACATCGTTTTTGACCCGAAAAAAAGTAAAAAATCAAAATAATGGGTTGAATATTTATTGAAGAAATACTATTATTATTTTGAACACTTGTGATTAACGAATGATTATTAGATTTTGTGATATAGATACATGATTGGACATTGAATTTGAATAGAAATGAGGAGGATGAGCCGTGCTTGAAATTATGTCAACTGCTGCGGATAGTAATGCAAAGATAATAGTTATCGGCGTTGGTGGAGCTGGTAACAATGCTGTAAATAGAATGATTGATGAAAGTATTGGTGGAGTAGAGTTTATTGGAGTGAATACTGATAAACAGGCTTTGCAGCTTTGCAAGGCACCCACTTTAATTCAGATTGGTGAGAAACTGACCAAGGGACTTGGAGCAGGCGCCCAGCCGGAGATTGGAATGAAGGCTGCCGAGGAGAGTGTTGATGATTTGGCGGCTGCGATTACAGGTGCTGATATGGTATTTGTCACCTGCGGTATGGGTGGCGGAACCGGAACAGGTGCAGCTCCGGTAGTTGCAAAGATCTCGAAAGAGATGGGAATACTTACCGTCGGTGTTGTGACAAAGCCTTTTAAGTTTGAAGCAAAGCAGCGTATGGTCAATGCAATTTCCGGTATTGAACGCTTAAAAGAGAATGTGGACACTCTGATTGTGATTCCCAATGATAAGCTTCTTGAGATTGTTGATCGCCGAACGACTATGCCGGATGCTTTGAAGAAGGCAGATGAGGTATTGCAGCAGTCTGTACAGGGTATTACTGATATTATTAATGAATCTGCACTCATTAATCTTGATTTTGCGGATGTTCAGACCGTAATGAAGGACAAGGGTCTTGCGCATATTGGTATTGGTGAAGCGAAAGGTGATGACAAGGCACTTGAGGCTGTTAAGCTTGCGGTTTCCAGTCCGTTACTTGAGACAACCATCAATGGCGCAACGCATGTAATCTTTAATATATCCGGTGATATTTCGCTTATCGAAGCAAATGAGGCGGCAACCTTTGTTCAGGATTTGATTGGTGATGATGCAAATCTTATTTTCGGTGCGAAATATGATGAAACCATGACAGATGAGGCATGTGTTACCGTAATCGCTACCGGTATTGAGAATAAAACAGCTAATCCCGGTGTGACACCGTTGATGAGCGCATTGAAATATGCGAATTCTGCGACAGGTGCTTCGACAGCAACTACAACAAGACCGCTGACCTCCGGTTTGACAAGCCGTAATGGTTTATCATCAGGTACAGGTTCTGCCGGTGGATATACAAGATCATTTGGAGGAGCAACAGCAGGAACGAATCCGAACCCTACATTCTCAGGTATTCAGAAACCGAAGAAGCCGGAGAGTACTGTTCCGGAGAAGAATATTCAGATTCCGACTTTCTTGACGGATGCAAGAAAGAAATAATTACATATTTGCATTTCCAATTAAAATCATAGATTGCAGAGCTACAGAAGAGGATGAATTGGGACTTGATAGTTTGCAACTTACAATTGAATAGAGCAACAAAGCATCAGACATGAAACCGTCTGGTGCTTTTTTATTTCATAGGAAATTCCGCCGAATTTCCCATGAAACAAAATGCTCCGCAAGGGTGCACGATGTCCTGTGGACACCGGTTTTGCACCGACCGAAGTGAAACGGAGACTGCGCACCTCGCGGAGATGAGGTATATGC
>JAQXMB010000063.1 GCA_029012425.1 bacterium | reverse complement strand
CTACTTGGGGAGTTTTTTTCATATATAAAATGAGGGGATCAACATAAGGCCCCATGGTCAAGCGGTTAAGACATCGCCCTTTCACGGCGGTAACACGGGTTCGATTCCCGTTGGGGTCATTAAGCGGATCTTGGATCTGTATATTTGGACCTTTAGCTCAGTTGGTTAGAGCAACCGGCTCATAACCGGTCGGTCCCGGGTTCGAGTCCCCGAAGGTCCATTCATTACAATTAAATATTTGGCCCAATGGCTCAGTTGGTTAGAGCGCCGCCCTGTCACGGCGGAGGTCGCGGGTTCGAGTCCCGCTTGGGTCGTTTTGTGGTTACGCGTGGGATCTTAGCTCAGCTGGGAGAGCATCTGCCTTACAAGCAGAGGGTCACAGGTTCGAGCCCTGTAGGTCCCATTTTACACAAGTCAGATAGTGATTTGTGTAAAGTTGTTAAGTGCAAAATGTGACGAGTTGCTTTGCAACTGATGCACACAACCTTTCGTGTTGGCGCTTGGCATAAAGCCCGCGTGGCGGAACTGGCAGACGCGCAGGACTTAAAATCCTGTTGTGGTGACACAGTACCGGTTCGATTCCGGTCGCGGGCATTTGACTTCGAAAGAGGTCAGTATGTGTGTGCGTAGCTCAGCTGGATAGAGCACTTGGCTACGGACCAAGGTGTCGGGGGTTCGAATCCTCTCGCGCACGCTGAAAGACTCAAGAACGATGTTCTTGAGTCTTTTTGTATTTCATATGAATGAGACGAATTCAGAAAGTGAGATGAATGTATTGGAAAAGAAGACAAAACAAAATCTGTTAGTAACAATAGTGGGTGTGAGTTTATTTGCTGCATTCATGAATTTCTCCGTAATTGTCCGTTTTTTGGGCGGGATTATTGATGTTCTGCTTCCAATTATTGCAGGAAGTATTTTGGCATTGTTTCTTAATGTTCCAATGACAGGAATAAAGAATCGGCTCAAAAAGTTGTTTGGTAAGTCAAAAAAACAACCAAGTGATAAGGCAATTCATTTGATAAGTTTTTTTATTACCATCATTTGTATTATGATTGTTTTAGCAGGAGTGTCCGGCTTACTTGTTCCGGAACTTGTAAATTCAGCTCGAAATCTATATGTACAGATTAACGAGAAGCTTCCTCAATGGATGAATTACTTTGAAGGAGAACCATTTGGCGTTGAATGGGTGGAAGCGTTTATTTCGGAAATTGATGTCGAAAAGATGTTGCAGAACATAACAAATGGCATGGATTTTCTGTTACCGAATGTTGCAAGTGCTTTATCATCGACGATAGGTGTTGTTGTTACGGCTGCATTTGCAATTATTATTTCAATCTATATGACGCTTGGAATCGATAAAATCGGTAATCACTGTAAGAAATTGATATGTGCATATCTCAAACCTGCATGGGCGAACCATACACTTCATTTCTGTAGTATGTTCCATAAATCGTTTGCCAAGTTTTTGTCAGGTCAATGCACAGAAGCGGTAATACTTGGAATATTAATGTTTTTGGCCTTTACAATAGTTCAATTGCCGTATGCCAATCTGGTCGGTGTATTAACAGCGGTATGTGCGATTATTCCATATGTAGGAGCCTTTATTTCATGTTCTGTCAGCATTTTTCTTACCACATTACTTGATCCGGGGCTTGCGATAAGATGCGCAATTGTATATCTGGCAGTTCAATTTATTGAGAACCAGTTTATCTATCCCAAAGTGGTTGGAGAATCAGTTGGATTATCTCCATTCTACACCTTGATTGCAGCGATGATCGGTGGAAAGCTTTTTGGAATTATGGGTATTATTTTCTTCATTCCGCTTACATCTGTGATCCTTGAACTTGTAAAAGAAGATGCAAACCGAAGGCTGCAGAAGCAAAAAAATGTAGAATAAGTTTTCCGGACTTAATACCTGATGGGAAGCAGATGTGTTTGAATAAGCATAGGGTAAATGATATAATGAGTGCAAGTGAGACAACATACAAGTATGATTGACGAACGGCGAATGTTGAACATGTGCCGGTTTTGCACATGATATAATGAGTGCAAGCGAGACAACATACAAGTATGATTGGCGAGCGACGAATTTGATCATGAGCTGATTTTGCTCATGATATAATGACTAAAGACATGACCGTGTGTCAGCATGAATGACGAGAGAAGAATATGAATTGGGGAGGATAAATTGAAAATGGACGAAAGCACGAGAACAGGTTCGATTTCTAATCGGATTGACTGGCTGGATGTTGCAAAAGGATACGGAATGCTTTTTGTAATATTTGCGCATCTGGATAATAACATCATAAGACTGTGGATTTATACCTTCCATATGCCGCTCTTTTTCTTTTTAAGTGGTTATGTATTTACGACAAAATACGATTTTAAAACCTTTCTTTCGAAAAAGATTCGCACCATTATCATTCCGTATTTTATATTGGGTGCTGTTATGATTTTATTTCAGGGGTTCTGGAACAATCTGACTATGCCGACAGGGCATACTGATTGGGGGTCCATGGTAGTATCGCTTCTGGTACAAAAACGCTTGTGGACACTGTGGTATATCGCATGCTTGTTCTGGCTGAATCTGATGTTTTATTGGATCGTAAAGCTTTTGCGCAAGGATATTGCTATAGCAATTGTTTCCGTGATTTGTGCAGCCGCAGGCTTACTATACTATCATTTTGGCGGGAAACCGTTGTTTTGGAACATTGATACATGCTTTACGGCGATGCCATTCTTTTTTGCTGGCTATTGGTGTAAGAAGCATTACGAGAAAATAAAACAATTCTTGGAAAGAAATATGAAGTCGTTTGTTCTTTTTGTAATAATGCTTGCAGTTGCGATCGTTGCCGGTGAGATGACACGCAAAATCAGTGGCAAGGGACTTGAAATGTGGGAATGTCAGTATGGATGCATTCCGCTCACTTATCTTGCTGCATTTGCCGGAATTGCATGTGTAATCTGCGTCTCTCATTGGTTCTGTCCGAAAGCAATTCGATACATCGGAAGAAACAGCATGCTATATTATGCATGGCATCAGACTATTATGATTCCGTTGGTATGGTTGCTGTTAGATACAGTGGGAATCCGGTTAAGTATCATAGCTCCCTACTATCAGGTGGTGGGATATGAGCTGCTTACAATGATTATCATCGTGCTGATACTTACGATTGTTAATGAATGCATTGTTCGCACCAAGCTGAGATTTATTGTAGGGCGAAGTATTTAATAGATGTGTCTCATCTGACACGATTACGATAGATAATATTTTATTGCAGCGTTACATATGATGAACAAATTGTATAGGGATAAACAATGAAGATAAAGACCGCAGAACTGGAATATGAAAAAGTATTAGCACTACCGAGGTTTGTACATAATAAGCCGATAAAGCAGAACATAATCTTCCGGGCATTATTGAAGCTGTTATCTGCAACAGAATTGAAAAAAACACAGTTTTCCTATGAGAAAATAAATATGGAACGATTAGGAAAAGAGGAGCCGTGTCTGGTGCTGATGAATCATTCAAGCTTTATTGACCTTAAAATTGCATCAACGCTTCTGTACCCGCGGCCATTTTCAATTGTGTGTACCTACGATGGATTTGTAGGAAAAGAATGGCTGATGCGTCGTCTTGGTTGCATTCCGACCAGGAAATTTACGAACGATGTAACGCTTGTGAAGGATTTGTTATATGCTGTGAATACGCTGAAAAGCTCGGTACTTATGTTTCCCGAGGCAAGCTACAGTTTTGACGGAACGCAGACGCCACTTCCGGATAGTCTGGGGAAATGTATCAAGCTGTTGAAGGTTCCGGTGGTTGTGATACGAGCGAAAGGAGCATTTGCCCGCGACCCTCTGTACAACAATCTGCAACCGCGAAAGGTAACTGTATCTGCCGAGATGGAGTATGTCCTTTCACCTGAGGATGTTGCCGGATTGCCGGTATCTGAGATTAACCGGGTGATAAAAGAGCAGTTTGAATACGATCATTTCCGCTGGCAGCAGGAGCATAAAATACCAATCACAGAGAAATTTCGGGCTGATTTTCTGAATCGTGTTCTATACAAATGTCCAAGCTGTAAAACAGAAGGAAAGATGTTCGGAAAAGGAACGGTATTGTCATGTAGTCATTGTAAGAAAGAATACGAACTGACCGAATTCGGCTATCTGTCGGCAAAAGAAGGAGAGACGGAATTTACTCACATTCCGGACTGGTATCGCTGGCAAAGGGAGAGCGTGCGAGAGGAAATATACGAGAACAACTACAAGCTGGATATCCCGGTTGATATCTATATGATGGTTAATACGGATTGTATCTATAAGGTTGGAGAAGGAAAACTGGTACATAGCACAGAGGGATTTCTACTGACCGGCTGTAACGGTGCATTGAATTACTCCCAGACACCGAAAGCATCATACAGTCTATATGCAGATTATTACTGGTATGAAATCGGTGATATGATCTGTATCGGAAACGAGAACGCACAGTATTACTGCTTCCCGAAAACACAGGAAGATATCGTTGCCAAGGCGCGCCTGGCAGCAGAAGAAATCTATAAAATCGCAGTCGAAGAGAAAGTGGAAAAGACGGCATAAAGAAAAGACTGTTTTTATTAATAAGCTAATGAATTTCGACAAACGACCGATATACTAATTATGAGAATAACAGCCGTAACAAAAGGATTTGGACCGGCGCGGATGAGTTTGCTGAAAAGGGGCTTTTGCGTGTGGGCAGAAGTCTCTTTTTTGATTTCCTATGATTTGAACTAAAACACGAAGAGAAAACCTTTGCATAAAGCAGGAGGATTGCGAATGAAAGTAGTAATATTAGCAGGAGGACTTGGAACACGAATCAGTGAAGAAAGTCATTTGAAGCCGAAACCGATGATTGAAATTGGAGATGCACCGATTTTATGGCATATTATGAAGTACTATTCGTCTTATGGATTTGATGAATTTATTATATGTGCAGGATATAAGCAGTATGTGATCAAAGAGTATTTTGCAGATTACTATTTGCATCGAAGTGATATCACCTTTGATTTTTCGGCAGATAACAAAATGATTATACATAATAATATTGCAGAACCATGGAAAGTTACCATTGTGGATACAGGTTATGAAACTATGACAGGCGGGCGTCTGAAAAGAGTTGCAAAATATATCGGTGATGAGACTTTCATGATGACCTATGGTGACGGTGTGTCCAATGTTGATTTGGATCGATTGCTTGCATTTCATAAAGCGCATAAGAAGCTTGCTACAATTACAGCCATTCAACCGGGTGGAAGATTTGGCGTACTGGATATCGATGAAAATCAGGGAGTTCGTCAGTTTTCTGAAAAAGCGAAAGAGGATGGTGGCTGGATCAATGCCGGATTTATGGTACTTGAACCGGATGTACTGGACTATATTGACGGGGATGCGACATTTTTTGAACGGGAGCCATTGGAACGATTGGCCCAAAGCGGACAATTATCAGCGTATAAGCATGACGGATTTTGGAAGTGTATGGATACAATGCGAGACAAAGAACAATTAGAGGGGATGTGGGCATATGGTAATGCCCCGTGGAAACGATGGGAATAAAAGTTTCTTTTTTTATGGTTGCATACAACACTGAAAAATACATCGAAAAATCAATTCGAAGCATATTAAATCAAACGGAGAAGGACATTAATCTATTTGTTCGAGATAATGGTTCGACGGATTCGACATATCAGATTATACAAAAGTTGGCGGCTGAGGATTCGCGAATTGTAGTGCTTCACAACACAAATAACGGAATTACAGACGATGGAATTTATTTTGCAGAAAGAGGATGGTGGTATCCTGATGATGCAGAACTGGGAGAATATATATCGATTGTTGATTCTGATGATGAGATTGAAGCGAAATTTGTAGAAATACTTTATGCTAATGCAAAAAAAAATCATGCAGACATGGCTTTTGCAGGAAATTATTTTGTAAGTGATGATACGATTGTCGGAAAAAGAGTTCCGCCATTTATCGAAACATGCATGCCAAGCGGCCTAGAACCTTATTTTGAAGAGGTCTATAATTGCTTCCGAACTTGGTGGGGAAAATTGTACAAAACAGATTTGTTTGAGGAATTCTTTGATTACGCATGGGAACCGGGAATTCCAATTTGGTGGAGAGTCGATACGATTGTTACCATGCGATATTTGCAAAATAGCAAAAAAATTACAGCAGTTGACCAACCACTATATCGAATGACCTTGCACGAGAATTCGACTTATCGGACAAGAGAAGTTGCCAGCGGTAGAATTCTGGAAGCAATGGCAATATACAACAATAATTATGAATTTTTAAAGCAGGCTGACATTTTGAATGACAGGCTATTGGAGTATATACAGATTACACATTGGTCGTATATTAAAGAGAATTTTGATGTGCTCATTGCAACGGATAAAATGACACCGGCTGATAAAATGGAATGGCTGACGGATGTAATGAGAGATGAGATTGTTGGACAGTATTGTCATAGCCATTATGCTATGATTATGTTTCAGATGAAACCGGCATTAGAATCAATCATGGAGCAATTAGAAGATGACCGTAAATATGATAATTATTTATGTAGATTAAGTGCATTATTGGATATACTCGAAGCAAATCCCGGCTATGATATGGCGTATGTAGTACTGTTTGGCTGTCTGTTTGATGTAAAAAACATATGGATGTTCGGGGATGAATTTTTAGAATTACCGATTGAAGGTGTATCAAACGGGGTAAAAAGAGCGTTGGAGTTTTCTTATCCGATAAGAAGATGGTGGAAATATCATAAATGGGATTTTCTGGATTTGATATATTCAGTAGATTTTACGACAGAGATTCAATCGCAAGTGCAAGAAATGGTGAGACTTTGGAAGGAAGGAAATCTCAATGGGGCATGCGAATTGTCCTGCGATATCCTTGAAAAATCACCATTTAGCGTTAGGGCCATCATTTGCAGAATTATGTATTGGGAAGCAATTGGTGAGCCTGAAGAAGCATTTTTGTTAAGAAAGACGATGAGCATGATATGGGAGGAAGAGTTTATTGAGCGAGTATTTGCAGAGTTTGAACAGTGACACAGAACCGACTGAAAAGTGCAGTGAGGTGGTACCGGGATTGGTGAGTATTATTATCCCGGTGTTCAATACGGAAAAATATATTGAAAAATGTATAAATTCTTTAATTAATCAAACCTATTCCAATATTGAAATTATTGTAATAGATAACCATTCGGTCGACAGCTCCGGACGAAGAGTGAAGGAAATTGCGAAGAAGGATCATCGTGTCAGGTTGCTTGAAAATAAGAAAACAATGGGAGTCGGATATTCCAGAAATCGTGGTTTGGATTGTGCACGAGGCGAATATATATGGTTTGTTGATAGTGATGATTATGCCGAACTTGATTTTTTGGAAAAAATGATGGCATATATGGAAGAATATCAAGTAGATATCGTGCAATGCTGTTACAGAGAATTTGATAATTTTGCATGCTATCGGGATTACTTACCGTATAATCAAAACAAAGTATACTCCGGAAGAGAGTTAGTTATCTATATGTCTCAATTTGTGGGACTATGTGGCCCCAATGTTATGCTATGGAACAAATTGTATAAGAGAAAAGTGTGGGATAACTATCGATTTTACGAAAATGTTGCCTATGAAGATATGCATCTTACATATAAAGTATTGTATGAGCAGGAACGAGTCTTGTGGGTTAGCGATCGTCTGATGAATTGGAGAAAAACAATTACCAGTAATACAGCAAAAACAAATTATAAACCTTCTGCGATGCATGAATTAACCGCATATATTGATCGAATCAATTATTTCAAAGAGCATGAGGATGAAGAATTAGTGGCATTGACATTGAAGCGGCTGTATTATACTGCAACACAGCACTATTATCTAAACAGGAAGTACTGTGGTGATAAAGGAAAAGTACTTCGTGAACAGTCAATAAAATTTTTAATTCGTAAAACCTGGGAGGAATTAAAGAATACGCACATATTTGGAACACGCACTTGGATCCGATTTGCGTGGATTCGGCTGTTTCCGATGGAATTTGGACGGCGAAGTATCAAGCATCGCGTAGATTTTAGAATTTA
>JAQXMB010000062.1 GCA_029012425.1 bacterium | reverse complement strand
AATAAAAGCAAGATTTTCCGAGAAAAATAGAATTGAATTAAGATTAACGATTCAGACGGTTCGCCAATTACTGTCCGCCCTAACTATGGAAAATGATTACTGCTTTATGCAGATAATCCGTTGCTTTTGCCTAAGTATAGCACTCGAAAAGAAGAGATGCAAGGAATTGTGCTTTCTCTGCGTAAGTATTTCGGGGCATATTATGAGGTTAACAAACACCTCTTTCTGTCGCGTTCTTTAATGTATCAGGCATCTCCAACAAAGAATACAGCAGCCAAAAAAACAATTATCTCAAGAGCCTATAATAAAATGTTGGATTCGATCAGCCTGAATCCGGTATCATAAATATCAACGATACTTTTCTGTTTTCAATATGATCTCGAGGAATGGTATGACCAATTGTGGTATTTTCTATTTAGAATAACAGTAATCTGTTGCAGGCATTTTATTTGTTTTCTATGCAAAAAAAGAAACCCATACCGCGATATAGGTTCCTTTTTTTGAATCTCTATTATGAACTTTTTCAATGCTTACGGCTCAATATCAAGTGTTTCCGTTGTCTCGATGGCGGTTTTCAGCATCTCATCAATTTTTTCCTGAAGATGGGTCTCAGACTTTACAATTGATTTTAAGCTCGGTTTTGTAACCGGATGCTTTGCAACAAAGATGGTGCAACAGTCCTCAAACGGAAGAATCGATGTCTCATATGCATCAATCTTATTGGATATATCCACGATTTCCTGCTTGTCAAATCCTATCAGCGGACGGTAAACCGGAAGCTCACACACTTCGTTCGTCACAGCAAGGGAGGCCATCGTCTGGCTTGCCACCTGACCGATACTCTCTCCTGTAATGAGTCCTAAGCATCCTGATTCATTTGCAAAATGCTCTGCGATTTTCATCATATAACGACGCATGATAATCGTCAGCTGATCATGCGGACACTTTTCGTATATATAGAGCTGAATCTCCGTAAAGTTTACGATATGAAGCTTCATCGGTCCACTGTAACGGGATACGATTTTCGCCAGATCAACGACCTTTTGCTTCGCGCGCTCTGAGGTGTACGGCGGCGCATGGAAATATACTGCCTCCAAGCGAACACCGCGCTTGGAAATCATATAGCCTGCAACCGGACTGTCGATTCCGCCGGAAAGTAAAAGCATTGCCTTTCCTGCGGTTCCCACCGGCATTCCACCGGGGCCTGCGATTTCCTTTGTATACACATTGATATGACTGCGTATCTCCACATTGATTACGATTTCAGGCTCATGTACATCTACAGTCAGGTTTTCAAATGCATCCAGCAATCGTTCTCCAAGTGCTGCTGCAAGCTCCATGGAGTTCATGGGATAATTCTTTCTCGCACGGCGTGCATTCACCTTGAAGGTCGCATGCACATCCGCACCATATACATCTTTTACATAGGCAATGACGGACTCTGCCAGCGCATCAAAGCCCTCATCCTCCAAAATCAGAACCGGACAGATTCCGACAACACCGAAAACCTTGCTGAGTGCTTCTAACAGGTCATCATAATCATAATCGCTGCACGCGGTCACATACATGCGACCGTTTTCGCGGCTGACATGAAACTCACCCTCCACACGCTTCACTGCATTCTGAAGCTGCGATACAAGCGTATCCTCGAAGATGTGTCGGTTCTTACCCTTGACACCAATCTCTCCGTACTTTATCAAAAAAGCTGTCTCTTTCATCTGTGTTCCTTTCTATTGTTGTGGTCTAATCAAAAACGGCGAAATCTTCGAAGCTGTGGCAACAGCTCTGCAAGAACGCCAAGCACATAGTCTGCCTCCTCGCGCGTACTCTCATAACAGAGTGAAAAACGAACGGTTGCATCCAAAAGCTCCGGTTTCACACCGATTGCCTTCAGTGTTCCTGAGATGGCCGGATGGTTGGAAGAGCAGGCTGATCCCGTGGATACATAAATCTCCTTTTCCTCTAACGCATGAAGCAGTACTTCTGCCCGGATTCCTGCAAAGCTTACACTGACGATATGCGGTGCACCGTCTCGTCCATCTGCTCCGTTGATCGTTGTATCCGGCAGTAAGCGCATTCCATCCGCCAAATACTCACGCAACTCATAAAGCTTATCTATTTTTTGTTCAAAATCTGAATATGCGCATTCTGCGGCAACGCCAAGTCCTGCAATTCCGGCGACATTTTCGGTTCCGGATCTCATATTTTTCTGTTGTCCGCCGCCGTAGATGATCGGTTTTATTTTTGTCTTTTCTTTCACATACAAAAATCCGATTCCCTTTGGTCCGTGAATCTTGTGTCCACTGACACTGAGCAGATCAATTCCCATCTTTTTCGGTAAGATACGAAGCTTACCGTAGGATTGAATCGCATCCACATGAAAGAGTGTCTTCGGATTGGTTTCATGAACCATCTTTGCAACCTGTTCGATTGGCTGAATGGTTCCAATCTCATTGTTAACATGCATCACCGAAACAAGAATGGTATCCGGTCGAATGGCATCCTTCAAATGCTCCAACGATAATTTGCCGGTGTGATCAACCGGCAAAAAGGTGATTTCAAAACCCTGTTGTTCCAAAAAAAGAAGCGGCTCATAGACGGATGCATGCTCAATCGCTGTTGTGATGATATGCTTTCCCGCCCGTTGATTTGCGAGCGCACAACCAATCAGCGCCAGATTGTTCGACTCTGTTCCGCCTGATGTAAAAATCAGTTCCTTTTCAGCCACCTTAAGCGTCTTGGCAATCTGTGCAGCTGCTGTTTTGATATATCCTTCTGCTACAACTCCGCGATTGTGCAGGGAAGATGGATTTCCGTAATCTGTCAGCAATGCCTGCTGCATTTTCTCCACTACCTGCGGATGACATCTCGTTGTAGCCGAATTGTCAAAATATGCTTCCATATTGTGTATTTCCTTTCTACGCCTTCTGACGAAGCAGCTCAATCTGCAGCATAAGCATAGACAGTGTCGTGATTGATGCAGTATCAGTACGAAGGATTCTTCTTCCAAGCGAGAGAATCCGGCTGTCCCGTGCGAGTGCATCAATTTCTTCCTCTGCAAATCCACCCTCCGGCCCGATAAATACACTGATGGAATCACCAAGCGCTATCGCATCCAACGCTTCTTTCGTCGCTTCCATACCGCGTTGATTTTCGTAGGGCACAAGGCTAATATCACACGCTGCGGCATATGTTGCAGCCTCCGAAAAGCTCATCACCGGATGAATGAGCGGAATCTGTGAACGCTTTGATTGCTTGGCAGCACTTTTTGCTATCTCCTGCCAACGAGCAACCTTCTTTTTTGCTTTCTGCTCATCCAGTTTTACGACACAGTATTTCATCGCAACAGGAATAATCTCGTACACACCGAGTTCAACCGCCTTTTCAATAACGGTCTCCATGCGCTCTCCTTTGGGGATTCCCTGAAACAGATATATTTTATTGTCTAATTCCGTCCCTGCAATACCGGCCTTATCAATATGCAAAAGCACCTGCGCATCTGACAGCTCGACAACACTGCAAAGATAATCTCTGCCTTTTTGATTGCTGATACGCACCTGCTCGCCCGGTTTCATGCGAAGCACATTTTTCATGTGATTCACATCAGAGCCCTCAACGAAAATCTGCTCTAAATCCTCACGGATTTGCTCATCTTCAACAAAAAACTGATACACTAATTTTTCCTCGCTGTTACATTCACCCACTCACCCTGGTGATTAATCTCCACGATTTCAAGTCCTGCCTGCTCAAGCGCCGCCACGACCGCCGACTCTTTAAAATCAATGATTCCGGATGTGATAAACATCCCACCCTTTTTCATGCGCGCCGGAATCACAGGTGCCATCGGTATGATCACATCTGCTAAAATATTTGCAACAACAATCTCGTATGCTTCCTCGCCAACCGTCTCCTGAAGTCCGGTATCATCAATCAGATTTCCGCAATAAAAGGTTCCAAGCTCGCGCGCCAGATGATTCACCGCAAAGTTCTCATAAGTCGAAGTCAGACATGCCTCATCGATATCTGTTCCCACAACACTTCCTGCGCCAAGCTTCAATGCCACAATCGATAATATACCGCTGCCACATCCGACATCCAGTACACGATCGCCCGCTTTCATATATTTACGGAGCTGACGAATACATAGCTGCGTCGTCTCATGCTTGCCTGTTCCAAATGAGATTCCGGGATCAATCTCGATGACAACCTTTCCCTCATCCTCCGGACGAATCTCCTCCCAGGTAGGCTTAATCAGTATATCATCCAAATAGAACGGATGGAAGAAATTCTTCCAATTATTTATCCAATCAACATCTTCTGTCTGCGCACTTGTAATCGTTCCTTCTCCAACATCACAAAAGACACGCAGTTCCTCTATCCCACGCATCACTTTGGCCAAAAGCTCCTGTCGTCTCGTCTCATCGGCTTCATCGGCATCCAGATAAAATGTCACACAGCTGGTTCCGTCATCCTCTCCAAGCTCCGGCGGAAAGTCAATAAACATTTCACCCTGCTCGGCAGCTGTCAGCGGCACATGATTTTCAATCATGGCACCTTCAATTCCAAGCTCGTCCAATAACGCAACAACCAAGTCCTCAGCCGCTGTTGTCGTGTGAATCGTGTAGCTGTTCCACTTCATATCCAAAATTCCTGTAGCTGTTTGCGCCTTCACCGCTCCGGTGTGACAGGCCCCAAAAAGCTACCATTCTCCTTCTATTCATTTCTATTATTATGCTTCATGCGTTGCAGAAAAAGCAACCCGCAATTTGTCATATTCTCTATTAATTTCCTGCAATGTATTCGTATCTCCATCCGCATTATCCGGATGATAGATTTTTATCAGGTCTTTGTAGCGTTTCTTGAGGGAACGCTCATTTTGTACACCGATAAAGAACAATTCACCCTTGACGGTAGAGTGCCGGTTCTCCTCCTGCTTCTGCTGGCTGTTAAACTGGTTCACTCTCTCATAAAACGCCTTTTGACGCTCAAGGTATTCTTTTTCAGCTGCAAGCTTTTTCAGCTCCTCCTCAAGAATCTGCTGTTTCATGGCGATTACATATTCCTGCTGCGAGCGAAAATGATCATCAAGGGATTTTTGCCGGTCATAGTCGCGGCGCTCCTTTTCCAACTGCTCCCGTTGGCGTCCGATGCGTTTTTTCTCATCCTCAAGCTCTCTTTTATCGTGTTCAAACTCTACTGTTTTCTCAAAAACCCATTGCTTAAATGCAATCATATCATCCTGTGTTTCAGTCATTACAGTTGCCGAAGACATACTTCATCGCTCCTTTTTTTGACACAATTCATCTCCTACAACTCGTATATCGACAACTGTCAAAAAAAATCAAGATATAGTTGTAAAAAATTTTGAAAAATTTATTTCCAACAATATCTTGATTTCTATTATGGATTATTTCTTGCGAAAGCCTTTTTTCTTGGGTTTTGTGTTTCCGTCTGCTGCTCCGTTATGATTCTGAAGCGAATCTCCGGTCAGTTCATCGAACTTACGCAGCAATTCCTTTGCCTCACTGTTCAGTCCGGTAGGAACCTGAACAACAAGTGTGACATACTGATCACCACGGATGTTCTCATTGCGAAGTGACGGTACACCTTTTCCTCTCAGACGGATTCTGGTATCGGTCTGTGTCCCGGGTTTTACCTCGTAAATCACATCGCCATCTACTGTACCGATGCGAACATCTCCGCCAAGTGCTGCCTGTGCATAGGAAATCGGTGCTGTGGAATACAAGTCCATATCGCGGCGCTGCAAAAACGGATGACTGCTTACAATTACCTCTACAAGCAAGTCTCCTCTCGGTCCGCCATTCACACCGGGCTCACCTTTCTCACGAATGCGGACACTCTGTCCGTTATCAATACCGGCAGGAATACTCACCTCAATCTTCTTGCGGTTATTCAGATAGCCGGTTCCGCGGCAATTCGGGCATTTCTCCTTAACAACTTTACCGGAACCATTGCAATCCGGACAGGTTGTGATATTCTGCACCATTCCAAACAATGACTGCTGGGTCATGCGAACCTGACCGCGTCCGCCACATTTCGGACAGGTCTCGGGACTGGTTCCGGGTTTTGCCCCGCTTCCATGACAATCCGGGCACTCATCCTTAAGTACCAGATCAAGCTCCTTCTTGCATCCAAAAACCGCTTCCTCAAATGTGATGCGAACCTGTGCGCGAACATTTGCGCCTTTGCGCGGTCCATTGTTGCTTGCTCTTCTTCCGCCACCGAACAGATCACCGAAGATATCTCCGAAGCTTCCGAAGATATCTCCCATGTCCATATTGGTGAAATCAAATCCACCGGCTCCGCCACCGCCGTTTTCAAAAGCGGCGTGGCCGAACTGATCGTATTGTCTTCTCTTATCCGGATCACTGAGAACGGCATATGCTTCGGATGCTTCCTTAAACTTCGCCTCTGCCTCAGCATCACCCGGATTGGTGTCGGGATGGTATTTTTTCGCCAGCGTGCGGTATGCTTTTTTCAGTGCAGCATCATCCGCATTACGGTCAACCCCCAACACTTCATAGTAATCTCTTTTATCTGCCATGTTAGATTAAACCTCTTTGAAGTCTGCGTCTACAACATCATCATCTGCTGATGAAGCACCGGCTCCCATATCAGCACCTGCTCCGTTAAATCCACTCATATCAGGACCTGCACCTGTTGCTCCCTGTGCATTCTCATACATCTTTGCAAATACCTTCTGAGCGCTCTCCATGAGTTTCTCCTTTGCAGCCTTCATGTCAGCTACGGTTGACTCAGACATATTCTCAGCATCAGGATTTGCATCAACCAATGCCTTCAATGCATTCAAATCTGCTTCTACTGCAGACTTGTCAGCAGCGTCAAGCTTGTCGCCAACCTGCTCCAATGCCTGCTGTGTCTGGAATACAAATGAATCTGCATCATTTCTTGTATCGATAGCCTCTTTGCGCTTCTTATCCTGAGCTTCATACTCAGCAGCTTCCTTTACTGCCTTCTCAATCTCATCATCAGACATATTTGAGCCTGCGGTAATTGTGATATGCTGCTCCTTACCGGTTCCAAGATCCTTGGCAGATACATTTACAATACCGTTTGCGTCGATATCGAAGGTAACCTCAATCTGAGGAACACCACGGCGTGCCGGAGGGATTCCGTCAAGACGGAACTGTCCGAGTGACTTATTGTCTCTTGCAAACTGACGCTCACCCTGTACAACATTGATATCTACAGCCGTCTGATTGTCTGCAGCAGTTGAGAAAATCTGGCTCTTCTTGGTAGGGATTGTTGTGTTGCGCTCGATCAATCTGGTTGCAACACCACCCATTGTCTCGATAGAAAGTGATAACGGTGTTACATCAAGAAGAAGAATCTCGCCTGCGCCTGCATCTCCTGCTAACTTTCCACCCTGAATAGATGCACCGATTGCTACACACTCATCGGGGTTCAATGCCTTGCTGGGCTCTTTTCCGGTTAACTGTTTTACCTTCTCCTGAACTGCAGGGATACGGGTAGATCCACCAACGAGCAATACCTGACCGATATCAGCATTGGTAAGTCCTGCATCCTTCATTGCATTCTGAACAGGAATTGCAGTCTTCTCTACAAGATCATGTGTCAGCTCATCGAATTTTGCTCTTGTAAGGTTCATATCAAAATGCTTCGGTCCCTCTGCGGTTGCAGTGATGAACGGAAGGTTAATGTTTGTAGTTGTTGCAGATGAAAGCTCTTTCTTCGCCTTCTCAGCAGCTTCCTTCAATCTCTGAAGTGCCATCTTGTCGCCGGAGAGATCTACGCCCTCTGCCTTCTTGAACTCGTCAATCATCCACTGAGTAACACGATTATCGAAGTCGTCTCCTCCAAGACGTGTATCTCCGTTGGTAGAAAGAACCTCAATGACACCATCACCGATTTCAATGATTGATACATCAAAGGTACCACCACCTAAATCGTATACCATAATCTTCTGTTCTTTCTCATTGTCAAGACCATATGCAAGTGCTGCTGCTGTAGGCTCGTTAATAATACGCTTTACATCAAGACCTGCAATCTTACCTGCATCCTTGGTTGCCTGACGCTGTGCGTCATTGAAATATGCGGGAACAGTGATAACTGCCTCTGATACTGTCTCACCAAGATAGCTCTCAGCGTCTGCTTTCAGCTTCTGAAGAATCATAGCTGAAATCTGCTGCGGTGAGTATGACTTATCGTCAATTGCCTGCTTGTAATCGGTTCCCATATGTCTCTTGATGGAAGAAACGGTCTTCTCAGCGTTCGTAACTGCCTGACGCTTTGCCGGCTCACCGACAAGACGCTCGCCGGTCTTTGTAAATGCTACGATTGAAGGTGTGGTTCTTGCACCTTCCTGATTTGCGATAACGGTGGGCTGTCCACCTTCCATAACAGCTACACAGCTGTTGGTTGTTCCTAAGTCAATACCAATGATTTTTCCCATGATTATTTCCTCCTATATTATAATTGCTAAAACTACTTAACTGACTACTGCTACCATACTGTGTCTTACAACAGTATCCCGGTACATGTAACCCTTCAATAACTCCTGGGCAACAACACCTGATTCATATTCTTCACTCTCCACCTGCATGACTGCATTGTGGAAATCAGGATCAAATTCTTTACCAACCGCTTCGATTGGTGTCACACCGGCCTCTTCAAGAACCGTAAGCATCTGCTTATAAACCTTATCCATTCCCTCAACAAATGCATTCCCCTTTATTTCTTCGGGGACGGCAGCAAGACCGCGTTCAAAATTATCAACAACCGGAAGCACTTTCTCAACAATACTCTTTGCTCCGATTTCGTACATCTGACTTTTTTCTTTTTCTGTACGCTTACGGAAGTTTTCAAACTCTGCCATCTGGCGCTTCACCTGGTCTGTCAGTTCCTCGATTCGCTCATCGCGCTTATCTTTTTTCTTTTCTTTCTTCTTAAAGGGTGTTTTCTTTTCGCCCTTCTTATCCTCTGCCTCAGAAGTTTCCTCCGTTTCGGATGTTTCCTCTGTCTCGGATGTTCCCTCAGCTTCGGTCTCAACCTCAGTTGCTTCTTCCTGTTCATTGGAAGGCTCTGTCTGTAAGGTCTGCTCCTCGTCAGTCGTTTGCTCCTGCAAAAGCTCCTCTTCTTTCACCTTTGTCTCCTCTGCCATTATGCAGCCACCTTTCATTCTTTCTTATTGCTTACCGGGTGGACTTTTAAATATTCCATCCAGTTGGGTTTTCAATGTCTTAAGGTTCACCATGACATTCTCGTAATCCATTCGTTTCGGACCGATAATACCAATCGTGCCTTTCATGCCTTCGCCAAGTTCATAGGTTGCTGTTACAACACTGCAATCCTTCATTGTCTGTATCGGCGTCTCATTTCCGATGTACACCTGAATACCGGTGTTCTCTTCGTCAGAGAGTGTATCATTCACCAATTCTGCCAAAAGCTTTTTCTCTTCAAAGGCAGATATCAACTCACTTGCACGAGTAGAATCGGAAAGCTCCGGATATTTAAAAATGTTGGTTGCTCCACTTGTGTAAATCTCAAGATTCTCGTCCTCACCAACGGATTCTGCAATCGCATCAAGAACACGGGTGATAATATCACTATATATACCGGCTTGTTCTTTGAGCTTTGTAATGATTGCAAGATTGATTTCATTTACTGCCAGTCCATTTAATGTAGTATTTAACAAAAGATTTAATTTTAATACTTCTTCTGTATCAATCTGCTGTTCAAGGCGGATAATCTTATTCTTTACAATATTACCCTCAAGGACAATCACTGCCAGCATCTGTTCTGCGTCAACCGCTGAGAGCTGAATGAACTTAAGCTTGCCATGTTGATACTGCGGTGCAGTAATCATTGTCGCATAGTTCGTATTGACGGCAAGCATTTTAACTACCTGCTTCAATACATGCTCCATCTTTTCTGTCCGTTCGATGACGAAATTCTTCATCTCAGAGACTTCTCTGTCCTTCTCCTCCATCAGCTCATCGACATAGAATCGATAACCCTTATCCGAAGGAATCCGTCCCGCAGATGTATGTGGCTGAATAATGTAACCCAGCTCTTCGAGATCTGACATCTCGTTGCGAATCGTTGCAGAACTCAGATTCAAGTCCGTATACTTTGAAATCGTGCGCGAACCAACCGGTTCACCGGTCTCGAGATAGGTTTGAATGATCGCTTTTAAGATTTTTGTTTTTCTCTCATCCAATGCTGACATCTGTGTACCTTCCTCTGCGGAGCTTTGTTAGCACTCACTATTTAAGAGTGCTAATCATTTCTGTAATTAACATATCACTACATTTTCACTATGTCAACACTTATTTTTGTATTTTTTGATTTGCCTTTTCCTGAAAACGATCATTGTATACAATAAAGCGCTCATGGCGTCCGCTTCCAATCATTCCTGCTTCATCGTGCGCCTCAACTTCAAAAACAAGTCTTCTGCCATCCACCTGAACAAGTTTCGATTCGCAGACTACTTTCATACCAACAGGTGTTGCAGCCGTATGCTTTACTTCCAACATCGTTCCAACTGTTCCACAGCCTTCCTCAAGCTCATCTGCAACACTTCTCCAGGCACACTCCTCCATCAGTGCAATCAATGCCGGTGTTGCAAACACATCAAGTGTTCCACTGCCCATCGTTTTTGCGGTATTCTTTTCTGATACGATTGTTGTGTGTGTTCCTTTGATTCCGATTTCTAACATTCTGATTCTCCTTTTCATCTATGATACATTTTCACTTTCTGTTATTGATCTCAGTTATGCCGCAATTCCCTATCCATGCTGTAGGTGTGGCGGTTCATAGCAGACTTTATCGGCAAGGTTCATGGCAGTATCACCATCAGACTGCTCCGGTTGCCTGTCGGTGACTCGCTGTCCCTTCAGCCTGGGCTCGATGTGTCCTTCGTACCTCGTACACATAGCCTGCGGCTTCCAGCTATGACTGACGAAACACTTACGATTCGCTCGCACTGCGCCAGAAAAAAGCTGCAGCTGACGGAAACCGCCATGAACCTTGATGGTTACGCGTTGCGTAAACAGGGAATGCCAATTATAATAAGAAACGATACAGCACCTGATTGCTCACATCGACACCGTATTCAGACAAATAATACCCGCTTCCGCTATCAACAAGCAGCCCCTGCTCTATCAGTTCTGAAAGAACCTGTCCGTAAATCTGTGTCGGATGGAACCCAAACCGTTTGAAAAAGTCCGCCTTTTGAATACCTTTTGTCATGCGAAGCCCTAAATAGAAAAATTCTGCCATTCGGTCATTTTTCGAGAGGATATTTTCATCTCTGCGCCCAAAATCACCTGCCAGATATTCACTCAGTATCCTCGTATTTGTAAATCGAACACCATTAATATAAGAAGCGGCTCCTAATCCCAAACCAAGATAGTGCTCTCCGGTCCAATATCCGATATTGTGTTTGCAAGCATATCCCGCTCTAGCATAGTTTGATATTTCATATCTTTCATATCCATGTGAACACAGCAAATCACCCGTCATTTCATACATCAACCGTTCACTTTCTTCGCTTGGCAAAAGCTTCGGTTCCTCACCTGCTGCACGAAGTCTCTCGTCTTCCGCATACTGTTCAAAAAAAGGGGTTCCTTCTTCTATCATAAGACTGTACGCTGAAATATGCTCCGGATGAAGCTGCAATACTTTTTTCAAGGTTTTCTCATAGCTTTCTACCGTTTGTCCGGGCAATGCACTCATCAGGTCGACATTCACATTTTTCAAACCGGCCTTGCGAAGCAATTCATAGCTTCGTAAAAATTGTGAAAAATCATGGATTCTGCCAAGCAGCTGAAGCTCCTTATTATTTGCCGATTGCAAACCGATACTCACACGGTTCACTCCGCCTTCTACCATAATTTTCGCCTTCTCCGCGGTGATGGTTCCCGGATTTACTTCGACAGTTATCTCCACATCAGATGACAGCTTAAAATAATTGCGCACCGCGGTAAGCATTCGTTCCAATTGATGATTTCTTAAGATTGAGGGCGTTCCTCCGCCGATAAATACACTTGTAATTTTCTCTTCCGAAAAAGAAGCAGCCTGTTCAACCAGCTGCTTCTCTAATGCTTCTACATATTGCTCAATTCTCGACTCATCAGCCGGTGCTGATAAGAAATCACAATAAGCGCATTTTCTGACACAAAACGGGATATGAATATACAATTCCATGAATCAGCCCTCATCCAGCTTCAATACGCTCATAAATGCTTCCTGCGGGATATCTACGCTGCCGACCTGACGCATGCGCTTCTTGCCTTCCTTCTGCTTCTCAAGCAATTTCTTCTTACGGCTGATATCTCCACCATAACATTTTGCAAGCACATCTTTTCGCATTGCTTTAACAGTTTCACGCGCAATAATTTTACTTCCGACTGCTGCCTGAATGGGAATCTCAAACAAGTGTCTGGGAATTTCCTCTTTCAGCTTCTCACACATTTTGCGCCCTCGCTCGTAAGCAGTTCCTGCAAATACGATAAACGAAAGTGCATCCACCGGCTCCTTATTAATCAGAATATCCAGCTTCACAAGCTCACTTCGCACATAGCCTTTCAGCTCATAATCAAAAGAGGCATATCCACGCGAACGGGATTTTAATGCATCAAAGAAATCATAGATAATTTCATTCAGCGGAAGCTCATACTTGAGCACAGCTCTTGTCTCCTCAATGTACTCCATGCTGATGTACACACCACGGCGTTCCTGACACAGATCCATTATTGCTCCGATATATTCACTGGTCACCATAATCTCTGCTGACACAAACGGCTCTTCCATATATTCAATCTCGGAAGGGTCCGGTAAGTTGGAAGGATTTGTCAGATCAAATACGGTTCCGTCTGTCTTGTGTACCTTGTAGATAACACCCGGAGCTGTCGTCACCAAATCCAGATGATACTCCCGTTCCAATCGTTCCTGAATAATCTCAAGGTGAAGAAGTCCAAGAAAACCGCATCGGAAACCAAATCCAAGTGCAATCGAAGTCTCAGGCTCAAACTGAAGCGCTGCATCATTTAACTGAAGCTTTTCAAGTGCATCACGAAGATCCGGATACTTTGCTCCATCTGCCGGATACAGACCACAGTAAACCATCGGGTTCACTTTTTTGTATCCGGGAAGCGGTTCACTACATGGACGATTTGCATCTGTCACAGTATCACCCACGCGGGTATCTTTTACATTTTTTAATGATGCGGTAATATATCCTACCATTCCGGCTGAAAGTTCATCACACGGAATAAACTGACCGGCTCCAAAATAACCGACTTCTACGACATCTGCTTTTGCCCCTGTCGCCATCATCAAAATCGAAGTTCCGGGGCGAACCACTCCCTCCTTGATTCGGCAGAATACAATGACTCCCTTATAGGAATCATATACAGAATCAAAAATTAACGCCTGAAGCGGTGCATTCGGATCTCCTGTCGGTGCCGGAAGCTTGTGTACAATCGCTTCCAGAACATCCTCAACATTCAGTCCCGTCTTTGCGGAAATAAGCGGTGCATCCTCCGCCTCAAGTCCAATAACATCCTCAATCTCATTTATTACATGCTCAGGCTGCGCACTCGGTAAGTCGATTTTATTGATCACCGGAATTACTTCCAGATCATGATCAAGTGCCAGGTAAACATTGGCAAGCGTCTGCGCCTCTATTCCCTGCGCTGCATCTACGACAAGAATTGCACCGTCACACGCTGCCAGTGAACGAGAAACCTCATAGGTGAAATCGACATGCCCCGGTGTATCAATCAGGTTAAAGATATACTCCTCGCCGTCTTTCGCACGATAAACGATACGAACCGCCTGCGATTTGATTGTGATACCACGCTCCCGCTCAAGGTCCATATTGTCAAGCACCTGATTTTGCATCTCACGACTTGTCAGAAGTCCCGTCATCTCAATAATACGATCTGCCAGCGTTGATTTACCGTGATCGATGTGCGCCACAATGCAGAAATTTCGAATCTTGCTCTGATCTATCATAAAATAATTCCAGCCTCCATTATTTTCTCATGTCATGATAACATGAGTGCTGCCGGAAACGCAAGAAAAAAGGATTACGGTTTTTCACCGCTCAGCACACGATTGAGCACATCCGCTAATGGCGGAATTGCCCGCTGTGCCTCTGTATATGTATTTGTCTGAGCACCGACTTCAACAAGCATTGATTTTGGACAATAATGCATATTATAACGAAGCCCTTTGAGATAAATATGCCTGCTTAATCCGGGGTAGTATTCTGAAGCGAGAAGTTCCGTCTGAAGAGAAAACGCAAGATTCGTCTCAAGATTATCATTGGGCAATTCGTCTATCTTTCCATTTTTATTTGTGTAGCTTAATCCGTTAAAAAACATAATTGGCGCCATTACCGTATCATTTACTTCCGTTAAGAGTCTGGTCGACTCACTAATCCCATCCCGATGAAGATCAATAACCACTTCTATCGTCGGATAATCGGATAAAATCTTTTCTAAGGCCGGTCCGGCAACTGCATACGCCCGATCACGGTCTTCCTTATCATAGGTACCCTTATCATGCAACACGCGATACCCATACCGCTCACTCAGAATCTCCGCAAGATAATCGCCAAGTCCAACGACCGTTTTAGCTGAATCTCCCTCCTTCGTATCGCGAAATCCTTCCTGTGAATGGGTGTGGTAGATCAATATCTGTGGACCATCTTCGCTCTCTTTTAAGGTAAGATCTTTTTGAATCAGATTGCTTGCGTTTAGCTGCTTGGCATTGCTGCTTGTTGTCGAGTCGATTCGATAGTGCCTTTCAATCAACACTTTATAATCGGTAAGCTCTTCCATCGATATCGTTTTCTTCTTTTTTGTCGCATAGGAAAAGTTCGATTGTTCCGAAAGCTCGCCTTGCCCACTTCCTTCCATTTGATAAAAAAAGGGATCCGGCTCCACTTCTTCCCAGCTCTCATTATCTGTCATCTGTTCCTGCTCTTTTAGATAAACCTCATTTTCTTCATACATCTGCTTCTCCAGCAATGCCTCGTATTCCGCTGCCGCAAGCTGCTGTTTTGACTCTATGCTTTCACTCCTTTTTCCATCTGCCGCATAGGTATAAATAGGAAACCCATCCATAACAGCATGAAACAGCCATCCGCTCAAGGACGGTTTTTCTTTTTCTTCGCAGCTTAACAACGGCAGATAGTAATCCACAACATTATCATACAGACTATCCTTTACCCTGCGTTCAATCATATCGGGAATTTCACTTGCAGTTCGCTGCTCAGATATTATTACTTCAAGAAGAAAACTTGAACTCACACAAAAAAGAAGGATGATTAATGCCCATATCCTTCTCTTTTTGATTTGTTTTTTTGTTCTAATACGCACTGGTACTCCCTCCATCATTTCATATATATGCGAGGGTTGTACACATTATTCCGAAAATGCAAGATTAATTGCTTCCGATATTGTATAGCTTAATCGATTGACAGACGCATCTATATCCTTTGGTGTCACATACAATGTGTGCAGCTGCGGCACAAGAAGTTCTCGTACAAGCTCATACTGTTCCACTTCATTCAGTGAACGATAGGAGCTTTTCATCGTCCCAAATGGTGCATGTGCAGCCAACGCCTCCAACAAGTTGCTCATTGTATCATTTACAATTGTAGCCGCATCGACAACCGTTGGAATGCCGATTGCAATGACCGGTATCCCAAGCGCCTCCTTGGTAAGCGGATGTCTGTGGTTTCCAACGCCGGAGCCCGGATGAATTCCCGTATCCGTAATTTGAATAGTACGATTTAATCGTTTTGTGCTTCGTGCAGCAAGTGCATCAATCGCAATGATATAATCCGGTTTTGTCTCCGTTACAATTCCCCTGATAATCTCATAGCTTTCCATTCCGGTCTGTGCCATAACACCGGGAACAACAGCACTGACTTCATGTCTTGCATCACCAAAGACTCCAGGTCCAAATTCCCGTATCATGTGTCTCGTGATAAAAAGCTGATCTGCCACCTTCGGTCCAAGTGAATCCGAAGTCACTTCCCGGTTACCGAGTCCTACAACCAATACCGATGAACACTGATCCTTCGGAATCAAACGACGAATAATCTGTGATAATTCCATGCTTATTTCTCTATGATATCCATCATCCTCATCATCCATGCTGGGGGCTTCAATTGTAATATAGTTTCCTCTTGGCCGCCCCATGCTTTTCGCCCCATTTTCCGTTTCGATAACCATCGATGTAATCTGAAGCTCTTCACTCTTTTTTTCTTTCTCCAATCGTACGCCTTTTATCTCGACATTGTCCGTTTCAAATTTTTCTTTGGCCTCGAGTGCAAGGTCCGTTCTGATTTCGTACATGTCGTTCCTCCGTGCAAATCTTATTTTTTCCATAGTGTCTGCGAAAAAATAATAACTATTCGCAAGAAAAAGCAAAAAAGTCTATTGACATCTTATTCCTAAATAGCTATTATAATTAGGTGTGCGTACATCAGATACGTCCGTGTCCGGCTCTGATGCAGCATGAGACTAAAATATTATGATAAACGGAGGTGTACGGTTTTGGCTAACATTAAATCTGCTAAGAAGAGAATTCTTGTTTCTGAGAAAAAAGCTGCAAGAAATAAAGCTATTAGATCTAGAGTTAAGACATCTATCAAGAAGGTAGACGCTGCCATCGCTGCTAAGGATTCAGCTGCAGCTAATGAGGCTCTCAAGGTTGCTATCGGAGAGATCAGCAAAGCTACTTCAAAAGGTGTTTATCACAAAAATACTTCTTCAAGAAAGATTTCTCGTCTGACAAAAGCTGTCAACAAGATTGCATAATTGAACGAAGCACATAAATATTTACATTAACCCAACAAAATTGCACCGGCAAGTTCACCTGCCGGTGTTTTTGTTTGCAAAAATCCATTATTGATATGCCCGCTCTCTGCTCGCTTCCATAATTACAAGCTCCACAGCCATCTGCTCATTCATCTGTCCGATCTTAACTGCTTCCTCCTGTTCCACACTGTACTCTAAAATATGACGAATGCTTTCCATGGACAACCGCGAAGCCTGACTGAGCGAACGCGAAACTGCAAACGGCGGGATTCCTGCTTCTTTTGCCATCTGGGCATTGGGCACTCCACGACGCTTCATATCCTTAAGAAGTAATAAAATGCGATACTGTCTCGTAATCAGAAAAAGAATTCGAAGCGCCGGCTCCTTCAACGCGAGCAAATCATAATACATCTCAAGCGCATCTTTTCTTCTGCATTCAATAATCGCGCTGACCATATCAAAGATTTTATTAGAAACTGCCTGCGGGCAGACAGCTTCCACATCCGAAAGTTCAATGACCTCCCGATCCATCGTGTAACATAGCAGTTTTTCCATTTCGCGATCGAGCAATCCCATATCGGTTCCAACTCTGGCAAAGAACTCTTCCATTGCAGACTTTGTGATATTTTTATTTTCTCTTTTCAGTCTGCCAAGTATCCATCGTGTGAGCAGCTCCTGGTTTTGCAGCGCAAACTCCACCACTTTTCCGCTATCGCGACACGCCTTAAACAACCTGCTTCTCTTATCCACTTCTGATTCACAAAAGACAAATGTTGTCGTATCCGGAATCTGTGACATATAATCAGCAAGTTCCTCTTCCCCGGTTTTAAAGAACCCCGAATCTTCAATCATGATCAATCGTTTATCAGCAAAAAAGGGCATGGTTTCAGCTAAGTCAATCAACTCCTTTGAATTAATATCCTTACCCTGAAAGAACGAGGCATTCATTGTATCCCCATCTGTACAAAGCGCATGCTTCAGCTTATCTTTATACTGCTTTTTTAGATATGCTTCCTCTCCATAAAGCAGATAAACTGTTTTAAATTTTCCGTTTTTTATATCCTCATCAATGGTTCTCATGATTTCCTCATCTTACTTCTCATATATAAATAGAGCACAAACTGTGCCGTCAATGTCACAATCCATGTAATCGGATATGAGAGATATACTGTCCCAACCTGATGAAACCGCGGTATCTGAAATACCGTCGCAAGCCAAATCAGACGAAGTCCGCACGCTCCCATGAGTGAGACAAACATCGGTGTTACGGAATTACCCATTCCTCTAAGTACACCAACAATAACATCCATTATTCCACACAAAAAATAGGTCAGCATGATCACACGCATTCGTCCCAAACCGGCATCAATTACTGTCGGATTGCCCGAATAAATTGACATCAGTGATTTACCAAATCCGTACATGGTCCAGCCGGTCACAATTCCCGTCACAATGACGCAAACAAGTGCAGTTCTTAATATTCTCGGAACGCGATCCCGCCGTCCGGCGCCCATATTCTGACTGGTGAATGATACAGCCGCCTGATAGAACGAGTTCATTGCAACATACACAAAACCTTCCAGATTCATTGCCGCAGAATTTCCGGCGACAACGGTCTCGCCAAACAGATTGATGGATGACTGAATTGCTACATTGGAAAGTGAAAAAATACTGCCCTGCACTCCGGCCGGCAATCCCACCCGTACAATCTGCCAAAGCTTTGCTTTGTCAATATGAAGCTTTGATAATTCCAACTGAATACCGCCCTGCTCTTTCATCATGCATCGAATGACAAGCACTGCTGAGATAAACTGTGAGATCACAGTTGCAAGCGCAACGCCTGCCACATCCATCTGTAATTGAATGACAAAAAACAGGTTGAGAATCACATTGATGACTCCCGCTATTATCAAATAGTATAACGGCCGCTTCGTATCTCCGATTGAGCGAAGCAGAGCACTTCCAAAATTATACAGCATCATCGCGGTCATTCCAAGAAAATAAATTCGAAGATATAACGCTGCGAGCGGAAGAATATTGGCAGGTGCCTTCATAAGAAGTAGCAATCTCGGAGCAAAAATAACACCGAGGATTGTCAGAAACACACCGCATAATAAGCTCAAAAGCATTGCGGTATGAACCGTCTTTCTCAATTCTTTTTCATTTCCGGAACCATAATCGCGCGCCGCCAACACATTTGCACCAACTGAAAGTCCGATAAACACATTGGTCATAAGATTAATGAGTGATCCATTTGATCCAACTGCTGCCAGCGAGTTGTCTCCCGCATATCGACCGACAACAACGATATCCGCTGCATTGAACAACAGCTGCAATACACTTGAACAGATTAACGGTACCGTAAACAAAAGCATCTTCTTTAAGATTGGTCCGTTCACCATATCAATCTCATATTTTTTCTCCATGAGAAATTATCCTTCTTTCTCCCCCTTGATTCTTTTGCTCAAATCATGCTATTTATCACACATAGCCGCATCTTATAAGTAACGCCTTCGCGAAACGGCCACAGTAAATAGGAAAATGCATCCGGTTTTATCCCACATCGTTTTACCAGATAGTCAATCGTCTGGATTGCTCCCTGCACACGACTGTCACTGTCATTCACGCGATCTTCCACTCCGATGACAAGCCCTTCTTTTGCAGTTTTCATTAACGCATCGCAAAAGTACGGAATCAGTTGGTCATTCTGTCTCTTTAAGAACGCTTCAACTTCATCCTTGGATTCTCTCTCCTGAAATTCTACCCCATTCATATTCAAAAAGATATCCCAGATTTGCATCATCAGACAACTCAACTGGCTGTGAAGTCCAACCGCAACAACATAAGCACAGTCTCCGATTCCAAGCTGTATCTCCTGTGAAAAAATCTGCTCAAACACTTCGCTTAGATAATCAATTACCTTTTTCCCGGTTTGTTCCATCGAAAAGTCCATATGCTCCATATCACCCTTACAGATACTGATGAGATTCAGATAAACAGCATCAGAAATATGAAGAAAATCTGTCTCGAACAATTGAATAGCCGGCTGCTTCTCAAGCCCATACTTTTTAACAGCCTCCTGCATCGCATGCAAATCTCTGTCTGCTAAAATCAGACTACCCGCATGGTGATACAACCGCTCCAAATCCATATCATCAGAAGCACCAACTCCCAGTATCGCCATTGTTTTTCGAGGCTTTGTATTATGAATGATATAGTCCGTCAGTTCTTCCCTGTATTCACTCCAACGCCCATACGCATCCGGAATCTGATACAGACGCAATATCCGCTCAAAAATAGCTTTACTTGTCATTTATTACATATTCCCTTCATTGGAATTGTCGATTGTTTTTCATTATAGCACAGCAAGGATGTTTTTTCATCAAAAAAGAGACATGCAATTTGCGTGCCTCTTTTTTATCCCTGCTATCTTCCTGTTTTCATCTCGCTTACAGATACTATTTTGAAACTTAACATAATGCGGGCATAAATTTTGCAAACAGGTACAATCCATCCTCACCTGCAGCAACCTCATGCGGCACTTTCGCCGGCATCAATGAGACCACTCCCGGTGCATACGCAAGCTTCGTTCCATCGTTGATACATACACCGGAACCGGCAATCACCTCATGGGTTTCAAGCTGCGTCTCATGGATATGGTTTTTGATTGCACATCCGGGTGCAATTCTTACCAGATGATAGCTGAACTGTCCATCCGTCTGTGCCGCGGTAACGATATGCTTTAATTCTACCCCCTCGAAGGTTGGATGCTTCGACCAGTTAATCTGATCAAATGCGATTACCTTTCCGGGTATTGCAAAACTGCCTTTGTTAAATGCCTCAAATACTTCGTTATTCATAAAATCATCCTCTCTTTCATTAAATATAGGATGATTCTACCTCAGAAGGATTCTTTCGACTTGGATAAAATTGCGGTCTTTCGTTGAATGCCCCTTTTCCTTTGCCACCCATTGTCTGATTCATAGAGCCCATAGCATTAATCTGAATATCACCGGTATCAATCAGGGTATCACTTTCCTGCGTATCTGACCTTGAGCCAATCGTTCCTTCGAGCTGTCCTCTGATACTTTCTGCCCGCAGCATACAAAACTCTTTGAGTGTGGAGACACCGGTTTCAAATTCTTCATAAGTGCAGAATTTGGTGGGATCCTTTTCCACATATGGAGCAATCAATGCAGACACGGAATCAATCATTTCCTCGAAATATCCACTTTCAAAATACTCAGCAATAAATTCAGCGAAAATCTCATGGTACAATTCTGTATATTCCTCATCCTCAAAGATCCACGCAATCATCGGTCGATCTTCAACATTTCCCCCTGAGACCGGAGAATCAATCGGGAAATTTACAAGACTTGTCGCGTCAGTTGCGGACTTAAATCCGCCGAAAGCAAGATTATAATCCCAAGGAATCATCTGCATCCGGCCGTCATCCTCATACAGATAATAATTATGAATCATGGAGCCCGTATAACTGTCAAAATTCAGTACAAAATTATGAACAACAAAGTAACGGATGACTTCATCAATTGCAACGACTTCCTCCAAATCTTCGCCTTCGCTCAGCTTCTTTAATGACTTGATCAATCGGGTTTTATCACTTTTCGAAGCATCGGTCTTGGAATTATCGAAGATGTTTGAATAGCTGTCAATCTCATCATCTATGTATTTTAACAGTACATCGTCACTTCCCTTCATCATACCGCCTCTTCCAGAATCATCCTTTCCGATTTCCGCTCCTCCAAAACCATCGCTTTCCTTGCCTTCTTTGCCAAAATCATCGGGCATTTTATCGGGTCTTGCGGGTGGAGAGCCTTTATCCATTTCAGGCAGCTTCATATGATTCTGCGTATTATCATTTTCAAGAAACTGATCCATGTCAAATTTTTTCCCGTTTCCGGGTCCGCCCCCCATGCTCATGCTGTCCGGTTTATAAAGCTCACCGTATTCCCTGCCATAATTGCGCTGCAGGAAGGATTCCTCCACGCCCTCCAGTGCAAGATAAAGGCCCCAATCCTCACCGTTTACCGTGATATATGCGAAGCTGCAAAGCGGAGCGGCAACTCCCATTTGACCCATCATCTGAAAGGTCAGATAATCCTTCAGATAAGTGTTATCCTGTATCACATTGTTCAGGCACAATTTATCCAGACCGTAATAGGTTTTGGCACTGTCATAATGGTCAAACTCAATCTTAAAGCTGTATCTGTCGTTCCCGTAGGCTTCCACCTGCGTCAGTGAGGTATTTCCTTTACCGCGGATCGCAACATTTTTATATGCCTCGTTATCGATTACGACCGCGCAGTTGTAGTACGCTTCACTTTGACAGTTTGAGATAAAATCATCCCAGTCATCCATAATGATATCTATCGTATGTACTCTGGATGTATCAAAAAGTGTTTTTTCATATCCCATTACCGTTGATGCCTTTTGAATGCCCAAATGCTCCGCATTCATAAAAAGAATGGTAAGAATCAGCGTGATTGCAAGGACAACACAGCAAATCTTATCAATATGCTTATGTGTTGACATATTCCTTCTCCTTATCCCATATACTCGCCGTTATAACTTACAAGTACCGCACTGTTCACACCCGGTATATCGCAGAGTGTATTGATAAAATCCGTGCTCTCATCTTTCATACGAACTTCAAGATTCAGTTCGATCAAGTCCTTGGTTGCTGTTTTGCTCTTAACAACGCATTTTTTTACATTCTCTTTTAAATAATCAACTGCTTTCTTTTCCGCCATAGAATCCATGCAGGAAAGAACAACGATATACGGATTATAGTGCGATTTTTTATTTACAAATAATAAAAGAATTGCACCAATCATCACGCTTCCGATCACAGCCAACGGAATCATTCCGGCTGCAAGAACGATTCCGACTGCAAGCGACCAGAACAGGAAGGCAATGTCAAGCGGCTCCTTTATCGCAGTTCGGAAACGAACGATAGAAAGTGCACCAACCATACCAAGAGAAAGAACTACATTGGATGTTACCGCAAGAATCACAACCGTGGTAATCATTGTAAGTGCAATCAGTGTGGTTCCAAAGCTTGAGGAATACATCACTCCCTGATAGGTTTTCTTATATACATAAAAAATAAACAGTCCGATTCCAAAAGCTAACACCAGTGCAATTGCCATATCGAGAATACTTACGCTCGTAATATTCTCTAAAAAGCTTGATTTAAAAATATCATTGAAAGTCATTGTTTTATCTCCTTATCTCATTTTTTAACCATAGGTTCTGCAAGCTGCATATTTTGAAAAAGCTCCCACCAGACACCCCGGAAACTGTACAATATCCCGGATAATGTCGGGAAGAAATTCATCCCATTTCACTTCAAGGATGATTGGCATACCATCAACCGGTACCGTAACACAGTCGGTGTTTAAGTAGTCCGTGCAATTCATTCCCGTTCGAATATTGTAGTCCAGCGTCACCCTGACATTTCCGGGTGCAAACACAAATGGTTCTCTTGTGTAATCCACAATCGTTTTGGGTTGCAATCCCTGACTGTGCATTTTACTGTAGAGTTCCTGTATGAGCGGAACACCGCTTGAAATCATCCACGCAAAATCGCCTTCGGCGATTGCCTTGGCCTGATCGAAGGAAAGTGTTGTGCTTTCTTTCATGCATAAGTTCGCAAGCTTGCTCTTTTTTTCCAGATGAATGACAGATGTATCCATGTCATAAAATCGAATACGGAATTTCTCGCGGAAATTTACACCGTCAATCTTCTCTCTAAGCGCTTTATCATTCGCATTATCAAAATATAAGCTTCGAATCATGTATTTGCCATCATTTGCATGTGCATCGTGCTTTGCAACTGCACATAACCGCTGACGCAGAATCAACAGATTTTCATAATTAATCTCATGTTTCCATTCATGTCGATATTTCATCCATTTCTCCCTTCCTTGAATTATTCAGAGACTTTTATCGTGTAGAAGCCGAGGTTTCCGATGCGATAAAAAAGAATACACAAAGAACTCCTGTACTTTGATAGTCTCATTGTACAGGAGTAAAATTGAAGTTCTATTGAAGATTTTTATTATTTTATAATGCAGGAATTTTTACCTGAAACTCTATCCGGCCGTTGCTGCATTGAACTTTTATTTGTCCTTTGTGGGCACTGACAATTGCTTTTGCAATGGCAAGTCCAAGACCATAATGCTTATCCTCGCTGTTGCGTACATCATCAATCCGGTAAAATCGTTCGAATATCTTCTCGCGCTGTTCTTTTGGGATTTCATCTCCTTGATTGATGACGGAAAGAACAGCGTATCCATGTTCCTTGATCAATGCTAAGGATACTTCACCCGGAGTTATGCTATGCTTAAGTGCATTATCCAACAGGATTGATACAATCTGCTTCAGCTGTGAACGATTGCCCTCTACGGAAATATCATTTGCAATCTTACTGTTCAATACGATTCCTCTTTCGAAGGCAACACCTTCAAACGGCAACACCTCGCCTGCTACCAGACGACTGAAATTCATATGTTCCATTTGCAGCGTAACATTTTCTGCTCGTGTCAGATCTAAAAGCTGTCCTACCAGCATTCCCATTCTCTCATTTTCATATTGAATATTGGAAAGCCATTGATTTTCGCCGATTTCTCTTGCCAACAGCTCCGCATTGGCGCTGACCACAGATATCGGTGTTTTCAATTCATGCCCGGCATCAGAAATAAACTGCTTTTGCTTCTGATAGCTTTCTTCAAGCGGCTCAACAATCTTTCTTGAGAGAAATACCGATAAAAAGAAAAACACAACCAATGCCATACCACCAAAAACAAGCGTAAAACGGAACAATGTCATTGCGTTTTCATTCACAACAGTATTATCCATGAATACAACAAGCATGTAACTGTTTTTGTCTGCCCGATAATAGGCAAGATTGTCCTCTCTGCCTTTTTCTTTATCCCCGCTTATGATATCCTGTGCCATTTTTATTAAATCGGCATCTGTATGCACGGTTGGCGAATCATTTCTTATCTCAATAACATCCCCATCATAGGTGAGTGCAACGGTATAAAAGATTGATAGCTGAAACATCGGTGATTCTGTTAAGCCCGGTTCAAAGCCGTGTTTTCCCCCGCCCGGTCGCCCCGGAGGCAGCTTATTCATTACTGCGAAGGGATCATACATCTGTGCATGGGCCATTAGCATTTTCTCATTTTGTCTTGACATCTCAAAATAGCTGGTTACATAAATCACACTTAATGTTCCAATCCACACGCTTCCCAGAATCGCCATAATAGACGCAACGATTTTTCTTCTTGATTTCCTAAACATCTCCACACCTCAGTTCGTATCCGATACCTCGTACGGATTTGATTTCGGTTTTTGCATCAATAAACGCAAGCTTTTTTCGGGTAAATGACAGATACACCTCAACATTATTGTATTCCGCTTCACTTTCATATCCCCAGATTTTAACTGCCAGCTGCTCACGGGTAAGTATCTGACCGTTATTCGCGATCAAATATTCCATGATACGACATTCCTTTTCACTAAGTCTTACGCTCTGTCCATTTGTCGTGCAGCTGAGCGTAACTTTACTCGTATCCAGAGTAATATCCGCGTATGATAATTTACCATCAGGCGTTCCGAGTGCGCGTCTGCTAAGCGCCCGGATTCTTGCAAGAAGCTCCTTGGTCATAAATGGTTTCGTCAGATAATCGTCTGCTCCGCTATCAAGGCCGGTAACTTTATCGTCGAGCTCCGCTTTTGCCGTGAGCATTAGAATCGGTGTGATGATTCCGTTTTTTCGAGCTTCCCTTGCTATTTCATAGCCATTCATTCCCGGAAGCATCACATCAAGAATCACGATATCATAGATGCCACTTTCAATGGCAGCAAGTCCATCCTTTCCATTGTCAAAATGGTCCACCTCGTATTTTTCAAGACGCAAAATCTCACACAATGCATCCGCCATTCTTTTTTCATCTTCAACAATTAATATTCTCATAGTCATACCTCCGCATATCTGTATTATACTACGATTAATTGAAGAAATATTGAAAAAAAACGATTCTATTTGGACCACACAAGTGTATAGCCGAGCAACTGTATTTCATTTTCATTTAATTCGCCATTATGAGGATATTCCAGATCTTTCTCATCTCCGGAGTAATAGACTCTGTCAATCTCATTTGCACCTTTTTCACTATAGGCAATTGTGTATTTCGAACAGGTCTTATCGGAAGAAATCAATTCATTCCATTTTGAAGTATTCATGGCCACCGCAACACATTCATATGCCTTTCCGTCTTCTGTCAATGTAAATCTTACTCCAGAAGCATCCGAAAAGATAGCATCTGTAACGCTCAGTACAAGATCACCATTTTCATAATTGACCTCCATTTGCCTCGTTTCAGGAATCGGAACCAGTGTGCGCTTTAACCATTGCATAACGCCTGTACCGACAACCCCAAGTATCAAAACCGTAATAATGACAACCAATATATTTCCGGATACTATTTTCTTTTTCATCCCCAACATCATTTTAACCTTTCTACGCTCTTTTTCTTCATCATAAGCTGCATATTCCACATCCTGTGATTTTCTTAACGAATCCATATAAGATTTACAATTATTGCATTCCAATAAGTGTTCTTCGATCAGTTCTTTGCTTTCATCTGAGCAAACATGATCAACATATAATGGTAGAAGATCTTTAATGATTCCACATTTATATTTCATTCTTTAATTCCTCCTTTAGTTTCAGTCTTGCACGGTGATAGGTTACTCGCGCCCATGATTCACTCTTCCGAAATATTGATGAGATTTCTTTAAATGAAAGATCACCAAATGTTGCCATATAGAACACTTCTCTGTAAGGTTCATCCAGATTATGAATAAGCTCATATATTTTCTTTTTTAACAGCGGATCTGATGCCTTTTCTAAATTAGCAACCGTCTCCAGCACTTCATTGGATACAAACTTTTTATCTTCTTTCAGTTTCTTAAAATACAAATTCTTTGCAATCTGACAAAGCCACACACTAAGCTTGCATTTTCCTTTGAAGCTATCTATCTTCTGAATAGCAATAAACATCGTTTCTTGCGTAAGATCCTCTGCAGTATGACGATCACATCCAAGGCTTATCATAAACTTATAAACCGGTTCAAAGTTTTCCATATAGATTTTTTCCAAATCAGTCATCATCTCCTCCTTTCATCTATAAGAGTCCCGAAAACTGAAAATGTTACAAAAAATCTCTCATTTTCTTTCTAATCACTTTACAATTTTCTAATTGCTTTCTTTTTTCCCTTCAATGGCTCCCGCTGGGCACATTGGCTTGCTTTACTTTCCTGTCCCCCGCTTGCATATGCTTACACCCTTCTTGTTACGGAATAGGCATATCTGCCCCATCTCATCCGTTCGAAAAACTGTGGAATGAACACTTTCAAGCCGCTCGAGGGTATCTCGATGCGGATGTCCGTAACGATTCGTTAGGACAAAGAAAATGATACAATCTTAACGATTGTACCATTAGGGGTGTTCAAAAGGGGGTTCAAATGAACACCCCTCTAAACTGCTTTATTTCTTATTATATTGTGTACCCTGAAACAAGGTACAACCTGGAATTTACACAAGTGAATAAACAAGCTGAAGGTCATCTGGTTCATCATTTGCAATGGATAGAATTGGATTATCAGTAACATCTGCTCCCAGAGCTCTGTAAAAATTGATTGTTTCTTCTGATGGACAGGCAGAAACATACAACTCTCTTGCTCCATTTAGGCGTGCTTCTTCCACCGCTTTTTCCCATAATATTCGACCAATTCCTTGACCACGAAAATTCTTGTCAACTTGAATCAAATCAAGAATCATCCGTTCGGATATCAATTCCTTCACAAGACTCATAAAACCAACAATTCTACCTTCCTCAAGTGCAAGATAGGAAATATAGTTACTATCGACAAGGTCAAGAGCGACTTCTCTTTTTTTATCTATACTCCAATCCATCATACCACATTGTTCTTCAAGAGCATACTTCTCGTCTTTTCTGACATATATTCTTGTAATCTCCTGTTGACGGTTAAAAGCATCCAGATTAATTTCTGAAAATCCATCACATCTTACTTTTTCAATTGTCATACAATCCTCCACCAGATTCAAATAATCACCTGTGTTCGCCCTTCCCAAGATTGAACACAGGCATTAAAATATATTAAACAATTATGCTTGATGCTCCAGTATCCACTTAAGCATATCTTCATATTCCAAACTTCCATCTGCTACTGCGAGAACCATTTCATACAATTCTTTTTGCGTATATCGTAATTCGATTCCATTTA
>JAQXMB010000061.1 GCA_029012425.1 bacterium | reverse complement strand
ATGTTGGCAAGCAGCTGCCCTTTTCTTGTCGACAGCGCACCGAGTGTCACACCCTGATAGAGTTTTACATTGTTTCCGATGGTTGTCGTCTCGCCGATAACAACGCCGGTTCCGTGGTCGATAAAGAAATACTCTCCGATGGTTGCACCCGGATTGATATCAATTCCGGTTCCGGAGTGTGCATATTCTGTCATAATTCGCGGCACATACGGAACACCGCTGATATACAGCTCATGGGCAATGCGATAGACGAAGATTGCAAAAAAACCCGGATATGAGAAGATAATCTCATCCATGCTTTTTGCTGCCGGGTCTCCGTCAAAGCCGGCCTGCACATCTTTTAACAGCAGTTCCTGAAGGGCCGGAATACGCTCTGCAAAACGACAGCTGATATCTTCTGCTTTTTTCTCGATTTGTTCATGGTACTTTTCATCTCGGTTCGCGCACTCAAGTGCAGCCGCAATCAGTTCTCGAAGCTCATAAATCGTGTTGCTGAACTTATATGCTACATAATCATCCAGATTACTCCGCAGACAATCCTCCTGTTCCATATATCCGGCAAACATGACACAACGCATTTCCTTCAATACTTTTTTCACCTGATCACGGCTCGGAAGCTTGTGCTGTTCAACCGAACGAAGCAGTTCATATTTTCTGTAGTTGGACTGCAATGCTGTGATTGCAGTGCTAAGTCTCTGTTGATTTTCTTTTTCTCTCACGATAAATCCTCTCTCAGTGATTATGCAAAATTTTCAACAATGCCACATACGAAGCCAGCATAATTTATGACAGCATCCTGTGTAAATTCGTTTTAACTTCCGTATTATAGCATCTATCGCAAGAGATGTCATCAACAAACACACGACTTCCTACAATCAAAAATTAATAAAGAATATCCGGGCGATTCAACAGATCCATCCCGCAATAGATACTATTCAGCTCCGCCTTCTGCTGTTTTAATATTCTGGCAGCATCTTTTTTATTTACTGTACATTTTTTATATTTAAATTTGTAGGTGCCCGAATTAGAATTCTCCCAGTATTCTGTAGCGGAAATCAGTCGTCCGTTTTTATACTTCAATTTGTAGGTACGGTCTTGATACGCATCCACTTTTGTTACATTTCCCTGCTTATCATAACTGATTTTTTGGTCCCATTGTTCTTCAATAAAGCCCTTGGAATTATACTTAAAGTTTCTATCCGATACAGTTCCATCGCTTTCAACTTTCGTCACTCTTCCTTTTTTATCTAAATAATACTTGAAAGAAGAATTATTTGGCGTTCCATCCCAGTCTTTCTGTTCATGTTTTACTGTACACACAGTTCCCTTATATGACAGTTTTTCTGTAGATGGTGTGCCAAGTCTTCCATCTGAATAACGGGTAATGATTCTATTCGATTTATCATAGGTATACTTGTATTCATCGTATGAAGATGCCGGCCCTTCGTGTCCGTTATATGAATGACTTTCGATAAATCCGTTTTTCGTATAGGTATACTTTCCGGTTCCTTCTGTATCGTATTCCGGTCTTTCAAAAGTATACGAATCCAGCAGATATACCGTTTTCGTATCGGCAGCCTCTGCCTTGCACGGTACAATTGTCGTTGCAACTGCAACTGCCATGAATAGTGCCATTAGTTTTTTCTTCATTTGTGTTTCCCCCTTAGAATATCATTTTCGTAACTGTTCCAAACAGATACACAGTTTCTGTTTTGGTGTATGCGGATGGATATGCTTTCCTCACCGCATCACAATCACAGCAAATATTATACACCGGAATCAGGTTAACAGCCATTTAATTCTAATTCTATTACTTATTATTATTTCATAGAAGCTTCACAATCATATCCAATATTATGATATAATGAGTGCAAGCGAATCAACATGCTTGTATGATTGACGAACGACGAATGTTGATCATGTGCCGATTTTACTCATGATATAATGAGTGCAAGCGAGTCAACATGCTTGTATGATTGACGAACGGCGAATGCTGAACATGTGCCGGTTTTGCACATGATATAATGAGTGCAAGCAAGACAACCTATAAGTATGATTGACGAGCGACGAATGTTGACCATGTGCCGATTTTTCACATGGTATAATAATATTATAATTGAAAGGCGGTAATACACTATGGGATTAATGAAAGCAGCGCTTGCAGCAGCAGGCAGTACCTTGGCAGACCAGTGGAAGGAGTTTTTCTATTGCGACGCCTTAGACAGTGATGTGTTGGTCGTAAAAGGTCAAAAGCGCCTCGGCGGAAAATCAAGCAATACAAAAGGCAGTGACAATATCATCTCTCAGGGTTCCGGAATTGCAGTAGCAGACGGTCAGTGCATGATGATTGTCGAGCAGGGGAAAATCGTCGAATTTGCTTCCGAGCCCGGCGAGTACACCTTCGATTCCTCCAGTGAACCGAGTATTTTTGCCGGAAATCTTTCGGATTCCATCGCTAAAAGCTTTGACACCTTTGCGATGCGTGTCGGCTTTGGTGGAAGCACCGGAAAAGATCAGCGTGTTTACTATTTTAATATGAAAGAATTGATGGACAACAAATTCGGCACGCCTAATCCGGTACCGTTTCGCGTGGTTGATTCTCGCATCGGATTAGACATCGATGTCTCACTTCGTTGTTCCGGTGTGTATTCTTATAAGATTGCGGATCCGATTTTGTTCTACACCAATGTATGCGGCAATATCACAAGCGCATTTACCCGCGATGAAATAGAAAAACAATTAAAGAGTGAATTTTTAAGTGCCCTTCAGCCTGCACTTGCAAAGCTTTCAGCACTTGAGATTCGTCCGAATCAGATTGTTGCTCACAATACCGCGTTGGAGGATGCCATGAACGAAGCACTCTCGCAGAAGTGGGCAGCTACCAGAGGACTTCAGATCGTGAGCATCGCGCTTGGCTCTGTCACCCTGCCGGATGAGGATGCAGAGTTGATTAAAACTCTTCAGAGAAATGCAACGCTTGCCAATCCGAATATGGCAGGGGCAACACTTGTCGCCGCTCAGGCAGATGCCATGAAAGCAGCCGCAAGCAACAGTGCCGGTGCAATGACAGGATTCATGGGCATGGGCATGGCCGCACAATCCGGCGGATTCAATGCTCAGAATCTTTTTACGATGGGAAATCAAACAGCTCCCGTACAACAGTCACAACCCGCGCAGCAGCCCCATGCGACTCCTGTGGGCGGATGGACTTGTTCCTGTGGTGCAGCCAATTCCGGTAATTTCTGTTCCAATTGCGGTTCTCCGAAGCCTTCCGCAGACTGGACCTGTTCGTGTGGTACGGTAAATAGTGGGAAGTTTTGCTCAAACTGTGGAAGCCCGCGCGCATAGGAGGTAATACATGGCAAATTTACAAGGATTAAAATGTCCCTGTTGCGGAGGTGCGATTGAATTCAACAGCTCCGTACAGAAAATGAAGTGCCCGTACTGCGATACGGAATTTGACATGGAGGCGCTCAAAGCTTACGATGATGATCTTTTAGATAATGACAATTCAGACATGGAATGGAATACAGATGCAATTGAAACCTGGTCTGAAGGGGATTCTGATGGACTTGGTGTCTATGTGTGTGATTCCTGTGGCGGCGAAATCGTATCCGATGAGAATACTGCTGCCAGCATCTGTCCGTTCTGTGACAACCCGATTACATTAAAGGGACGCTTGCAGGGCGATTTGAAGCCTGACTACATCATTCCGTTTCAGCTGGATAAAAAAGCTGCAAAAGCAAAGTTTAGCGAGCATTTAAAAGGAAAAAAACTGCTTCCCCGTGTCTTTCGTGAGGAAACACACATTGATGAGATCAAGGGCATGTATGTGCCGTATTGGCTGTTTGACAGCACGGTAAATGCGCAGATGCGCTATAAGGCCACACGCTTAAGACACTGGAGCGACAGCAAGTACAATTACACGGAAACAAGTCATTTTGCGGTTATCCGTGAAGGTGATCTGTCTTTTTCACATGTGCCTGTGGATGGTTCAACCAAGATGGCAGATGATCTGATGGAATCACTCGAGCCCTACGATTTTAGCGAGGCAGTTCCTTTTCAAAGTGCCTACTTTGCCGGCTACTATGCCGACAAATATGATGTGGACGAAAAAGCGAGCATCAGCCGCGCCAACGAACGAATGCGACATTCTACCGAAGCGCAGTTTAGGAGCACGGTACATGGTTTTTCGTCTGTCATGCCCGATGGTGGAACGGTTCAGCTGCTTGAGGGAAAAGCAGGTTATGCCATGTATCCGGTCTGGATTCTGAACACTACCTGGAACGGTGAACGCTATATGTTCGCCATGAATGGTCAGACCGGAAAGTTCGTC
>JAQXMB010000060.1 GCA_029012425.1 bacterium | reverse complement strand
AATTGCATCCGCATCTGTACAGGAGGTACAGGATTACATCTCACTTTGGAATGCATACTATGACTGCCTGTTCTTCTGTATGAACGGCGATATTTATAATAGTCTGACCGACGCCCAGCGTGAGGCGATTGACGCAAATGCGAAAAAGACTGTTGAATATCAGCGTATGATCAACCGTTTCGAGTGCGATCGTCTCATTGCAGACTGGGTTGCAAACGAAACCATTCATGTGACTTATACCGAAGATATTGACACTGAAAGCTTCAAGAATGCAACCGCAGGCGTGGCAGACTGGTTTGTAGACCAGCTTGTTAACACGGATGGATTTGATGAAGCTGAGGCTAAGAGCTTAGTAGAAGCATTTACTAAGTAGTACAGAAAAGCAACAACGAAGATAAACAAAAAAGAAGTCTCTGTGATACGATTTTGACCGACCGGGCTTGATGAGGAGAAGGTCAATGAGTGACATAGGGACTTCTTTCTGTTCGTATGATACTGTGAATCTATCAGACAAAAAGTATTTTGTAAACACACCAGAATAGCAGTAAAGCCATGATTCCGTTAAACAATCGGTAATGCTTATTGTAAATCGGAAACAGCAGAGAACCGACGGTTGCCCAAATCAGATTTCCGGTGGCTGCACATGCCGCCATTGTGCATGCGAAAATGAAAGTGGCAGGTACGGTAACACCGTTTGGTAATACGAAGCTGCAATAGGCGGCAACGCCGAGCATCAGGATTTTGATATTTAAAAACTGGAGCAGGAATCCATTAACAAAGGTTAAGGGTTTTTGCTCCTTTTTTTCATTGCTCATGTTTCCTGCAGGACGGGTCAGGGTTTTATAGCTTAACCAGAGAATATAAGCGGCACCGACAAAACGGGCATATTTCTCGATGGATGGAATTAATTCACTGATCAGTGCGCATCCAAAGCCGCAGATGAGCATGACGGTAATCAGGCCTGTCCAAATGCCCCGCATGAGTGGAAAGCATTTTTTGAACCCGTATTGTCCGGTGGAAGACAATAAAAGCACATTGTTTGGCCCCGGACTAAAAGTCGTTGCACAGGCATATGCAACAAGGGCAAAAAAAACTGATAATTTCATGAAGCGTTATCTCCTGTACATTTTTTTGCTTATTGTATCATACGATTAATTCAAAATGTAAAATATTTGTTAAACAGTGCATTTCTTTCGTTAAGAAATGTTGCGCGAACATGCAAAAATTGTTGAATATACGCGTTTCCTGTAGTATTATTAAACTGAATTACACTTGAAAAAGTGACATGCATATACAAACTGGGAGGGATGGTTTATGACTCTGAAAGAAAAACATTTGGCGGATCGAAATAAAATTGCAACATTGGTTAGTTTGGCGTTGCAGGGGGCGATGCTTCTCATCAGTCTCTTGGCATTGATATTGAGCGTTGATATGAAAGTGATTGCCCGTATTGTAATCGTTGCAGTACTTGTCGTTGTCAATATTGTTGGTTCAAAAAAATATCGTACAAGCGTAATTTACAGTCATTTTGCATGTATGACTTCGTTTTTTGCTTATATTGCGATGATTGCAACATTTAAGGAACTATATGTATATGCATTTATTTTCCCGATTTCTGTATTGGTCATGATTTTTCAGGACGCGAGCCTGATCAAACGATCGGCAGCGATTGCACTTGTGACGGATTTGATATATTTTATTGTGTACGCAGTCACACACCCGGGTACGGATGTTTCAATTCTGGTTATCCAGATGATTCTGATCATTACAGCGGCAATCACAGCTGTTTTAATTATAATTACCCAGCAGAAACATATGGAGGAAACCTCCGAAGAGATTGAAGAACGCGCAGCACAGCAGGCGATGGTTGCAAGAGAAGTTGTGAAGCACGCGCAGGAGCTTGCTGATAAGTTCATTGATGCAATGGAGGTATCTGATACACTGAATGAGTGCATGGATTCCAGTCACAGCTCGGTAAGTGAGATTGCCGAGAGCACCAAGCTTACTGCTGAAGCAATTGAACAACAGACCGCACAGACCTATGAGATTCAGGTGAGCATCCAGAAGGTTGAGGAAGAAGCCAAGGAGATGGCAAGTATTTCTGAGGCGACCAAGTCAACGGTTGAAGAGGGTGTAGAACTGATTGAAGAGCTAAAGAAACAGGCACTCGAGGTTGCCAAGATCAGTCATGAGACAGAGCAGACTACGAAGAACCTGAATGCAAGCATCAAGGAAGTGGAAGCAATTACTGAGACCATTCTTGGCATTTCGAGCCAGACCAATCTGTTGGCGCTGAATGCTTCCATCGAGGCAGCGCGTGCAGGTGAGGCCGGAAAAGGATTTGCAGTTGTTGCCGATGAGATTCGTAATCTTTCAGAAGGAACCAAGGAAGCAACCGAGCAGATTTCTGCCATCATTAATAAGTTGACGGTTGATGCTGAGAACGCATCTGAGAGTATGTCCCGTTCTGCACACTATGCAGAGAAGCAGAATGAGATGATTGATGTAACCGGTGATAAGCTTCATGAAATTCAGAAGCACAGTGATGCGCTTTATGGAAATGTTCAGAGTGTGAATCAGTCTGTGGACGAAGTTGTTGTTGCAAACACTGCGATTTCCGACAGTATTTCGAACCTGTCTGCAACAAGTGAACAGGTAGCGGCTTCAACAGAAAGTTCTTTGACTCTGAGTGACAGCAGTATGGCTGCACTTGAAGATATGAATAGGCTGCTTAAGGAAATTCATGAAGTTTCAGAAGCAATGAGAGTGTTGTCAAGCAAATAAGATGAGATACAAAAAGAGTGATGCAAAATGCATCACTCTTTTGGCGTTGCCATCCGGCAAGAATTCCATTATAATAATTTTGGCTTAACGGAATAAGAAACAATTTAGAAAAGAGGTAAAAGAAATGGGTGGATTTTTTGGAGTTGCATCTACGGAAGACTGCGTGTTTGATTTGTTTTTCGGAGTAGATTATCATTCGCATCTTGGAACAAGAAGAGGCGGAATGACAGTGCTTGGAGCAGATGGATTTAATCGCGCGATTCACAATATCGAGAATGCACCGTTTCGAACAAAGTTTGACAAAGATGTCCAGGAGATGAAGGGAAGATACGGAATTGGATGCATTTCAGACTATGAAGCACAGCCGCTCATTATTCGTTCCCATCATGGCACATATGCGATTACAACTGTTGGTAAGATTAACAATATGGATGAACTGATTCAGATGCTGTTTGATCAGGGACATGCGCACTTTCAGGAAATGAGTACCGGAGAAGTGAATGCGACGGAACTTGTTGCAGCGCTGATCAATACAAAAGCGAATCTGATTGAGGGAATCCGATTCGTGCAGGAAGTGGTAGAGGGGTCTATGTCAATTCTTCTTTTGAATCAGGCCGGGATCTATGCAGCAAGAGATCGATATGGAAGAATGCCGGTTGTAATTGGAAAGAAGAAGGAAGGATTCTGTGCTTCTTTTGAGAATTATGCATATAAGAATCTGGGATATCATGATTATAAAGAACTTGGGCCCGGCGAGATTGTGGTGATTACTGAGAAGAACTGTATCACACTCAGTGATCCGAAGAGCGATATGAAGATTTGCACCTTCTTATGGGTGTACTACGGATATCCGGCAAGCTCCTACGAGGGCATCAGTGTTGAGCAGATGAGATACAATTGCGGAGCGCTTATGGCCAAGCGCGATCATGTAAAGCCTGATATTGTAGCCGGTGTGCCGGATTCAGGAACCGCACATGCAGTGGGATATGCAAATGAATCGGGAATTCCGTTCTCAAGACCTTTTATTAAATATACCCCTACATGGCCTCGTTCATTTATGCCGACTATGCAGAGCAAACGAAACCTGATTGCAAAGATGAAGATGCTGGCAGTAAATGATCTGATTGAAGGAAAGAGCATTTTGCTGATTGACGATTCGATTGTTCGCGGAACACAGCTTCGCGAAACAACAGAGTATCTGTATGAGAGTGGTGCAAAAGAGGTGCATATCAGACCGGCCTGCCCGCCACTGTTATATGGATGTAAATACCTGAATTTTTCTCGTTCAACATCAGAGATGGATTTGATTGCCAGACAGGTGATTGCAAGATTGGAAAACGGAAATGTAACAGAAGAAATCTTGCAGGAGTATGCGGATCCGGAGAATGAAAAGTATGATCGCATGGTGGAGGAGATTTGTAAGGAGTTGAAATTTACATCTCTTCGCTTTAATCGTCTGGATGACATGCTTGAGGCAACAGGTCTTGAACCCTGTAAACTGTGTACATATTGCTGGAATGGTAAGGAGTAATTGGTTGATAAAATCGATGTTCCATTTTATAATAGTGTATAGTAATGATATATAATTTGGTAGATTCAGAGTGAGGAAACAGTATGAACATGATCATACATTATGATGTGGCAGCGCTGGTAATTGCACTGATTGTTCTGTTGCACTACAGTGTAAAGCGAACCTTAAGTACAAACCTGACAAAGATTTTTTTGAGTTTGCTTGCGGCGTCACTCGTATCCTGTGTGTTGGATATTGTGACAATGTTTACAATTTCATATCCGGCGATGATTCCGTTATGGCTGAATTATGCGTTGAATATCGTGTATCTGATTCTGTTTAACAGTACATCTGTCATTTACTATGTGTATGTGCTTGCAGCTACCAAAAAGGAAAAGCAATGGAACGGTATCGATTTTTTGACGGTTTGTGTGCCGTTTCTGCTGGAGATCGCGTTGATTGTATCCACTCCGGTGAGTGGATGGGTGTTCAGTTTTACACCGCAGCTTGAGTATGTACACGGATTTGGCATGGGTCTTTTGTATGCCTGCGCATTTTATTATGTAGTTGCGGCGCTGGTTCGCACGATTTTGTACCGGAAGTATCTGACGAGCGCGCAGCGAATGATTGTACTTTTTTATACGCTCGGTTGCTTAGTTGCAATTTATCTGCAGTTAATTGTAGACGGTCTGCAGATTATTCAGTTTGGTGTGGCGATTGCAGTTCTTTTGATTTATATGTCGCTTGAAAATCCGGAGGATTATTCGGAGATAAAGCTTGGAACCCTCAATCGGTATGCATTTCGTGAATATGTTGCGGAGCGCATTAGAATGGGAAAAGACTTTGAACTGATGGGCATTCAGATCGGTGGAATGGAATATCTGCAAGGCGTTGTTGGCGCACAGAATGCAGATGGCATTCGAAGAAGTGTTGCAGAGTCCATTCAAAGTGTCGCATCCAAAAAACGCAAGGTTTTTTATATCGGTGGAAATCGTATGGTGATTTTCTCTGAAAAAGTGAATGATGTGTGGGATATGCTCGGGCAAGTCATCAAGCGGCGCTTCTCAAAAGCGTTTGTGTTTCAGGAAACAGAATTTATGCTCGATATCTCGCTTTGTATAATCCCGAATGAGGAACACAAAACGCTTACACAAGCGGACGATATTGTTCGAATGGTGGAAAATGCGTTGCGTGAAGCGGTGGAAAATGGCGGGCGAGAGATTGTGATTGCGGATGAGACGATTCTTGAGAAAGGTCGTAGGGAGGATGAAATTCTCCGTTTGCTGAAACGCGCCATTCGCAATAATCTTTTTGAAGTGTTCTATCAGCCGATTTATTCGGTGAAACAAAAACGGTATACCTCTGCGGAGGCACTGGTTCGCCTGAAGGATCAGTCGATGGGATATATCAGCCCGGAGGAGTTTATTCCGATTGCAGAACAGTATGGACTGATACAGGAAATTGGGTTATATGTATTTCGGGAGGTTTGTAAGCTGATTGCAAGCCACAATATGTGGGAACGCGGCATAGAATGCATTGATGTCAATTTGTCACCGATGCAATGTATGCATGAAGAGCTGCATGAAAAGCTGATCTCAATTATGGATGAATATCATCTTCCGTATCATGTGATCAATTTAGAGATTACTGAGACGGCAGCGATCCTTTCGACAGAGGCGTTGCATCATAATATGACGCAGCTCATGGCCAAGGGTGTGCATTTCTCACTGGATGATTATGGAACCGGATTTTCAAATACAGCGGATATCATTGATTATCCGTTCCATATTATTAAATTAGATAAATCCATGTTATGGTCATCCGAGGAGAGCGAAAAGGCGAAGTGCGCACTTGAGCATATGATTGCCATGATTAAGGCGATGCATATGGGTATTGTGTGTGAAGGCGTTGAGACTCTTGAACAGGCACAGATGCTTGAGCAAATGGGATGCGATTATTTTCAGGGTTATTATTACTCGCAGCCGGTATGTGCAGATGATTTTATTGATATTCTTTCGAGAGATCGGGCATATGCTTTATTGGAGGAGTAATTTATGTTAGAAATTAATGAAGAGCATGCAACATATTGGATCGAAAGATTTGAGAACAGTCCCAGAGGGCAACGAGCCCAGGGGCTGTTTTTGCAAGGATACAACTGCACACAGGCAGTCGTGTTAGCGTTTGATGATCTGCTTGGGATGGATTGGGATGCGTTGGCGCGTTTGAGTTCATCGTTCGGCGGAGGAATGGGAAGACTGCGTGAGGTGTGTGGGGCTGTGAGCGGAATGTTTCTGGTGGCAGGAATCCTTTACGGATATGATGTGCCGGGAGCGGAAGGGCAGGAATTGAAGGCAGCTCATTATAAGCGGATTCAGCAGCTTGCAAAAGCATATCAGGATGTGAATGGATCGATTGTCTGCCGGGAGCTGCTGGGGCTTGGTAAAGGAGCTGATGACCCGACTCCGGCAATGCGAACCAATGAATATTACAAGAAGCGTCCCTGCCCGCAATTGGCGGGGATGGCTGCGACAATTATGGAAGCGTACCTTGCGGAATGGGAAAAGCAGTTGTCGGTCTGTATCATTACAAAGAATGAAAGTGAGAAACTTGAGCAGTGTCTGCGTGCGCTGGCAGAGTATCCGGTAGAAATTGTGGTTGTTGATACGGGCAGTACGGATGATACGAAACAGATTGCTTCGCGTTACACAGACAAAATCTATGATTTTAGCTGGTGTGATGACTTTTCGAGAGCACGCAATTTTGCAATCGAAAAGGCAAGTCATGAATATGTCATGATGATTGACAGCGATGAGTATGTAAAAAGTCTGGATGTGGAAGCTCTGTTGAAAATGCTTTCGGACCATCCGGGCAAAGTGGGGCGTATTTGCATACACAATCAGTTTACGCGCGATGGCGAGAGGCAGGAGACGGTTGAATGGATAAATCGAATATTTTGCAGGCGATATTTTCACTATGCAGGCAGAATTCATGAGCAGGTGGAAGCACTGTCCGGGGAGGAGTATGAAACTTTCCTTACTGATGTTGTCGTTGCGCATGACGGATACGATGGAAGCGAAGAAGAGAGACATAAAAAAGCAAAGAGAAACATTGCATTATTGCAGGCAGAGCTTTCTGAGCGGCCTGACGATGTGTACATACAGTATCAGCTTGGAAAGAGCTATTATATGTCAGAAGCATATGAACAAGCAGTGGATATATTTCGGGCTGCGCTTGAATATGATGTGAATCCAAAGCTTGAATATGTCGTAGATATGGTTGAGACTTATGGATACGCTTTGCTGAAAACAGATCGGGCGGAAGAAGCATTGTGTTTTGAGAACATCTATGATGAATTTGGCGATAGTTCTGATTTTAAGTTTCTGATGGGTCTCATTTATATGAACAACGGATGCTTTGAGGAAGCAGTGAATGAATTTGAAAAAGCGACCGCATATGTGACTGCGCGAACGATAGGAACGAATGGTTTTCTTTCTTATTATAATGCGGGTGTGATTCGGGAATGCCTTGGACAGTTGGAAGAAGCGGCCTCCTATTACAAAAAAGCCGGAGATTACCAAAAAGCAAAAGAAAGACTCGCTGTGTTGGCAAACTCCGACAAACATGTGTGAGTATGATCCTGTAAGTCGTTAGCGTTCCCAACGGCCGCTTGCACCGCAGGGTAGAACCAGACCGTTGCCCGTTACGGGAAGACCGATCTCATCGGCGGTTACATGACCATCCCATTTGGACAGTTCTAAAGAAAGTAAATATGCAAGCACCGCCGGCTGAAGCCCGGTTGTGTAGCTGTTGATTAAAAAGAAAAGAGGTTCATCACTCAAAAGCTGTGTACACAGTGATACGAGAGGATGGATCTTTTCTTCTATTTTCCATATTTCGCCTTTGGGGCCTCTGCCGTAAGAGGGAGGATCCATGATGATGGCGTCGTATTGCTTGCCTCGACGGATCTCCCGCTCTACAAATTTTACACAGTCATCAACAATCCAACGGATGGGGGCTTCGCCAAGCCCGCTGCTGATGGCGTTTTCTTTCGCCCATGAAACCATGCCCTTTGATGCATCAACATGTGTGACGCTTGCACCGGCAGCAGCTGCAGCAATCGTTGCTCCGCCGGTATATGCAAAAAGATTCAAAACGCGAATGGGACGATTGGCATTGCGGATTTTTTCGGAAAACCAATCCCAGTTTGCAGCCTGCTCCGGAAATAAACCGGTATGCTTAAAACTGAAGGGCTTCAGGTTAAAGGTCAAAGGGTGTACCGCGAGTGGATAAGAGATGGTCCATTGTTCGGGTAGATCAAAAAATTCCCAGCTTCCCCCGCCCTTGGCGCTGCGATGATAATGTCCGTTGAGTTTTCGCCAGCGCGCATCCATTGGCGTATTCCATATTACCTGAGGGTCGGGACGGCGCAAAATATATGCGCCCCAACGCTCCAGTTTATCTCCGCTGCTTGTATCTAAAACCTCGTAGTCTTTCCAACCGTTCGCAATCCACATAACAAATACTCCTTTTATAAATAGTAGAAATAGAATGCTTCTATTAGAAATGGCACTTGACAGAACCAAATTACTTACCCATTATATATAGAAAGAAAACAATTTACAATAAGAGTCAAATTGTACTAAAAAAAATACAATTATTTCTGAATGCAGCTATTGCGCTTCGGAGAAATAATGTGTATACTCTTATTTGCTGTGGCATGATAGCTGTGAAGCGTGAGGTTGCTGCCCGCGTGGCAGGTTTTCCGTGGAGCGAATGTCAAGTTAGGAAACTGGCGACAAGTCACTGTACCAAGCATAATTGTCTACCGAAGGCGTAGAAACAACGTGAAGATGTCGGTAACAAGAAGGAACGCAATAGCGAAGAAAGGTTCTTGTTTATGACACACACGGAGAAGTGTACAGTCACCGCTTGTCGTACTGAAATTAAAGTGCGAAAAGGAGGCGACTTTTTTTATGGCAAGTCAAACAATGAGAATTATCTTAAAGGCTTATGATCACGAACTGGTGGATGTATCTGCTAAGAAAATCATCGAGACCGTAAAGAAGAACGGAGCGCAGGTGAGTGGACCGGTACCCCTTCCTACTAAGAAGGAAGTAGTAACCATTCTGAGAGCAGTACACAAATACAAAGATTCTCGTGAGCAGTTCGAGCAGAGAACTCATAAGAGACTCATTGATATCATTGCTCCCACACAGAAGACTGTAGATGCATTATCAAGATTAGAGATGCCTGCAGGTGTGAACATCGATATCAAAATGAAGTAATTGAGGTAAGTGCCTGTTTGGTTTGAAACCGAACAGTTGCATAGGAAGTCTACCTGACTTCTAGAATGAACGGGAAACCGTTCCGCTGTAGAACATGCGGCAATGCCGCGACAGGAGGTATAACATGAATAAAGCTATTTTAGCAACAAAGGTCGGAATGACCCAGATCTTCAATGCTGACGGAGTATTAACTCCCGTAACAGTATTACAGGCTGGTCCTTGTGTTGTTACTCAGGTTAAGACAGTTGAGAACGACGGATACAGCGCTGTACAGGTTGGTTTTGTAGACAAGAAGGAAAAGGTTGTCAACAAAGATGCCAATGGTAAGAAAGAGATCCGCCATCGTCATGGCGTAAATAAGCCTGAGAAAGGACACTTTGACAAAGCCGGTGTTTCAGGCAAGAGATTCGTAAGAGAGTTCAAGTTTGATAACGCTGCTGATTACAACTTGGCAGATGAGATCAAGGCTGACATCTTTGCAGAGGGCGACAAGGTTGACGCTACTGCAATTTCAAAGGGTAAAGGTTTCCAGGGCGCTATCAAGAGATTAGGCCAGCACAGAGGACCCATGGCTCATGGTTCTAAGTTCCATCGTCATCAGGGATCTAACGGTGCATGCTCATCTCCCAGCCGTGTATTCAAGGGAAAAGGAATGCCTGGTCACATGGGAAGCGTACAGGTTACTGTACAGAACCTTGAGATCGTAAAGGTAGATGTTGAAAACAATCTGCTTTTAGTTAAAGGCTCAGTTCCCGGA
>JAQXMB010000059.1 GCA_029012425.1 bacterium | reverse complement strand
AAAGAAAAGTTCCATGAGGAGTCAATACGACTTGCGAAGTTCAGAAACATTCCGGGGATTGTGCAGATTTTCAATAGTTTCACAGAGAACGGAACAGTCTATATCGTGATGGAATATTTAGAGGGTGAAACCTTGGATGCCTGACTGAAAAGAGAGGGACGGATTCAAGAGCAGGAAGCTGTAAGTATCATGATTCCAATTTTACAGGCACTGGATACAGTGCATAAGGAGGGAATTCTACACAGAGATATAGATATAGCAATATTGAAAACAGAAGTTAGTGGAGGATGGCATTTATCTACAAGTGTTAGATTATCAGTACGATGATAATTTGGAAAAAGGAACAATTATCAAACAGAAAATGAAATCCGGAACTCTATTAAAAGGTGGAGATATTCAGGAAGTAACCGTGAGTGCAGGATTAGAACCGAAGGAAGTTCCTGAATTGATTGGGATAAGTGAACAGGATGCTGTTAGTTTGTTGGAGGAACAGCAGTTGACTGTAAATATCAATGTTGTTATTAACAAGGAAAAAGAAGAGGGAATTGTATTATCACAAAGCATTGATGCGGGGGAGATTGTGGATAAATTCACTGAGGTCAGTATTGATGTTTGTTCTCATGGAATTGATGTACCAGATTTTGTTGGGCTTACATATGAGGCAGCACTAAGCAGAGCAAGTGAAAGTGGACTTCAGATATCAGCATCATACGTTTATGGAGGAGATGGAACGATAAATTCTCAATCTCCTTCAGAAAATAGCGTTGTGGATGAAGGAAGTGTTATTGATGTCAAAGTAGGTATGACACAATCTGAGTTTACAGCTCAGTTGGTTGCAAGCATTAATGCAAGAAGGCGTGCTGCGGGATTAAGGGAAGTATCTTTATCGTCAGTATGGACTCAATCGGCATCAGCCTTGGCTGCATCAGGATTGACTTCAGCAGAAGCTACAAAGAATGGCATAGATTGGAGCTATTTGTTGCCGGCTAATAGAGGATCTTCATTTTGGGCGTCTAGAGACGGTATATCAACTGTTGATAATATGATTAGTAGAATACCATTTAATTCAGAAGCTTTTCTTGACTCAAGAATGACGGTAATAGGAGTGGGATATTCGGGAAATCGAATCAGCATTCTGATAGCAATTCGTTAGAAAGACATTTTGAGAAGAAAGGTATACGTTTTGGAAGGCAGAGTAAATGACTGATAGTAAAGTACCATTAAGATAAGAGAGGATAATTTATGAACGTAATTAAATGTAATGTGGGACATTATTATGATGGAGACAAGTATCCGAATTGCCCCCATTGTTGTAAAAATAGTCAGGAAAAAATTCAGTATGCATCATCTCCTAGTTTCGAGCAGGGAAGTAAAAAAATGAAAACAACAGTCTCTTCTGAAAAAGATAGTTCTTTGACGGAAATTGTTGGTAGAAGCAAAGAAACAGATTTTGATGATGATGAAAGAACAGTCCTCTTGTGTATGACAAATAAAAGAGCGGAACCGGTTGTTGGTTGGCTGGTTTGTATCAAGGGTGAAAGCTTTGGAGAGAGTTATCCGTTAAGGGGTAATAAAAACTATATTGGGTGTTTGGCAAATTCAAATGTCATTATTCGACAAGATAATGACGTATTTGAAGAACAGTATGGGGTTATTATTTATGATAATTACAGGCGCACGTTCATTGCACAACCGAGAGAAACGAGAGAATCGTATTACATTAACGGAAAAACTGTTATAAATGATGTTCAACTTCAAGCATACGACATTCTGGATATGGGAAATGCCAGACTCATTTTCATGCCTCTGTGCAGTGAGAAATTCTGCTGGGAAGATATATAAGATAAGGAACCTTATTGAACCTTCCAATGTTGAACAGCCGATAGATACAGTGCATTACTTGGAGGTAACAACTCAAATCAAAGAAAGAATATTGTTGATATGAGGAAAAAGATGCTGGCGAAGGGTTAAGAAAAGAAAAGAGATATCCGAAATAGGTATTGCAGGGACGCTTTGGAGGTCGGTCAGGAAGGCCGATTGATTCCGAGTGTCCTTTTTTCTTTCTTAAATTTATATGAAATCTATTTGAAAAACTAATTTCATGGGTTATACTATATTAGGCTTTGCATGTGTTAAACGGGAAAAGTGTTTGCTTTTGCAAACTGGACAAATATAGAGAATCATGAAAGGGGATAGATTCATATGCAGTATACAGATATCGGAATTGATTTGGGTACAGCCAGTATTTTGGTTTACATCAGAGGAAAAGGCGTTGTATTAAAGGAGCCCTCTGTTGTAGCTTTTGATAGAGATACCAACAAGATCAAAGCGATTGGTGAGGATGCAAGATTAATGCTTGGCAGAACACCGGGTAATATTGTGGCTGTCAGACCGCTTCGTCAGGGTGTTATTTCTGATTATACGGTAACAGAAAAAATGATGAAGTATTTCATCCAGAAGGCCCTGGGCAGAAGAACCTTCAGAAAACCCCGCATTGCGGTTTGCGTGCCCAGTGGAGTTACAGAGGTAGAAAAGAAAGCCGTTGAAGATGCTACCATGCAGTCCGGTGCAAGAGAAGTATTTATCATTGAGGAACCTATTGCGGCAGCAATTGGTGCCGGGATCGATATTTCCAAACCCTGCGGAAACATGATCGTAGATATTGGTGGTGGTACATCCGATATCGCGGTGATCTCTCTTGGAGGAACTGTTGTAAGTGCTTCTATTAAAATTGCCGGTGACGATTTCGATGAAGCACTGGTTCGATATATGAGAAAGAAATACAATCTTCTGATTGGTGAGAGAACTGCAGAAGATATTAAGATTAAGATTGGTTCAGCCTACAAACGTTCCGAAGTGGACTACATGGATGTAAGAGGCCGTAATCTGGTAACCGGTTTGCCCAAAACTGTGAAGGTGTCCTCAGAAGAAACAGAAGAAGCACTGCGGGAGCCAACCGCCCAGATTGTGGAGACGATTCACAGCGTGCTGGAGAAAACCCCTCCGGAACTTGCCGCTGACATCGCAGACAGAGGTATTGTATTGACCGGTGGCGGCAGTCTGCTTCGTGGCCTGGAGGATCTGATTTCCGCAAAGACAGGAATCAATACAATGACAGCCGAGGATCCGATGACTGCTGTTGCCATCGGTACCGGTAAATACGTAGAATTTCTGGCCGGCTACAGAGAGGACTAGTTCCGGGTTGACGGCGGATGCGGATAGACCGAATGGTACGTTTGGATGGTTGTAACACGCAGAAAAAACTGCGGAATGGAGAAGAATATGCTGAAAGGGTTATTTACTTCATACACCAGTATGGTGAATGAACAACACAGATTGGATGTAATCGCCAATAATCTGGCAAATGTAAATACCAACGGATATAAGAAGGAAGGTGCAACCAGCCAGGCTTTCAAGGATGTCTTCGGCGTCAAAATAAAGGATGCTTCCGAAGCAGCCAATCTGCCTAAGAAGTTAGGCATTATGAATATGGGTGTAAAGATTGGTGAAAACTACACGGACTATTCGGAAGGCCCCGTAAAACATACGGACAATCCCTTTGATATTGCTATCGATGGCAAAGGTTTCTTTGCGGTGGAGTTTGCCAACAAGGCCGGAGAGACTTCCATAAAGTATACCAGAGACGGCAACTTTACCATGAATGCGGAAGGATACCTGACTACCCAGGATGGAGATTACCTTCTGAATACACGAAATGCCAGAATCAGATTGAATCCGAATCTCTCGGCAGAAATTAATGCACTGGGGGAAATCTATCAGGACGGTAACCTGGTAGCCACAATCGGTGTGAAGGATTTTGACGATTATAATTATCTGGAACATTATGGCGAAAACTATTTTCAGCCCGTGCAGGATGCACAGGCGAGACCTGCCACAGACTATAAACTGGATGTAGGATACCTGGAAACATCTAACGTATCTGTGGTAGATGAAATGGTTAATATGATTGCCGTGCAGAGACATTACGAAGCAAATCAGAAGGTGATTACCACATATGATTCTTCTCTGGAGATTGCAGTCAATCAGCTTGGTAAAGTGCAGTAAGAAAGGATAGCGGGACAGAATGGTTAGAAGTTTATGGACAGGCGCAACAGGTATGAATGCGCAGCAGACAAATGTTGATACCATTGCCAATAATCTGGCAAATGTAAATACCACCGGATATAAAGCGCAGAACGCACAGTTTAAGTCTTTGCTATACCAGACCATGCAGACAAAGACGACTACTGCCAATGGCGCCCCAAAACCAACTACATCACAGGTTGGTCTTGGTGTCAGAACCTCATCCATCAATTCTATTTTTACACAGGGTAGTCTTTTGGCCTCTGCCAGCGATACTGCTTTTGCTATTGAGGGTGACGGCTTTTTTGCGGTAGGTGGTGCTGACGGTGAGACTACATATTACACAAGAAATGGTGATTTCCATTGGGGATTGAATGAAGCCGGTGGACTGATGCTTACCACCGCAGAAGGTAATCCGGTGTTAAGTACTACAGGAAGATCCATTACCCTTGCCAGAACCTATGATGCCAGTAAGATTACCATCAATGCAAACGGTGAGGTCTGCTATCCGGATGATAAAAACAATCCGGTTTCCATCGGCGTGACCGTAGGACTTTATCAGTTCCGTAATCCTGCCGGTCTGGAACGCCAGGGAGATTGTTTATATACACCTACAGAAGCCAGCGGTGAGGCAATCAACGAGGCAAGAAGTGCGACTGTCAAAAAGAGTAAGCTGGTGCAGGGATATCTGGAAGGTTCCAATGTCAATGTGGCGGATGAGATGGTTAATCTGATTGTGGCACAGAGAGCATATGAGGTGAACTCGAAGGTTATCACCACGTCCGACTCTATGATGGAGACGGCGAACAATCTGAAACGATAAGCATGCTTGGAAACAGATCTATGAGAGCTGCATAAGGCCGAAAGATTGTGACATAGACAGATAGGAGGCCGGAAGAATGGACATTTCCGGATTGAGTGACTACGCCGGATATCTGGGAGCGAATGCCAGTACCCAGGCACAGAATACAGAACTGAAAAATCAGATAGATGGTGTGAAGAACGCACAGGATTCAGAAGAACTGCTGGATGCCTGTAAGCAGTTTGAGTCTTATCTCTGGGAGCAGGTGTATAAGGCTATGCAAAAGTCTGTGGATGCTATGAAGGATGAAGAAGACAAGGACGGATACGCTAACCAGATGGTAGATTACTTTTCCGGCACCACTTTGCAGGAGATTGCATCACGAACAACGGAAGATGCAGAAGGCGCAAACAGCCTTGCAAAAACATTATATGAACAGATGAAGAGAAATTATGGCATTACAGATTAATGTAGTGCCATTTTTCGATTATGAAGATTTATATGGCGAAGTAACGAAATGAGCAAAAGGAAAGCTGCGAAGCAGCGATTTTGCGAATGGCTCTGTACTGATACGCAAACAACATAAAAAAGGAGAACGATCATGAAAGAGAAGCTGCAAAAAATAAGAGAACGCGCGATCGCTGAGATTGAGAACTCAGAAGGGCTGGAGAAGCTTGGTGAGGTTCGCAATGCGATCCTCGGAAAAAAAGGTGAATTAACGGCTGTATTAAAAGGAATGAAGGATGTTCCGGCAGAGGATCGTCCGAAGGTTGGTCAGTGGGTGAACGAGACCCGTGAAGCAATTGAGCAGATTCTTGTAAAACAGACGAAGAAGCTGGAGGAAGAGGCACTTCGTCTTCGCTATGAGGCTGAGAAGATTGATGTTACAATGCCTGCCGTTAAACCGGCAAAAGGAAATCTTCATCCGATTACTCAGGTGCGCAACCAGTTGACTGATATTTTCGCATCTATGGGATTTGAGATTTATGAAGGAACTGAGATTGAGACAGATTACTATAACTTTACCGCATTAAATACACCGCAGGATCATCCGGCTCGTGATATGCAGGATACATTTTATCTATCACCGGAGTATTTACTTCGCACACAAACATCAGCAGGACAGATCCATGTCATGGAGGCAAAGAAACCTCCGATCAAGATCATTTCACCGGGTAAGGTATTCCGTTCTGATGACGATGCAACACATTCACCGATGTTTACGCAGATGGAGGGACTTGTTGTTGACAAGGGAATTACGCTGTGTGATTTAAAGGGTATGTTGGATGAGTTTGTAAAGAAAATTTTTGGTAAGACCGTAACGACAAGACTTCGTCCTTCATATTTTCCGTTTACAGAGCCTTCGGTAGAGGTTGATGTCAGTTGCTTCCAGTGTGGAGGAAAAGGCTGTAAGCTTTGCAAGGGTACCGGATGGATAGAAGTTCTCGGAGCAGGTGTAGTAAACAACAAGGTGCTGGAAGGATGCAACATTGACACAAACGAGTATAGCGGTTTTGCTTTTGGTATCGGTATTGAGCGTATTGCCATGTTAAAATATGGTATCAACAATATTAAGCATTTGTTTGAGTCTGATCTTCGAGTGTTAAATCAGATTGACGATTAATTTCGGATAGATAAAAAGGAGGCAAATCATGTTAGCACCGTTAAGTTGGTTAAAAGAATATGTAGATATAGATGTAACACCTAAGGAATTGGAAGAAAAGTTATTTTCTTGTGGCTTTGAAGTAGAAGAATTGATTGAAGTTGGAAAAGATATCTCCGGTGTTGTTGTAGGTCTGGTAAAAGAATGTGAGTCGATTCCTGAAACACACCTAAGCCTGTGTCAGGTAGATGCAGGAGCGCATGGTACTTTCCAGATCTGTTGCGGAGCAGATAATGTTTGTGAAGGGAAGAAATTTCCGGTTGCACTTGTAGGCGCAACTGTCTACGCAACGGCAAAAGACCATGTGACCATTGAGGGCGTTATGACAATCAAGAAGGGTAAGCTTCGCGGGTATGAATCACACGGTATGCTTTGCTCAGGTACAGAGCTTGGTCTGAATGAAGATTTATATCCGGGCGCAGGTTATAACGGTCTTCTCGTTCTCCCGGATGATGCACCTGTTGGAGCTGATGTAAAACCGATTCTCGGATTGGACGAGTGGATCTTTGACATTGCAATCACTGCAAATCGTCCGGACTGCCAGAGTATTTATGGTATTGCCAGAGAAGTTGCTGCGGTACTGAACAAGCCCTGCAAAGCATTAGCACTTGACTATACGCAGACAGATGTAAAAAAAGAGGGCTTCATCGTAAATGTTGAGGCGCAGGATCTCTGCCCCCGCTATATTGCACATTATGTATATGATGTGAAGATTGAGCAGTCGCCGGCATGGATGCGCCGCAGACTGGCACTTGTTGGTATTGGTTCTATTTCGAATGTCGTAGATATCACAAACTATATCTTAAAAGAGCTTGGTCAGCCGATGCATGCATTTGACGATTCTTTCCTCAAGGGAAATGCAATTAATGTCAGACGAGCAAATGATGGTGAGAAAATTGTCACATTAGATGAGAAGGAATTTGAGCTTACGAACTCAAATCTTGTAATCTGTGACGGTGAGCGTCCGGTTGCTCTTGCAGGTATCATGGGCGGATTAAATTCTGAGATTTTAGATACAACCACAGAGGTAATGTTCGAGGCAGCCAAGTTTATGCGCGATAATATTCGTAAGAGCTCGCGTGCACTTGGACAGGCATCGGATTCAAGTGCTATGTATGCGAAGGGCGTATACGAGTATACAACTGTAATTGCAATGAAACGAGCACTTCATTTGATCGAAGAGTTAGGATGTGGAAAGGTTTCTGCTACACATGTGGAGGTGTCTACCGGTAATTCCGTAGAACCCAAGGAGATGAAAGTTAGCATTGCAAAAGTAAATGGTGTACTTGGAATTGAAGTTCCAAATGAGGAAATCGAGCGCATTCTGACAAGTCTTAATTTTGCTCCGGTTATTAATGGGGATGAGTTGACGATTCAGATTCCTGCATATCGTGAGGATATGGATTCCTATCCGGATGTTGCAGAAGAAGTGATTCGTATGTATGGATATGATCATGTGATCCCGACCTTCATGCCTACCGCAGAGGTAACTCTTGGCGGCTTGAACTTAAAACAGAAGTCAGAGCTGAAGATTAAGCATGCACTCTGTGCTGCGGGAGTTTATGAAGGAATTCACTACTCCTTCTTTTCTCCGTCTGATCTGGATCTTTTGCGTTTGCCGGAGGATGCACCGGAGCGTCATGCGATCAAATTGATCAATCCGATCAATATTGATCTTTCACTTATGCGTACGACTTTAGTGCCTCAGATGTTGCATGCGATTGCGCGCAATCAGAAAAAAGGAATATTAGAGGGTCGAATCTTTGAATTGGGTAACAAATTTATTCCGAAGGAACTGCCGCTTACAGAGTATCCTGACGAGAGAGAGACACTTTGTGTAGGAGTATTTGGACAGAATGAATCCTTCTATACATTAAAAGGACTTGCAGAAGTAGTTGCAAAGGCACTTGGCGTGACATTTACTTATGAAGCAGCTGAGAAGACCTTCCTTCATCCTTACCAGACCGCAGAAGTATTCTGTGAAGGCGCGCGGGTTGGTTATCTTGGAAAACTGTCATATGAGATTGCTGATGAACTTGACATGCGCACGCAGGCATTTGTAATGGAATTGGATATTCGTGTACTCAGTCAGTGGTATGGAAAGGCACAGGTATTTCAGCCGCTTCCGAAGTTCGCTGAGGAGAAGCGCGATTTTGCATTTGTTGTTGATAAGGGAATTACATGCGCCCAGATTGAGGATGGAATCAAAGAAGCCTGTAAGTATGTAACTGATGTACAGCTTTTTGATGTATACGAAGGCATTCAGCTTGGCCCCAATAAGAAGAGCATGGCATTCTCCGTTGTATTTACACCGGCTGAGGAAGAGTTTAACAGTGAGTTGGTTGAGGGCTTTGTAAAGAAAATCCTGAAGAACTTAGAGCGTAAGCTGCAGATTACCTTGCGTTCCTAATGACAGGATTGCTAGTCAGATAAGGAATAATGACATGGATGTAAAAGATTTTTATTATGACCTGCCACAGGAGTTGATCGCACAGGATCCGCTGTTGGATCGTTCCGGTTCAAGACTTTTGGTGCTTGGAAAGGAAAATGGATTCATCCGGCATGATGTGTTTCATAATATTACACAGTATTTAACCCCCGGAGACTGTTTGGTCATTAATAATACGAAGGTGATTCCTGCTCGTTTGTTTGGCGAGCGGGAAGGAACCGGTGCAACAATCGAGATTCTTCTCTTGAAGCGTAAAGAGAATGATATTTGGGAGACTTTGGTAAAACCGGGAAAAAAAGCCAAAATCGGAACAAAAATTATTTTTGGCGGCGGAACATTAGCAGGTGAAGTGATTGATGTTGTGGAAGATGGGAATCGATTGATTCAGTTTACCTATGAAGGTATTTTCGAGGAAATCTTAGATCAGCTTGGTCAGATGCCTTTGCCGCCATATATCACACATACACTGCAGGATAAAAATCGTTATCAAACTGTTTATGCGAAGTACGATGGTTCAGCAGCAGCACCGACAGCGGGACTTCATTTTACACCGGAATTGCTGGATGCGATTCGTGCGATGGGTGTGAAGATTGCGGAGGTAACGCTTCATGTCGGGCTTGGTACATTCCGCCCGGTAAAAGTGGAGCATATACAGGATCATCATATGCATTCTGAATATTATGATGTTTCAGAGGAAGCTGCAAAGCTGATTAATGAGACCAGACAGGCCGGCGGACGGGTCATCGCAGTTGGCACCACCAGTTGTCGTACATTGGAATCAGCTGCGCAGGAGGACGGAAGTCTTTGTGCACAGAGTGGATGGACGGATATCTTTATCTATCCCGGTTATAAGTTTAAGCTTGTTGATGCGCTGATCACGAATTTTCATTTGCCGGAGTCAACACTTGTTATGCTTGTAAGTGCATTGGCAGGTCGTGAAAACATTATGCACGCATATGAAGTGGCGGTAAAAGAACAATATCGATTCTTTTCTTTTGGTGATGCTATGTTCATTCAGTAAACGGAGTGGCTATTTGCAAAACCATATTGTATAATTGTTGTATCAATGGAACTGACAATGCATGATAAAGGAGTGGCTTATGAAAGAAAAGAGAAACAGCAGAAGACTTGATCTTGATGTGTCGATTGAACTGGAGCGTCTTGACCATGGAGATTTGACAACTGTAAAAATGTTGAAGGTGGATGTGCTTGATATGTCCGGTACAGGAATGGGATTCCGTTCCACACAGTCACTCGAGAAGGGAGCACTTTACAATACAAGAATTCAGATTTGGACCAAAGAAGTTCTTGAGACAGTGATTCGTATCGTATACTGTAAACAGGATGGGGAGAATGACTATCGGTGTGGGGCAACATTTGTTGGTCTGGTCGAGTCGGATGCGCTGAAAATCAATATTTATCAGATGTTAAATCCGGAAGAGGAAGAAGAATAGAAAACGAGTTATTGAAAAGGAGTCTGCATGTCTGCAGACTCCTTTTCAATGCTTATGATAAAATGAGGCGATTGAGGGATTCATAGAAATCAGGATAAGATATCGCAACACTGTCTGCCTGAAGGATTTTGGTTTCACCATCGCTAAGTAGTCCGGCAATTGCAAAAGACATTGCAATTCGATGATCCAGATGTGAATCGATAACCGCACCATGAAGCGGTTTCCCACCATGGATAATCATTCCGTCGTCGGTTGCTGTTACATCTGCGCCCATTGCTGCAAGTGCAGATACGACGGTATCAATGCGATTCGATTCCTTTACCTTTAATTCCTGTGCATCACGGATGATGGTTGTTCCGTCTGCAAAACATGCAAGTACTGCGATAACAGGTATCTCATCGATCAGAGTGGGAATTAAATCCCCCTCAATGGTTGTTCCGTGCAGGCTGCTGCTTGTTACAACCAGATCACATACAAGTTCACCGGAAACCGTGCGAACATTCTCGCGCCGGACATTTCCACCCATCGCGTCGACAACCCGAAGAATACCATCGCGGGTGGGATTGATTCCGACATTGTGTAAAACCAATTCTGAATTGGGAACTGCAAGGCCGGCGGCAATCCAATATGCGGCAGAAGAAATATCGCCGGGAACCTCAACAGACTGTCCATATAGATTCGGACGCGGTTCAATCATAGCAGTAGTACCTTCAGAAGTGATATTTGCACCAAAGGCAGAGAGCATAAGCTCTGTATGATTGCGGGATAATGCAGGCTCTGTGACAGAAGTTTGTGAATCGGCATATAATCCGGCAAGCAAGACACAGGATTTTACCTGGGCAGATGCAACGGGTGACTGATAATGAATACCCGTGAGAGTAGCCCCTTGAATTGCAAGCGGCGCACATCCATTGTTTGCAAGACTTTTTATGTTTGCGCCCATCATGGAAAGTGGTTCCATGATTCGTTTCATTGGTCTTTTTTGAATGGAAGCATCCCCATTTAATTCGCAGGAGAATTTTTGACCGGAAAGAATACCGCTAATCAATCGCATGGTAGTTCCGCTGTTACCAACATCAAGACGGGCAGATGGCTGCTTTAATCCATCTAATCCGACGCCGTTTATGATAATCTGTGAGCCCTGATTGTCAATGTCAACGCCCATGGCCCGGAAACAGCCAATCGTAGAGAGACAATCAGCACCCTGCAAAAAGTTTGTAATTTCTGTTTTTCCCTGAGAAATTGCTCCAAACATGATTGCTCGGTGAGAAATTGATTTGTCTCCGGGAATTGTAAGTGAACCGCGAAGCCGGTTCGCTTTTTTTATTGTCATATCCATATGAAGTGATCCTTTCGTATTACTGGTTGCTTAGCGTTCATAAACAACATAATGATATTTTCGTAACAGTTCAACGGTTTTTTCCAGAGAATCCTGGTCATAAAGTTCCAGGCGAAGTACACCATCTTCAAATTCACGGTTATGAATAATTCCAATATTTTTAATACTGAGATTATTGCTTGCAAGAATGGTTGCAATCGTCGCAATTCCACCGGCCTCATCAATCAGGTCACAATACAGCTCAAAGACAGGCTTAATGGGGCCGCGGCCTTTGACATGAATCGAATCACGATAGTCTTTGGCTGATTGGAAAAACGAATGGATGGATGAACCATCAGCACTTGCAATTTGTTCCTTAATATGACCCAGCTGTGCGCGAAAGCTTTCAATGATTGAGAGTATCTGTTCCTGATTGGACAGACAGATGCTCTCCCACATAACAGGAGAAGACGATGCAATCCTGGTTATATCTTTAAATCCACCCGCAGCTATGGTCTTCATGGTTTCTTGCTCATCGTCAAGTTCTTTTACAAGATTGACAAGCGTTGCTGCCACGATATGCGGAAGATGTGAGATGGTAGCTGTCGCATGATCGTGTGCACGATAATCCATTACCATTGGCAGCGCGCCCAAGGAACGAACGAGCTCAGTTAATTCGTCGACTGCTGCTTGGGGGCTTTTTGCTGTGGGAGTAATGATATAATATGCATTTTCGAGAAGGTATGCTGTGGCATTGGACAGTCCGGTCTTTTCAGAACCAGTCATTGGATGTCCACCGATAAAGCAGTGTTCAAGACCCTCTTCGATGACTGCATGATGAATATCCGATTTTACACTTCCGACATCAGTAAGAATCGTACCTTCTCTGAGAAAAGGTTTGATTGCACGCAGGTATTCAAGATTTTTCTGTACAGGTGTGCACAAAAAAATCAAATCACAGGATGCCAGTTCTTCAAGAGAAAGCATCGTTTTATTTTCAATAAGATGTTCTTGATAGGCGTCAGCGATGGTTGATTGCCGCCCGCTTGTTGCATAAAGTTTAATATCCGGATGAATTCGTCGTATTGTTTTGGCAATGGAACCACCGATCAGACCCAGTCCGATAAAACCGATTTTTTGAAAAGCCATAGAAAAGCTCCTTTCCGATAAATGACAGATTGTCATATAAATCTGATTATAACATAAAACATCGTCGCGTTAAAGTGGAAAAGAGGAGAGAAGCAGATTGTTTTATAAAAAAGTGTATTGAAAGGAATCAGAAGTTTTTTGTGCAAATTAAATAAAATAGTTGTAATATTTGAGATGTTTTAGTAAAATGTATCTAAGTACTTAAAACTGACAGGTATTAGCAGCAAGAACGAAGAGGTGTTCTTGAACTGTCAGAGAATGATAGGAGGGTATTTTATATGAATGTATACACAACTGACAAGATTCGTAATGTAGTTCTATTAGGCCATGGAGGGGCGGGTAAGACCAGCCTTGTTGAAGCAATGGCATATTTGGCTGGACAGACAACCCGTATGGGAAAAGTTAGTGAAGGAAATACGATCAGTGACTTTGATAAGGAAGAAATCAAGCGTTCTTTTTCGATTAGTACATCTGTAGTACCCATTGAGTGGGAAGGAAATAAAATTAATATTTTAGATACACCCGGATATTTTGATTTTGTTGGAGAAGTTGAGGAAGCAGTAGCTGTTGCGGATGCAGCAATTATTGTAGTATCAGGTAAAGCAGGCATCGAAGTAGGAACAAAGAAAGCATGGGAAATCTGTGAGAAATATAAGCTTCCCAGAATGTTCTTTGTTACCGATATGGATATAGATAATGCAAGTTATCGTCAGGTAGTTGAAGATTTACAGGAGATGTACGGTAAGAAGATTGCTCCGTTCCATCTGCCGATTCGAGAAAATGAACAGTTTGTCGGATATGTCAATGTTATTCAGCAGCGTGCAAAGCGTTGGAAAGAGGATGGAACTGTAGAAAAATGTGACATTCCTGATTATTCGATGAGTAATCTCGAAATCTGTCGTGAAGCTCTGATGGAAGCTGTTGCAGAGACCAGTGAAGAATTTATGGACCGTTATTTTGGCGGAGAAGAGTTCTCAGATGACGAGATTCGTCAGGCACTTCGTGTCAGCGTGGCAGAAGGCTCGATTGTTCCTGTACTCATGGGCTCGAATATCCTTGCAAGAGGAATGTATACATTAATGGTTGATATTGTAAAATATCTCCCGAGTCCGGATCGTCGCACCTGTGCAGGTATCAACGCAAAGACAAATGAGGTATATCAGGCAGACTATGATTTCTCGAAACCGAAGTCAGCATATGTTTTCAAGACAATTGTAGATCCTTTCATCGGAAAATACTCTTTGATAAAGGTTAATTCCGGAGTTATCAAGACAGATGATCTGATGTATAACTATCATAAGGATGTTGAGGGCAAGATCGGTAAGCTTTATGTCATGAGAGGTGCAAAGGCTGAGGAAGTTAAGGAGCTTCACGCCGGAGATATCGGTGCATTGGCGAAGTTAACAACCGCTGCAACAACCGATTCGCTTTCTACGAAGGCAAACCCGATTGTCTATATCCGTACTTCACTGTCAACACCTTATACATACATGAGATATAAGGCTAAGAATAAGGGCGATGAGGATAAGATTTCCCAGGCATTGCAGAAGATGGCACAGGAAGACCTTACCTTAAAGGCTGTGAACGATAGCGAGAATGGTCAGACATTACTTTACGGTATCGGTGAGCAGCAGCTTGAGGTTGTTGCAAGTAAGCTGCTTACGAAGTATAAAGTTGATATTGAATTATCAAGACCGAAGGTTGCCTTTCGCGAAACGCTTCGCAAAAAAGCCGATGTAGAGTATAAATATAAGAAACAGTCCGGAGGACACGGACAGTATGGACATGTTAAGATGACCTTTGAGCCTTCCGGTGATCTTGAGACGGCATATACTTTTGATCAGATTGTTGTCGGAGGAGCAGTTCCGAAGAACTTCTTCCCGGCAGTTGAGAAGGGTATTCAGGAAGCTGTAATCAAAGGACCGATGGCTGCATACCCGGTAGTTGGCGTGAAGGCAGTTCTCTACGATGGATCTTATCATCCGGTAGATTCTTCCGAGATGGCATTTAAGGTTGCGGCTACTCAGGCGTTTAAAAAGGGATTTATGGATGCCAATCCGGTTCTTCTTGAGCCAATTGCATCGCTTAAGGTAATTGTTCCCGATAAGTTTACCGGTGATGTTATGGGAGATTTGAATAAGCGCCGTGGCCGTGTGCTTGGAATGAACCCGATCGAAGGAGAAAAGCAGGAGATTCTTGCTGATATTCCGTATACGGAGTTGTATGGTTATAACACCGATCTTCGTTCAATGACCGGTGGTGCCGGAGAATTCTCTTATGAATTTGCCCGTTATGAGCAGGCACCTTCGGATGTTCAGGAGAAAGAGATTGCAGCTCGTGCAAGCAAGCTTGACAATTCAGAAGAATAAAATATTTCCGTAGTGTTCATTGCAAAACAAAAATAACAATGAAAAGATATGAATCCCCTTAAGCAGAAAGGAAAGCTTTTTCACACTGCTTAAGGGGATTTATTTTTTGAACATTCGATTATCTTTTCCCAAAACGATTCAAAATCATCATCATCTGATCTACTCTTGCTTTTTCCTGTGGCGATAGATTTTGTGTTAATAGCTGAAACAGCAGCTGCTGTTCGTCCGAGGTGAATTGAAGATTCTGTCGTGCAGCTTCTGATTGAAATTCTTTCATCTTTTGAAGCATGGCAGCCTGCCCGCCGCTGCTTGGCATCGATGAAAATGCTTTTAATAATGCAAGCTTTTCCGGAGAGATATTGGGATTACTTGCCATGATTTCATCCAGAGTCATAACTGTGTACCTCCCTGCATCATTGTTCCGTAAAGGTCATACATAGATACCATATTTGTGATTAAGTCAATACTGGATTGACTTGAACTGTCACAGAGCGGTCGTATCGCATCGAGCATCTGAAGCATACGGGCGGAACTGCTTTGACCTTCACACATTTGAAGTGCCGGCTCCTCCTTTTCAAAAAGCGAATTGGCAAGAGATAATTCCATGACCTTTATGATTGTTGCAAGCATACATTGCCGTTCGGTCGGGATATACGGAATCGCTGTTTTTAATATCTGAAGCGTATGATTTTGTAAATGTGAATCAAAGGCTGTTGGTGTAAAGTCTTTTTCCATAAAAATCCTTTTTCTTTAAACATATGACAGAAGATGTATAATATGACAAAACTGTCCATATCACATATGATAAATATAGGAAAAAGTTTTTTGGCGAATCTGAAAGGAGATAAGCAAATGGGCAGGTTAATTATAGATGGAAAAAGAGTATTTGAAGTTGATGAGGAGTGCATGAGAAGAAAGGGGATACAGCAGAACAGGCAAAATCATTTTCCGGAAGAGTTCTCGAAAGAAATGGAGAAAACACCCGGGAAAGAACAGAATGAAGAACCATATCGTTAGTGCAATAACGATGATATTAGAAAAAGGCAGGTTACCCTGCCTTTTTCAATAGATGGTCTAGAAGCATCCGCAGCCGCCATTGCCGCCACAGCAGCAAAGAAGCAACAAGATAATCCAAATGCTGTCACATCCGCATCCACAGCTTCCGTTGCCGCTTCCGAAGTTCCAACCCTTGTTTCCGCCACAGAAGCAAAGCAATAAGATAATCCAAATGATGCTAGAGCATCCGTTATTAACCTCACTTCCACATCCACAGTTGGTTGCAGCTAAATCGCTCATTTTGTTTCCTCCATATTTTTGTTCTATAGTCTATCGTATGTAGCAGGCATGTCATTGTTTACTATTTTTTGTTTGTTCAAAAATCTAACAGCGCATTGCAGGGTGATTTATTTTGTGATATAGTTCTTCTCAGTGAATACTACGAAAGGCAGGATGAAGTGATGGACAAAATAAAAATGGTAACACCGTTGGTTGAAATGGATGGAGATGAGATGACTCGTATTCTTTGGCAGATGATCAAGGATGAGTTACTGCTTCCTTTTATTGACCTTAAGACAGAATATTATGACCTTGGTTTGGAATATCGTAATGAGACGGATGATCAGGTTACAGTAGATTCCGCAAATGCTACCAAGAAGTACGGAGTAGCTGTAAAATGTGCAACAATCACTCCGAATGCTGCCCGTATGACAGAGTACAACTTAAAGGAGATGTGGAAGAGCCCGAATGGAACTATTCGTGCGATGCTTGACGGAACTGTATTTCGTACACCGATTCAGGTAAAGGGAATTGCTCCTTGTGTAAAGAATTGGGAGCAGCCGATTACGATTGCCAGACATGCCTATGGTGATGTATATAAATCTGTTGAGATGAAGGTTCCGGGAGCAGGAAATGCATATCTTGTGTTTGAGGGGGCGGATGGAAAAGAAGAGAAGATTTTAATTCACAGCTTCAAGGGAGAAGGTGTGATTTCAGGACAGCATAACTTAAATGATTCAATAACAAGTTTTGCCCGCAGCTGCTTTAAGTATGCCCTTGACCTGAAACAGGATTTGTGGTTCTCAACCAAGGATACGATTTCAAAGAAGTATGACCATACTTTCAAGGATATTTTCCAGGAAATCTATGATAATGAGTTCAAAGAGGCGTTTGAGAAGGCAGGAATCACTTATTTTTATACTTTGATTGACGATGCAGTTGCCCGTGTCATGAAGTCAAAGGGTGGATTTATCTGGGCATGTAAGAACTATGACGGTGATGTTATGAGTGATATGATTTCATCTGCATGTGGATCGCTTGCAATGATGACATCGGTACTTGTTTCACCTGATGGAGTATACGAGTATGAAGCAGCACACGGAACGGTACAGCGTCATTATTATAAGCATCTTGCAGGAGAAGAAACATCAACAAACTCTGTTGCAACGATTTTTGCATGGTCAGGTGCTTTGAGAAAACGCGGCGAGCTTGACAATCTGCCGGAGCTTATGACCTTTGCTGACCGTTTGGAAAAGGCTTGCATCGATACGATTGAAGCCGGAAAGATGACGAAGGACTTAGCATTGATTACTGAACTGGAGAATCCTACTGTACTTAGCAGTCAGGAATTTATTAAAGCAATTCGTGCTACGCTTGAAACATATTACGCATAATAATAAATTGGAGATATCATATGATTTTATCCTGTCAGAATGTTTCAAAAGCATTTGGAACAGAGGAAATCTTAAAAAATGTATCCTTTCATGTGGAAGAACATGAAAGAGTCGCAATTGTTGGAATTAACGGAGCGGGTAAATCAACGCTTTTAAAAATCATTGTAAACAGTATATCAGCAGATGAGGGTGAGGTAACTATTGCAAAAAATACGAGCATTGGTTACCTTGCTCAGTATCAGGATGTTTCTTCTGAACACAGTATCTATGAGGAAGTTCTGCTTGCAAAAGAAGATATCATTGCAATGGAAGCTTCGATTCGCGAATACGAGGAGCAGATGAAGCTTTGTGCGGGAGAAGAACTGAATGCTTTGATGGAGAAATATCATTCGCTCCTTCATATTTTTGAGGAGCAGGGCGGATATTTTTATAAGAGTGAGATTGTTGGCGTGTTAAAGGGTCTTGGTTTTGCTGAGAGTGAGTTTGACAGAAGCTGTGCGTCACTTTCAGGAGGTCAAAAGACCCGTCTGTCACTTGCAAAGCTTCTTGTGAAAAAACCGGATATTCTTTTGCTCGACGAGCCGACCAACCATTTGGACTTAAACAGCATTGTCTGGCTGGAGGAGTTCTTACGCAATTATAAGGGGACTGTCATTCTGGTTTCGCATGATCGATACTTCTTAGACCGAATTGTGACGAAGGTTGTCGAAGTTTTCATGCATCAGGCATATACATATGCAGGAAATTATTCAGAATTCAGTAAATTAAAAGCCAAAATGCGCGAAGCACAAATGAGACAATACTTGAATCAGCAGCGAGAGATTGCTCATCAGGAGGAAGTAATAACAAAGCTTCGCTCCTTTAATCGTGAAAAATCAATCAAGCGGGCGGAAAGCCGCCAAAAAGCTCTTGATAAGATTGCGTTGATTGAAAAACCGGTTGAGGAGGATACGGAAATTCGAATGACCTTAGAGCCCAATATTGTCAGCGGAAAGGATGTACTTTCTGTTGACCGGCTTGCCAAAGCATTTCCCGGAACCGAGCTGTTCTCTGATATCAGTTTCGAAATTAAACGCGGAGAAAGAGTTGCATTGATTGGCAATAACGGAACCGGTAAGACGACCATGCTTAAAATAATTACCGGTATGCTCGCACAGGATGCGGGAACGATTCGGATAGGTACAAATGTACACATAGGTTATTATGATCAGGAACAACAGCTGCTTTGTGAAGATAAGACACTGTTTGATGAATTACTGGATGCTTACAGTAACCTGAATCAGACACAGATCCGTAATGTTCTGGCGGCTTTTTTGTTTACCGGAGAAGATGCTTTTAAGCGTGTGATGGATTTAAGTGGTGGTGAAAGAGGCCGTTTATCGCTCGCAAAGCTTATGCTATCCGAGGCAAACTTCTTGATTTTGGACGAGCCGACAAACCACTTGGATATGGCATCAAAGGAGATCCTGGAGCAGGCATTAAAGGAATATACCGGAACGGTCTTTTTTGTATCCCATGACAGGTATTTTATTAATCAGGTAGCAACTCGCATTATCGAATTGGATGGACAGCGGACGATTAATTATATTGGAAATTACGATTATTATCTTGAGAAAAGGGACGAGTTGAAAAAATCTGCTTTGTCAGGAGGTACTTCCTGTGAAATCCCACTCGTTTTGTCGAACGAAACAGAGACGGAGAACGGAAAACTCGATTGGCAGGAGCAAAAGAAAAAGCAGGCAAGAATACGAAAAATACAAAGTGAGATTCGACAGACGGAAGATGAGATTGCTGCTTTAGAGGAAGAAAAAGAAGCAATTGAACAGCAGATTGCGGATCCTGCTGTTGCATGTATTTCAGCAAAATTAATGGAATTTCACACACAGGTAACAGCAATCGATGAAAAGCTTGCTGAGCTATATGTAAAGTGGGAACAATTGTCGGAAGAGGATCTCTCGTAACATTGACATTTTCTTAACAAGTGATATACTTGATGCTATGAATCCTTCGGCAAAGGAGATAGAGTAAGCCAATGGAAAAGGAAATTTCGCAGGCGGTTATTCGCAGAATGCCGCGTTATTACCGTTATCTTGGAGAATTATTAGATGCCGGTGTAGAACGCATTTCATCAAACGACCTGAGCAATCGTATGAATGTTACTGCATCTCAGATCAGACAGGATCTTAACAATTTTGGTGGGTTCGGACAGCAGGGATATGGTTATAATGTTCAGTATTTATATGATGAAATTGGTAAAATACTTGGCTTAAATACAACACATAATGTGATTATTATCGGTGCCGGTCATCTGGGACAGGCGCTTGCAAATTATGTTAAATTTGAAAAACTCGGATTTATGATCACCTGCTTATTTGATGTGGATCCCGAGTTGATCGGTCAGACTGTAAGAGGTATTCCGATTTTGTCTCTGGATGAACTACCGGAGTATGTTCGTACACATAAAGTGGATATTGCAACTTTAACAATGCCTAAGTCTAAGGCTGATTCCATTGCCAATGAATTGGTAAGTCTTGGCGTGCATGCAATTTGGAATTTTGCCCATGTCGATCTTGAATTGTTTGATAAGGATGTCATTGTTGAGAATGTACATTTATCAGATTCATTGATGCAGCTTTCTTACAATACAATTCGTCACACGAAAGAGAAGGCAGGTGAAGACGGTGGAAAAAGACTTTAAAGAAGCACTTCAAGGGAAACGAATTCCGGTATGTGTATTGGATCAGAAATGGCATCGCCTGTTTGCAATTCAGGGAAAACCGGAGGATGTTCTGGAAAAAGAGAAAGAATTAAATCTTCTTTTGCAAAAACAGGGGAAACTGAACCAGGACTTGAAGGACTTAAAAAAGCTGAAATCAAAGCTGATGAGTAATATCATGGATAACATGGAAGGAACTCATGCGGAGAATCAAGGACAAATGAGTTCGAAAAAGCTTGATGAAGACAGTCGTCTGATAGATGAAGTAAATGAAAAGCTTGAACATACGGAAGATGAGCTTTTGGATATTCCCCATGAAATTAATCGTACCAACGGTGAACTGATGCTTCTTACTGTCGCGTATTGTTACAGCAAAATTCGATTAAATGTCAAGGAAGCAAAAGAGATTACCGACTGGATTACACAGGTACGAATTGACTTAAAGAAGAATATCATAAAGAAGCAGAACAGAGAGATTAATACGCGTCAGATTTATGCATATATGCATGATCTGTTTGGGGCTGACATGATGGATGTATTTGATCTTCAAAATGATGATGTTGATTTGATGAACATGTTAGAGACACCGAAAAAGAAGCCCCCGCTTACCGATGGAAGCGTTGTAGCCAAAGATGATGCAAAGCAGCAGGCTGATAACAATGAGAATTTTGATACAGATAAAAACTGACCGGCTGCGTTTCGGTCAGTTTTTTGTTATGGCGTCAGCAAATCAGGACGGAATACCCGGTTCATTTCATGTCTCTGTTGCCATGCATCCGAAAAATGCTGCCGGTGGCAGGTTCTGTGATTTTTGGGAAAAATAGGAGGTGTGTTTTGAAATATCTTGTTCGGAAAGGTGAAATGAAACAATTTGATACAAATACAATAGAGTATTTTGGCATACCATCTCTTGTTTTGATTGAACGGGCAGCGCTAGCTGCGGTTGAAGAATTGGAGTGTGATATCATTGAGAAAAATGAGCGCATTCTGATTGTAGCGGGAAATGGAAATAACGGAGCGGATGGACTTGCAATGGCAAGACTTCTTCATTTGAAAAAGCATTCTGTTTCAATTTTATATGTCGGTGATGGAAAAAAAGCAACCGAAGAAAACAAAACAGAATTAAAGATTGTGAAGCAGTATGGAATTCCGGTTATTTCAAAACAAGCTTTTATGGAGAATCATAGTGTTATAGACGATGCGACGATAATCATTGATGCGATTTTCGGAGTTGGCTTATCAAGACGCATTGAGGGCGAGATGGCACAGATGATTGACTGCCTGAATCGGAAAGAGGCGAAAAAGATAGCGATTGATATTCCAAGCGGCATCCACTGCGACGATGGAAGCGTATTGGGAATTGCTTTCAAAGCAGATTTGACGGTTACTTTTTCTTTTGAAAAGCTTGGAATGCGTTTGTATCCCGGACAAAAATTTTGCGGACAGATTCGTTGCAGGAATGTTGGAATCGACGAGAACAGTTTCTTAGTGGAAAATGGAATCAGTCGATCCCCCAAGGTCGCAGCTTTTGAAACAGGTGATTTAAAGACATATCTTCCCAAACGAAGTCCAAGAACAAATAAAGGATCTTATGGTAAGGTGCTTGTGATCGCCGGTTCTGTTAATATGGCAGGAGCCGCTTTGTTTAGTGCAAGGAGTGCCTACCGCATAGGCTGTGGTCTTGTGCGGGTGCTTACGCCGGAAGAAAACAGGGTAATTATTCAGACTGCACTTCCGGAAGCAGTGTTAACGACCTATTCATCAAAGAAGTTCGATAAAGAACAGGTTCATTCGGCAATCAATTGGGCGGATGTAATTGTATGCGGACCGGGAATCGGAACGGATGACAATTCGTCAACACTTGTAAGGTTCGTTTTGAAAAATACATCTGTTCCGTTGATTCTTGATGCAGATGCCTTAAATCTGATTGCAAAGGATATTGAAATTTTACGAAATCCACATACAGAGCTTATTCTGACACCTCATTTGGGCGAGATGGCGAGACTTGCAAATACAACAGTGCCATTTTTACAGGATTCCCTGGTTGAAGCGGCAGAAAGCTTTGCGAGAGAATATCAGGTGATTTGCGTCCTCAAGGACGCCAGAACTGTTACTGCGGTTCCTTATCAGATGACATATGTGAATTTGACCGGCAATAATGGTATGGCAACCGGTGGAAGCGGAGATGTGCTTACGGGTGTCATTGCAGGATTGATTGCACAGGGAATGGCACCGAAAGTTGCCGCACCGTTTGGTGTATATCTTCATGGGCTTGCAGGAGATGTTGCTGCACAGAGGCTTGGAAGATACAGCCTGATGGCACACGACATGATTGATTCAATAGCAGATGTGTTGAAAATAATAGAAAAGTAGGAGTAATATGATGCTTACACAATATCCTCGTGTATATGCGGCAGTCGATCTTGATGCTGCTGTCTATAATATGGAACAGATGAGAAAGTTGATAAAACCCGATTGTAAAATGATGGCAGTCATCAAGACAGACGGTTATGGTCACGGTGCAATCCCGCTTGCGCAGAAAATTGAACCGCTTGATTATCTGTATGGTTTTGCGGTTGCAACTGTTGAAGAGGCAGTTTCGCTACGGGAAGCCGGTGTGACAAAGCCGATTCTGATTTTGGGCTATATCTTTCCGGAACAATACGAGATTTTGCTTGTAAATGATATTCGGGCAACGATTTTCGATATGAATTCTGCCGCAGAATTATCAAAGCTTGCCGAAAAGATGAATGTTACGGCCAATATCCATGTGAAAATAGATACCGGCATGGGACGGATCGGATATCAGGTAAATGAGGAAAGTGCAGATGAAATAGCGCAGATTTCAAGACTTCCGCATATAATGATAGAAGGAATCTTTACACATTTTGCAAAAGCCGATGAGAATGATAAAACACATGCCCATATGCAGCTTCAGCGTTTCCGACAGATGTTAAATTATCTCGAAGCACGCGGCGTGGAAATAGCAATGAAGCATTGTTCAAACAGCGCCGGAATTATTGATCTTCCGGAAGCCAATATGGATCTGGTTCGTGCAGGAATCACGCTATATGGACTTTGGCCTTCGGATGAAGTGCACAAGGAGCGTATTGACCTTAAACCGTTAATGTCTGTAAAAAGCAGGGTGGTACATGTGAAGACTTTACCGCAGGGATGTTCGATTAGTTATGGCGGCACTTATACGACTGACAAGACTACGGTTATTGCAACAATTCCGGTAGGTTATGGTGATGGATATGCAAGATCTCTCTCGAATAAGGGGGATGTCATTATCAAAGGAACGCGTGCTCCGATTCTTGGCCGGGTTTGCATGGATCAGTTTATGGTTGATGTTACGCATATTGCTCATGTTCAGGTTGGCGATGTTGTAACTTTGCTGGGATCGGATGGAGCAGAAACAATTACGATGGAAGAACTCGGAAATCGTTCCGGAAGATTCAATTATGAATTTGCCTGCGATATGGGAAAAAGAATTCCGCGCGTGTATGATTGAATAAGCACAAAGAATTTGGAAATACTTCAGAATTAGTAGGATACAGAACCTACAAATATTATTTTCTGGAGTGAAATTATGACGATTCGACGAGGAGATGTATATTATGCAGATTTAAGACCGGTTGTTGGTTCTGAGCAAGGGGGGATTCGCCCCGTGCTCATCATACAAAATGATGTTGGCAATCGACATTCGCCGACTGTAATAGTCGCAGCGATTACCTCGCAGATAAACAAGTCAAAATTGCCGACGCATGTTGAGCTCTCTGCCAGCCGGTATGATATGGTCAAAGATTCTGTGATTTTGTTGGAACAGCTGCGTACCATAGACAAACGACGACTCAAAGAGATGGTCTGTCATTTGGATGGAGAGGTATTGCGCAAAGTGGATAAAGCACTTGGCATCAGTTTGGAATTGGATACATATGTGTAACGATTCTTGACTTTGTGCGTAAGGAATGGTATATTTCTAATGTTTTACAGTAAATAATAGTTTTCTGATGCATACGAGGAGAAAAGAGTATGGACGATGGCGGGAGTCCGAGTAAGGGCTTTTTTGAAAAGATGAAGAAATTCTTCAACCGGAATTCGGAGGATGTGACGGAGGAGGAAATCATCTCACTTGTGAACGAGGGGCATGAGCAGGGCTTTATTCATGAGAGTGAAGCAGAGATGATTCATAACATTTTTGAACTTGGAGACAAGGATGCAAAGGATATTATGACACATCGCAAGCAGATTTGTGCGTTGGATGGTGACATGACATTTGCCGAAGCCTTGAATGTGATGATTGAACAGCCTTTTTCACGATTTCCGGTATACATAGAGGATATGGATGATATTGTGGGTCTTGTGCATATTAAGGAAGTATTATCCATTTTGCGCAATCAGGATTGCCTGGACCAGCCGATTAAGGATATCAAAGGGCTTATGGGAAAGGTCGATTTTGTTCCTGAGACAATCGGAATTACTGCTTTGTTCAAAAAAATGCAGTCTTCCAAGACACATATGGTTGTGGTAATTGATGAGTATGGACAGACGGCAGGACTTGTTGCATTAGAAGATATTCTGGAAGAAATTGTTGGTAATATTCTTGATGAGCACGATAAAGAGGAAAATTATATCGTTCAAAAAGGGGATGGAACCTATCTGTGCGATGGCGCTGCACAGCTTGAAGATCTCTCTGAGATTCTCGGATTAGAGAGCCTTGAAGATATTGAATTTGATACGCTCAACGGTTATTTGATTTCCCTGATTGATAAGATTCCAAGTGATGGGGAGCGTTTCAGACTGGAGGCATTGGGATATGAATTCCAAGTGCTGTCTGTGGAGGATAAAATGATTCGCAAAGTACTGGTATCAAAACTTCCGGAGCAGACAATCGAACACAACGAAGAATAAAATTATAGGAAGAAAAGAGGATAAAAAGTTATGTCAGGACATTCAAAATTTGCTAATATTAAGCACAAAAAAGAAAAGAACGACGCCGCAAAAGGTAAAATTTTTACAATGATTGGACGAGAGATCGCTGTTGCAGTGAAAGAGGGTGGTCCAGATCCTTCCAACAACAGTAAGCTTGCTGCAGTCATTGCAAAGGCGAAAGCCAACAATATGCCCAATGATACGATTGATCGCGGAATTAAGAAAGCAGCCGGAGACGGAGATAATGTCAATTATGTTGTTGCTACATATGAAGGATATGGTCCTGCCGGAACAGCAATTATTGTAAAGTGTCTGACTGATAATAAGAACCGTACAGCAGCGAATGTCCGCAACGCTTTCACAAAGGGACAGGGTAGTATCGGAACACAAGGCTGTGTCTCTTACATGTTCGATGAGAAAGGTCAGATTATCATTGATAAAGAGGCATGCGAGATGGATGCTGATGATTTGATGATGCTTGCACTCGATGCAGGTGCAGATGACTTTAACGAGGAGGAGGACAGCTTTGAAATCCTGACTGCTCCCGATGCATTCGAGGAAGTTCGCGCAGCATTGGAGGCTGAGAAAATCGAGATGGCAAGTGCTGAAGTAACCATGCTCCCTCAGAATTATGTAACTTTATCAGCAGAAGCGGATCTCAACAACATCCAAAGAATTCTTGATTTGCTTGATGATGATGACGATGTTCAGGAAGTATATCACAACTGGGATGAGTAATTTTTCTAAGAAGCCTGCGGGCTTCTTTTTTCTTGTCTATTTTGGGGTGTTATGTTAGACTAATTACATATTATTTACAGTAACTATTCAGACCCCATCTCGATTATGCGAAAGCTTCTGAATAGACATTACATATGAGTGACGGAGGATTTATGAACTTTATAGATGGCGTTTGTCCGCATTGTCAGGGGAAGCTACAGCTTCCGGATGATAGACAGACTGTAATATGCATGTACTGTGGAAAAGAGATCGTGATAGCAGATTCACAACAGAATACTTCCGATGAATCAGTTGCCGTTCAACCGGTAGCTATGGACAAAGTAAAGGAAGCACTCCATGCATTGGTATATGATATCGACGATCCGATGGAGCATTTTAAGCGCACGACTTACATGGATTTTTTTAATCAATATCTTTATGAGCATGCGGCGCATCTGGCAACACTTGAAAATGCGTATCTTGCAAATCCAAAAGATGCTGCGATGCTTGAGGAGGCTTCGGAGTCATTAATTTCAAAGATTGATGAACAGCTGTGTGCCACAAAAGCAAGAAAGCGGGAAGTGCTTCGCATGGATATGAATCTTTGCATGGTTGTATATGTTTTTCCGGCTATTCTTGAATACAATACAAATTCATCAAAAGCATGGATTGAAGCGCTTACATCCACCTGGAAAAAGCATTTTCCTAAATCGGAGATTCATCCTGCAACCGCAAAGGAAATAGATGCCGGATTCAAGCGCCGTTTCTGTTTCATTTCAACTGCTGCCTGTGAGGTATTGGGAAAAGGTGATGATTGTTATGAGCTGAATCTTCTTCGTACATTTCGCGATCAGTATTTATTGAAATCGGATGATGGGGAAGCACTTGTGAACGAATATTATGACATTGCCCCCACAATCGTGAAACATATCAATAAGCTTGAGGATGCAGGACAGATATATGAGGAAATATGGGCACAGTATCTTACGCGATGTGTTCAGTTGATTGAAAAAGGCGAAAACGAAGCTTGTGTCGCTTTGTATCAGGAGATGGTTTGGAATCTAAAGGAGAAATATTTTTATCAATGAGGAGGAAATGATATGAACAAGGTATTATTTGCAGCTTCAGAGTGTGTTCCTTTTATTAAGACAGGCGGACTTGCCGATGTGTGTGGCGCGCTTCCGAAGGAATTTGACAAAACATATTGGGATATTCGTGTAGTACTTCCGTTTTATAGCTGTATTCCTGAAAAATTCCGGAATGAATGCGAATATATCACGAATTTCTATATGGGAACGGGTAATTATATTCCGAGCAAGTATGTCGGAATTTTCAGATACAAATTGGACGGAATTACCTATTACTTTATTGATAATCAGGAGTACTTCAACTGTACGGTACCTTATGGTGATATCCGCCGTGATATTGAGCGCTTTACCTTCTTTGATAAAGCAGTTCTGTCCATGCTGAAACAGATTGATTTCCGTCCGGACATCATTCATTGTCATGACTGGCAGACAGGTCTGATTCCGGTATATCTTCGCACGGAATTTCAGGCTGATATGTTCTATTGGGGCATTAAGTCCATCATGACGATTCATAATTTGAAATTTCAGGGTATCTGGGATAAAAAGACGATGATGGGACTGACCGGATTCCCGGCACATTTATTTACGCCCGATAAGCTTGAATTTAACAAAGATGCCAATATGTTAAAGGGTGGTCTTGTATATGCCGATTATGTGACAACAGTGAGTGATACCTATGCCGGAGAAATTCAGACTCCTTACTATGGCGAGGGATTGGACGGACTGCTTCGTGCAAGACATTTTGATATGCAGGGAATTGTAAACGGTATCGATTATTCTGTTTACGATCCGGCAACCGATCCCAAGATTTATGTCAATTATAATGCCGAGACATTCCGAAAGAAGAAAGCATTGAATAAAGAGAAACTTCAGAAGGATCTTGGACTTGCAGTTGACAAGAAAAAATTCATGATTGGACTTATTTCCAGACTGACCGATCAGAAGGGCCTGGATTTAATCAATTATGTGATTGACCGGATTGTCGATGATTATACACAGCTCGTTGTGATTGGAACCGGTGATCCGCAGTATGAGAATATGTTCCGTCATTATGCATGGAAGTATCCGGACCGTATCTCTGCAAATATTTGCTATTCGGATGATCTGGCTCATAAGCTGTATGCTTCTGCCGATGCATTCCTGATGCCGTCGCGCTTTGAACCGTGTGGACTCACACAGCTGATTTCGTTCCGTTACGGAACGGTTCCGATTGTCCGCGCGACCGGAGGATTAAAGGATACCGTAGAGCCGTACAATGAGTTTGAACATATCGGAGACGGCTTCTCATTTACCAATTACAACGGTGAAGAGATGCTTGGCATTATCAACTATGCAAAGCATATCTATTTTGATTTTAAGAAGGATTGGAACAAGATGGTTGACCGCGGAATGGCGAATGACTATTCTTGGAAATCTTCTAAAAAGCGCTATGAAGATCTATACAACTATTTAATCGGATAATGTTACGAAGGTGTCTTTTGACAAACTGTCAGAAGGCACCTTTGTTTCAGAATTGACAATTCCAAACAGATACATTTGTCTCATGATTGTTCTATGGTATAATCCGTTGCTTTGCGTACATAATGCTACTAGGAATCTATGGAGGTATACATTGTGAGTGATAATCAAAAGGATAAATCATGTACGAATGATGAAATCAGTGAATTTGGAATGACACAGTTGGATTGTCAAAAGAATGATCACCAGATCTATCTGATGACCATCATCGGTGAAATCGAAGGTCATGATGTCTTGCCAAATACATCTAAGTCAACAAAGTATGAACATGTTCTTCCGAAGCTTGCTGAAGTAGAAGAAAGCAGAAAGATTGATGGTCTGTTGCTGCTTCTGAATACAATGGGTGGTGATGTCGAGTCCGGACTTGCAATTGCGGAGATGATTGCTTCCATGTCAAAACCGACGGTATCGCTTGTGCTGGGAGGCAGCCATTCCATCGGAGTTCCGCTTGCTGTCTCGACAGAATACTCATTTATTGTACCGACCGGTACCATGGTGGTTCATCCGGTACGACTGAATGGATTAATGATTGGTGCCAAACAGACCTACGATTATTTTCAACAAATTCAGGATCGCATCACCGGTTTTGTATCATCGCATTGTCAGATACAAAAAGAACGGTTAGAAGCATTGATGTTGAATACGAGTATGATGTCAAGAGATCTTGGTACGATACTTGTCGGAGAGCAGACGGTTGAAGAAGGAATCATTAATGAAGTGGGTGGAATCAAGGAAGCATTAGGGTATTTACATCGGATGATTGATGAGAGAAAATCGGACAACCACAAAATATAGTTGCAAAAAAGTTTTATAATGACATTTATGACTAAATATGCTAATATGATTTTATATATCGATATTGACTGTCAGGAGGCATGGAATGTCATTATTAGAAGCAATTGTTATGGGTTTTATTCAGGGTATTACCGAGTTTTTACCGGTGAGTAGTTCCGGACATCTGGCCCTGTTTCGGATCGCATTTGATATCAAGGAAGCCGGGCTTTTATTTGATGTGATTCTTCACCTTGGTACGCTGATTGCTATTTTTGCAGTTTACTATAAAGATATCTGGAAGCTGATTACTTGTGGCATTGGAATTGTGATTGATGTCTGTAAAAATATCGGAATCTTTTTTTCGAACATTGCCAACAAGAAAAAAGGCGGTTATATCCGAATTGTGAGTAGTGGTTACCGCAAATTTGTTATGCTGATCATCGTATCGACGATACCGACGGCTGTCATTGGATTTATTGCGAGAGACATCGTTGAGATGGCTGCAAAGGTTTTGATTGTCCCCGGCATATGTCTGATTCTGACAAGTATTTTGCTTTTGATTAGTGATCATTGTAATAACGGCGAAAAATTGCCAAAGCAGGTTACTTATTCGAATGCGTTTATGATTGGTATTGCACAGGGAATTGCGACACTTCCCGGTTTATCTCGCTCCGGAACGACAATCACAGCTTGTCTTTTGAGTGGCTTCAATCGCAAATTTGCGGTGAAATATTCGTTCATCATGTCAATTCCGGTTGTTCTTGGTTCAGTCATTTTGGAGCTGGGAGATTTTTCGGCAGTCAGTTGGACCGGTGGTGAACTTGCAAATTACATTGTAGGAATGCTGGTCGCTGCAGTTGTCGGATATATCTGTATTAAAGCTATGCTTTATGTTGTTAAACAGAAGAAATTCACTTATTTTGCAATCTATTGTTTTATTGTTGGTGCAATTTCTGTCGGTGTGTATTTTTATCGGGTATAGAACCGGGGCGATATAGCAATTGCCGGGTTTGCAGGAGGTAGTATTTTCATGTCCGGTCAGACAAAGAAAAGTAGTAATAACAAGAAGACGACGAATAATCGTACGCGAAATAATCAGGTAAATAAAACGCCAGGAATCGTAAACCGTGATATTTATCAGGAAGTTATTTTATGGGTTGTTCTGGCCGTTTCTATTATTTTATTTGTCAGTAATTTTGGTATTGGCGGAAAGATTGGAAATGCATTAAGCGGTGTGATGTTTGGCATCTTTGGATTGCTGGCCTATGTGTTTCCGATTCTTCTGTTTGTCGGTACGGTATTTGTCCTTTCAAACAAAACAAATAAAATTGCGGTGATCAAGGTGATTGCGGCAATTCTTTTTGTTGCATTTTTATGTTTATTTGTCGAACTGGTAGCAGGAAGCAGAGATTTTGCACCGCGTCTTGCATTTCAATATGGAAGAGAACATAAGAACGGCGGCGGATGGCTTGGCGGTTTGCTTGCGTGGTTGATTGTTCCGAACTTTGGAAGAGTGAGTGCATATGCAATTGACCTGATCGCATTAATAATCACAATGGTAATTGTTACGGAGCGTTCTGCCTGGAAACATGTACAGAAAGGAAGCAGGCGTGTTTATGAAACGGCCGTAGAGGGAAATGAGCGACTGAAAGAACATCAAGAAGAACGAGCGCGTCTTCGTATGGAGAAAAAAGTTGCAGGTGTTTCTTCAGATACAAAAATAACGCCAACAGCTGCCGGAAGGTCCGATAATCTGATTGAATTAAAGGCGGATGCGATAGATTCGGCGGAAAAATCCGGTAAAATAACTCTGACGGCTCAAATTGCCGATACACCAAGTAAGAATGTGGACATGCCCAGAGTTCAGGAGCATCATCAGGTGAATTTAAACCCGGTTGATTCAATTGCAACGGCTGAACATGATATTGTTCCAATGCCCGAACCGGAACCAATGCCGGTATTTTCACCGCAGCTGGAAGAGTTATTTGCGAACGCTTCGAACGAAGTGGAGGAAGTTATCGGGACGCCTGGGCCGCAGGCGGAAGAAGGATATGCGCCGGAACCTGAGCAAAAATCCAATCGGCAGGTACATAATGCTTCTATGGATGAGAAAACCGCTCAGGAACAGATGGAAGTGATTGAACAGGAAATAAAACAGACACAGGAGCAAAAGCGTGAATATGTTTTTCCGCCGCTTAGCCTTTTGAAACCGGGAAATGCAAAAGCATCCGGTGACAGCAAGATGCATCTGCAGGAGACTGCATTAAAATTACAGCAGACATTAAATAACTTTGGTGTGAATGTTACGATTTCCAATGTTAGCTGCGGACCGACGGTTACTCGTTATGAGATTCAGCCGGAGATGGGAGTTAAGGTTAGTAAAATTGTAAATCTTACCGATGATATTAAACTAAATCTGGCGGCAGCTGACATTCGCATGGAAGCACCAATTCCCGGCAAGGCTGCAATTGGTATTGAAGTTCCCAATAAAGAAACCGTGCCGGTAATGTTTCGGGATCTTGTGGAATCCGAAGAGTTTCAAAAGCATCCTTCCAACATTGCATTTGCAGTTGGTCGTGATATCGGTGGACAGGTTGTCACTGCGGATATTGCCAAGATGCCGCATCTGTTAATTGCAGGTGCAACCGGATCCGGTAAATCCGTGTGTATTAATACCATTATTATGTCGCTGATTTATAAAGCAGACCCTGAGGATGTCAAACTGATTATGATTGATCCGAAGGTTGTTGAGCTTAGCGTATACAATGGGATTCCGCATTTGTTTATTCCGGTTGTTACCGATCCGAAAAAAGCAGCGGGCGCATTAAACTGGGCAGTTGCCGAGATGACGGAACGATATCAGAAATTTGCGGAGTATGGGGTACGCGATTTAAAAGGGTATAATTCAAAAGTTGAGAGTATTCAGGATATCGATGATCCGAACAAGCCAGAGAAGCTGCCACAGCTTGTAATCATTGTCGATGAGCTTGCGGATTTGATGATGGTAGCGCCGGGTGATGTTGAGGATGCCATCTGTCGATTGGCGCAGCTTGCGAGAGCGTGCGGAATACATTTGATCATTGCAACACAGAGACCTTCCGTAAATGTCATTACAGGTTTGATTAAAGCAAATATGCCAAGCCGTATTGCATTTTCAGTCACATCCGGCGTGGATTCTCGTACAATTCTGGACATGGTCGGTGCTGAGAAGCTTCTTGGAAAAGGTGATATGCTGTTTTATCCGCAGGGACTTAATAAGCCGCTTCGTGTGCAAGGCGCTTTTGTGTCCGACAAAGAGGTTGCAAATGTCGTTGAGTTTGTTACAAGTAATTACGGAAGTGTGACATATGATTCTTCCATTGAGGAGAAGATGAGCAAAATCAGCGAAGGCGCGCAGGCGACTGTAACGAATGCCTCTCTTGCGAACGATTCAGATGGAAGAGATGCCTATTTTATTGATGCCGCAAAGCTCTTGATGGATAAGGATAAGGCGTCCATCGGAATGCTGCAAAGATATTTCAAGATTGGATTTAATCGTGCGGCACGAATTATGGATCAGCTTGAGGAGGCTGGAGTTGTCGGACCGGAAGAAGGTACAAAACCGAGACAAATATTGATGAATCCGGAAACCTTTGAAGCGCTTCTTGAAGACGGAACCTTTTAGTATACAAATCAATGGAATTGAATGAAGGAGGCTGTTATGGCAGTACTAATTGATGGGAAAAAAATTTCGCAGGAAATAAAAGATGAATTGAAGAACAAAGTTGCCAAGCTGAAGGAGCAGGGAATTGAAGGTGCGCTTGCAGTGATTCAGGTAGGCACAGATCCTGCTTCGAGTGTCTATGTCCGCAATAAGAAGCGAGCTTGCGAATATATCGGTATCCGTTCCGAAAGCTATGAACTTGCTGAAGACACAACAGAAGAGGAATTACTGGCATTGATTGACAGACTAAATCATGATGATGCAATCAATGGTATTTTGTGTCAGCTTCCGATTCCTGCACATATGGACGAAAACAAGATTATTCGTGCGATTTCACCTGAGAAGGATGTTGATGGTTTTCATACACAAAATGTGGGAGCGCTTGTTGTTGGTCAAAGTGGCTTTGTTTCATGTACTCCGGCCGGTGTGATTCAGCTTTTGAAACGATCCAATATTGAGATTGCCGGCAAAAACTGTGTAGTTGTCGGAAGAAGTAATATTGTTGGAAAGCCGATGTCTCTTTTGATGCTGCAGGAGAATGCAACCGTAACAATTTGTCACTCGAAGACTGCGGATCTGAAGGCGATGTGCAAGCAGGCGGATATAATAATTGTTGCGATTGGCAAGCCAAAGTTTATTACCGAGGAATATGTGAAAGAAGGTGCGGTTGTGATTGATGTTGGAATTCATCGCAATGCAGACGGAACGCTTTGCGGAGATGTTGATTTTGATCAGGTTATGCCGCACGCCGCTGCAATCACTCCCGTTCCCGGTGGAGTTGGCCCTATGACGATTGCGATGCTTATGAACAATTGTGTCGCTTCCATGACCAGATAAGGGGATATCCATGAAGTGCTCAAAATGCGGGAAAGAAATTAGTTCAGGCAATATTTATTGTTCGCATTGCGGAACAGAAGTACAGATCGTCCCGGACTATAATGTCATGGAGGATGAGCTGTTCCTGAATGTAATGCAACAGAAAAAAAAGAATATGGAAGATGCGGATGATGACGAAAATGATGATTCATCCAAGGATGCAACCATTCAGCTGTATCAGTGCTTTGGAGTGGCATGTGCGTGTTTTTTGATTATGCTTTTGAGTGGGTTTGGAATAAAAGCTCTTGTTGCACAAACCATTTCCGATCCCCGGTCAGAGGACGGATATCTTTCGGCTATGACAGCACTTGCCGATAAGGAGCATCAGTCGGCGATTGATTGTTTTCAGCGTGAGATTGCAGTTGATTCTTCTGATAAGAATGCCTATTTTTGGATTGCGCATGTAAATGAAAAGGATGTTGAGTTTGAAGCACAGATTGACGCATTGGAAAAGATTCTTGAAATCGAACCGGATAATATCTATGCATGTAAACAGTTAATTGAAACATATGTGAAAATATCTGATTTTGACAGGCTCTTGCAGCTTGCAGATTCCTATGAGGGGAAACCGCTGGAAAGTCTTTTTTCTGAGTATCGTGTTGCGGTACCGGAATTTGAAGAATTATCTGAAAATATTAAACCGGGCGATACGCTTTCGATTTACGCAGAGGAGGGTCTGAATATTTATTATACCACAGATGGAACTTCACCGATTGAAAATGGGATTCTTTATTATACACCCATTCAGTTAGAAGAAGGTGATTATCATGTTCTTGCAGCAGCTTGTAATGAGAAGGGATATTTTAGCCCGATTGTGAAAATGGATTTTTCGGTTGATACATTTTACGAGTTGGAGATGCCAAAAATCTATCCGGCAAGCGGAGAGTATCTTGTCCCTCAAAGAATTACAATTGATGTGCCGGCTGGATGCAGTGCATACTATACATGGGACGGGACGACTCCAACGGTGAATTCCCAAAAGTATCGCGGTGGATTGGATATGCCGGAAGGAAATAATGTGCTGTCTGTGATATTGATTGATTCCTATGGAAACGCCAGCAGTGTAGAGCGCAGCAATTTTATTTATATGCCTTGACAGTTAAAGGGACATGCATTTGCATGTCCCTTGATTATTTTTCCTTCTTGGTGAAACTTGATAGAAAAGTCTTATGCTTCTGAAACAAATGTAATGGAATCTTTTTGCATACCGGCGATTCGGGCGAGTGCGTATACTTCAATTCCTTGTTCTTCTAACTTCTTTCGACCGGGCTGAAAAGTTTTTTCAATCAGAATTCCGACTCCTGCAATTGTTGCATGCGCTTTGCGGATTAAGCGGATGGCACCGGTTGCCGCTTCACCGTTTGCAAGGAAATCGTCAACGATGAGCACATGATCATGCTCGTTAATATATTTGCTTGAGAGTGTCAGCTCGTAACTGGTTCCCTTTGTATAGGAAGTTACAATTGTCTGATATAAATCGCTGTTAAGCGCTTTGGACGGCTGCTTCTTTAATATGATCATCGGAACATGAAGCTCCATGGCACACAATAATGCAGGGGCAATTCCCGAGCTCTCAATCGTCGCAACTTTGGTGATGCCGCGATCCGCAAAATGTCTGCCGAGTTCTTCTCCGAGTAATTGCATTAATTCCGGATCAATCTGATGGTTGATAAAGCTGTCGACTTTTAAGATACTTTCATCTAATGCAATTCCGTCGCTTCGTATTTTTTCTTCGAGTAATCTCATGGTTCAACCTCCTTGTACATCATAGGTCTATTTTATCATATTTGCAGATTCTTACAATTCTTTTGTATGGAATCCGGCAAAATTGTATATGATGTAAAGAAGATTTTTGACGGAGTGTCGGATGGGATTGTTTTTTTTGAGAAATAAGAAGATTTTTAGATTGTTTTCGCTGATACTTACTGTATATGCGATCGTAGGGAGCTGTTTACCGGTTGCAGCAAAGGAAATCGAAAAACCCAGGGAATTATATGCAATAGCAGCTTGTCTGATGGATGCACAAAGCGGAAGAGTTCTTTTCGAAAAAAATGCAATGGAGCATCGGGCCAATGCAAGTACAACGAAAATCATGACATTGATCTTGACATTAGAAAATTGTGATTTGGATGAGACGGTGGTTGTTTCACAACGGGCTGCCAGACAACCGGATGTGCAATTGAATATAAACACAGGTGAGGAATATCGTCTGGAAGACTTATGTTACTCACTTATGCTGGAATCACACAATGACAGTGCAGTTGCAATTGCGGAGCATGTCGGAGGGAGTGTGGAATCGTTTGCAGTACGCATGAACGATAAAGCAAAAGAAATAGGCTGTAAAAACACTTATTTTCTTACACCAAACGGACTTGATGCAAACGATGAACGGGATTTTCACGGTACGAGCGCGCATGACCTTGCCTTGATGATGTCATACTGCATTATGAAATCTCCGAAACGGGATGAGTTTCTCACAATTTCGCGAACACAGGAGTACTCCTTTCATGATTTATCCGGCAAGCGAAGTTTCAGCTGTCGAAATCATAATTCATTTTTACAAATGATGGAAGGTGCCTTGTCAGGCAAAACCGGATTTACCTGTGATGCAGGATATTGTTATGTGGGTGCATTAAAAAAAGATGAGAGGACTTTTGTGATTGCACTTTTGGGATGCGGATGGCCGAATAATAAAGGATATAAATGGAAAGACGCAAGAAAGCTGTTTTCTTATGGACTTGATGCATATCAATATAAGGTATGTGATGAACCGTTGCACACTTATTCATGTGAAGTAAATAATGGTACAGATCCTTCTGGGAATCCATTTCAAACACCGGTAATCACACTCAGAGAAGAAGCGCATGATCCGATTCGTCTGCTGCTTCGTGAGGATGAATTTTTTTCGGTCGAAGAAGATATCATTCAACAGGTAGATGCACCAGTGTTTTTCGGTATGAAACTGGGAAGTGTACACTATTATTTGAATGATTTATCCGGAGAGAAAATACTTTTATATTCTTCCCCGGTTTACGCACAATGTGATGTGAAAGAAAAGCGTCTGGATAACTATTTTCGCTTTTTGGTTAAGGTGTTTTTACCGCTGTAAAGCTATAAAATGAAATAGTGAAAAAAATAACAAAATCTATTGAAAAAAGTTTTAAATAAGCTATAATTACCATAGCGAAATTTTTGCTTTCTAAAAATTAAGCAATAAAATATATACGGAGGTAGAAAGAATGAGTAATGGAAATGATAATTTGGCTATGCAGCGTATTGCCAAATTAGTCGACGAGAACAGCTTTATGGAAATCGGCTCTCTTGTCACAGCAAGAAGCACTGATTTCGACCTGACAAGTACAGACACTCCTTCAGACGGCGTTGTGACCGGACACGGTTTAATCGACGGAAATCTGGTGTTTGTTTATAGTCAGGACGCAGGTGTACTTGGTGGAACAATTGGAGAAATGCACGCAAAGAAAATCGCATGTGTCTATGACATGGCAATGAAAATGGGTGCTCCGATTATCGGATTGATTGACTGTGCAGGCATGAGACTGCAGGAGTCTGTCGATGCATTAGAAGCTGTTGGTATGCTTTATGCAAAGCAGGTATCTGCATCAGGTGTGATTCCACAGATTTCAGCAGTATTTGGAAATTGTGGCGGAGGAATGGCAGTTGTTCCTGCTTTATCTGATTTTACATTTGCTGAGACAGAGAAGAGCAGATTATATGTTAATTCTCCGAATGCAATTCCCGGAAACAGTGTTGAAAAATGTGATACGGCATCTGCAAAGTTCCAGAGTAGCGAGGCAGGTGTTGTTGACGGAATCGGTACAGAGGATGAAATTCTTGCGCAGATTCGTGAGTTGATTACAATCTTACCTGCAAACAATTCTCAGGCAGGATGCATTGATGATTGCACAGACGATCTGAATCGTGCATGTGAGAGCCTTGATACAATGAAGGGTGATCCCAGATATGTACTTAGCGAGATTGCAGATGATCATGCTTTTGTAGAGACCAAGTCTGATTATGCAAAGGATATGGTTACAGGATTTATCAAACTTAATGGCATGACAATCGGTGCGGTAGCCAACGCAACAGAGCTTTATGATGAAGAGGGCAAGAAGGTTGAGACCTTTGATGCCGTCCTTTCTGCAAGAGGCTGCAATAAGGCTGCTGATTTTGTTGCATTTTGTGATGCATTCGAGATTCCTGTTGTTTCATTTACCAATGTTGCGGGCTTTAAAGCATGCATGTGTGCTGAGAAAAATCTTGCAAAGGCACTTGCCCGTCTAACCTATGCGTTCTCCAACGCAACCGTACCGAAGGTAAATGTAATTGTTGATAAGGCGTATGGCAGTGCATATGCAATTATGAACAGTAAAGCACTTGGTGCAGATATTGTTTATGCATGGCCGGATTCAAAGGTTGGCATGATGGATGCACAGATGGCTGCCAAAATTATGTATGCAGATGCATCCGCAGATGAAATCGCGAAAAAAGCTGCAGAGTACGATAAGCTTCAGGGCAATATCGAAACTGCTGCAAGACGCGGTTATGTAGATCGTATTGTAGCTCCTGTTGACACAAGAAAGTATTTGGTAGCTGCTTTTGAGATGCTGTTTACCAAAAATGTTGAGCAGCCCTACAAGAAACATGGTGCAAAATAAGAAAGGTGACGATTATGACGAAGATGAAGAAAAAATTACTGCTGATCGTCAGTCTGTGCCTGCTTGCTGTGAACTTAATTGGATGCGGCAGCGAGAAAGATGCCACTTATAATGGATATACGGCAGAAGAGCTTCAGGCAAATAATCAGAATATGGTTCAGGCGCTTGTTTCTCTTAGCGATTCCGACATTGCCGGATATCTTATGAATGCCGATCAGGTGGACGAGCTGACCATGAAGCTGATTACCAGCTGGGTAGATTGCAAAGATGAGCTTGGCAGCTTTGTTGGATTTGGTGATTTTGAGGTGACTAACTCAAATGGAACATTGGTTGCCGTACAGACCGTTGATTTTACCGATCGGGACATGACGCTCAGCTTTGTGTATGAAGGCACACAGATGGAGGTCAAGGATATTACTGTTGACCTTGTGTATACACTTGGCGAGACAATGGCCAAGGCAGCTATGAATACCGCAATGGGTATGGGTACTGTTTTTGTTATGCTGATCGTTATCTGTTTAATAATAAGTTGCTTTAGTATTATTAATAAGGTACAGAATAAGTCAAGCAAGAAAGAAACTGTAGCAAGTCCTGTGGTTGAGCAGATTCAGCAACGAGAGGAACAGGCACAGGATGATCTTGAACTTGTTGCAGTTATTGCAGCAGCAATTGCCGCAGCAACCGGTTCTTCAACAGACGATTTTGTAGTTCGTTCAATTAAGAGAAGATAAAACATTTCAGGAGGATGTAAACCATGAAAAACTATACAATTACAGTAAATGGTAATGTTTATGATGTAACAGTTGAGGAGACTGGCGCTGGTGCAGTTGCACCCGTAGCAACAAAGAAGGCTGCTCCTGTAGCAGCTGCTCCCGTAAAAGCAGCAGCCCCCGCAGGTGGCGCCGGCGCAGTAAAATTAACTGCAAAGGCTGCCGGAAAAGTATTTGCTGTTGAGGCTTCTGTAGGACAGACTGTTAAGAAGGGTGACACCGTTGTAATCTTAGAGGTTATGAAGATGGAGACACCTGTTGTCGCTGAGCAGGACGGAACAATCACAAGCATTGATGTAGCTAAGGGCGACAGTGTAGAGGTTGGAACTGTTTTAGCAACTATGAATTAATCAAATAGGAGGCCTAGTATGAGTTACGTTGCAGAGACACTGAGTAATCTCATTCATCAGACTGCCTTCTTCAATCTGACTGTAGGAAACTATTTGATGATTGCAGTTGCATGCTTCTTCTTATATCTTGCGATAAAGAAGGAATATGAGCCGCTTTTGCTTTTACCGATTGCGTTTGGTATGCTTCTTGTTAATATCTATCCGGATATTATTGCATCACCCGAACAGACAAGCAATGGCGTCGGCGGATTACTCTATTATTTTTATCAGTTAGACGAATGGTCAATTTTACCTTCTCTGATTTTCCTTGGAGTAGGTGCAATGACCGACTTTGGACCGTTGATTGCAAATCCAATCAGCTTTTTGCTCGGAGCTGCAGCACAGTTCGGTATTTATATTGCATATTTTATGGCGATTTTTATGGGCTTCAACGACAAGGCTGCCGCAGCAATTTCTATTATCGGTGGTGCGGACGGACCGACATCCATTTTCCTTGCGGGTAAGCTCGGACAAACCGGTCTTATGGGACCGATTGCAGTAGCTGCATATTCTTATATGGCGCTGGTTCCGATTATTCAGCCGCCGATTATGAAGGCATTGACAACCAAGAAAGAGCGTCAGATAAAGATGGAAAACCTTCGTCCGGTTTCAAAACTGGAGAAGATCTTATTCCCTATTATTGTTACAATTATTGTATGTATGGTATTACCTACAACAGCTCCGCTTGTTGGTATGCTGATGCTTGGTAACCTGTTCCGTGAGTCCGGTGTTGTTCGCCAGCTTCAGGAGACAGCATCAAATGCGTTGATGTATATTGTAGTTATCCTGCTCGGTACCTCGGTTGGTGCTACAACAAGTGCAGAGGCATTCTTGAATGTCAGCACATTGAAGATTGTTGCACTCGGACTGATTGCATTCGCATGTGGTACAGCTGCCGGCGTATTACTTGGTAAGCTTCTTTGCTTTATTACCAAGGGCAAGATTAATCCTCTGATTGGTTCTGCGGGTGTATCTGCGGTACCTATGGCAGCTCGTGTATCTCAGAAGGTCGGAGCAGAGGAGGATCCTACAAACTTCCTGTTAATGCATGCAATGGGACCTAATGTTGCCGGAGTTATCGGAACTGCAGTAGCAGCCGGAACCTTTATGGCTATCTTCGGCATTTAAGATTAAATGGAGGGAAAGAGATGTCAGAAAAGAGACCTATTAAAATAACAGAGACGATTTTGCGTGATGCACATCAGTCTCTGATTGCAACACGAATGACAACCGAGCAGATGCTTCCCATCATTGAGAAGATGGATAAGGTTGGTTATCATGCAGTAGAGTGCTGGGGCGGAGCTACATTTGATGCTTCACTTCGCTTTTTGAAAGAAGATCCGTGGGATCGTTTGAGAAAATTAAGAGATGGCTTCAAGAACACCAAGCTTCAGATGCTGTTCCGTGGGCAGAATATTCTTGGATATCGTCCGTATGCTGATGATGTTGTTGAGTATTTTGTACAGAAGTCAATTGCCAACGGTATTGATATTATCCGTATTTTTGACTGCCTGAATGATCTTCGCAATCTTCAGACAGCTGTTACAGCTACAAACAAGGAGAATGGTCATGCACAGGTCGCCTTAAGCTATACACTCGGTGATGCATATACACTTGAGTATTGGACCACAATGGCTAAGAAGGTACAGGAGATGGGTGCGAACTCACTGTGTATCAAGGATATGGCAGGACTTCTTACTCCTTATAAGGCAGAGGAATTAATCAAAGCAATGAAAGAAGTTGTTGAAATTCCGATTGAGCTTCATACACATTACACCTCCGGTGTTGCATCAATGACATATATGAAGGCAGTTGAAGCGGGATGCGATATCATCGACACAGCAATGTCACCGTTCGCCCTTGGTACAAGTCAGCCTGCAACCGAGGTTATGGCTGAAGCATTCAAGGGAACGGAATTCGATCCCGGATTCGACCAGATGCTGTTAAAAGAGATTGCAGATTACTTCCGCCCGATGCGTGAAGAAGCAATCAAGTCAGGTTTGTTAAATCCCAAGGTATTGGGTGTTGATATCCAGACGCTGTTATATCAGGTTCCCGGTGGAATGCTTTCAAACATGGTTTCACAGTTGAAAGAGCAGAATGCAGAAGACAAGTACATGGAGGTATTAGAAGAGATTCCGCGTGTACGAAAAGATCTGGGTGAGCCTCCGCTTGTTACACCTTCTTCACAGATTGTCGGAACCCAGGCTGTCTTCAATGTATTGATGGGCGAGCGTTATAAAGTTGCTACAAAAGAGACCAAGGATGTATTACTTGGAAAGTATGGACAGACTGTTAAGCCTTTCAATCCTGAGGTTGTTGATAAGGTATTAGGCGAAGATAAAAAGAATGCGATTACCTGCAGATATGCAGATTTGTTAGAGCCTGAGTTAGATAAGATTGAGGCTGAAATGAAACAGTGGAAGCAACAGGATGAGGATGTGTTAAGTTATGCATTGTTCCCTCAGGTTGCTACCGAATTTTTCAAGTATCGTCAAGCACAGCAGACACAGGTTGATCCGGCTGTTGCAGATGAAAAGAATAAGGCTTATCCCGTATAATTGAATAAAACGATTATACGGTGAAAGGTAAAAATGACTGCTACGAAAGAACATCGACAAACCACTTCCCAGTTGATTGTTCTGAAGTGGCAGTCTTTTTTATGTGTAGGAAAAACTTGACTAAAAAAACAAATCTTGGTAGCATAGATATGTTGGCATTTTATGCGAAAATGATTTTATGGAGGCTGTTATGAGTAAGCAAAAAAGATTGAGCAAATGCAAGATTTTTCTATGCATGATGCTTACAATGGCAATTCTTTTCGGTTCTTGCTGGTCTGCCCAGATTACACAGGCGGCTACAGACAAAAAGTACTATATTAAAATAAATAAGGGGACCAATGTTGTTACGGTTTATGAAGCGGATGGAACACCTTATACAGCGTTTACATGTTCTACCGGATATGCAACACCAACCGGAACCTTTCATACCATGGCAAGATATCGTTGGTGGGAGTTGGATGGTCCTTGTTGGGGACAATATTGTACAAGAATTACAGGATCAATTCTTTTTCATTCTGTATGGTATTATGCAAATAAAGAACCTGGGACGCAGTCATACCGACAGTATAATAAACTTGGAACCACAGCATCACATGGTTGCTGTCGATTGACCGTTGCAGCCAGCAAATGGATCTATGATAATTGTAAAATTGGAACGGAAGTCATTATCTTTAATGGAAAAGCTTCTGATGATCCACTTGGAAAACCAAAGACAATTCAGGTCGATGAAACACACAGAATGGGATGGGATCCGACGGATCCGGATTCGAAAAATCCATATAAAACAAAATCGACGGTTCCCAAGATTAAGATTAGCAGCAAGACGCTTACATATGGCACAAAGTTTGGCAATGGTAATATGAAGTGTCTGGATTCCGGTAACTTTGATATTACTTCATGGGTAAAAAAGACCGGAAAAGTGAATATGAAAAAAGTCGGAAATTATAAAGTGACCTATGATGTTGTTGATTCTTTTGGCAGAACTGCAAGCAAAACGGTTGTGTATAAGGTTGTTGATAAAAAACCGGCATCGTTAACCGGAATAAAAAAAGAGTTGACAAAAGATGCGGGAACGAATATTCAGCTGCTTTCAGGTATTAAGGCAAAAGATGCAGCAGGTGTCAATTTAACCGATTCCATTCGTGTATCTATCAAAGAACCCGGTGCAGAGAAATATACTCGTATCGAAGATAAATCGTATGTACTATCGAAATCCGGTACATACAAAATAAAATATATGATTATTAATCCAAATAATAATCTGAAAACAACAAAATATACGAAGGTGTTCGTTAACGATACCGGAATGCCTCTGTTAACATCTGAGAACAATTGGGTTGACATTGAAAAAAGCGACATATCGAACATCACATGGGCAGAATTGATGGATGGTATCACTGCGAGTCTTCCGAAAGGAGAAAAGCTTACAGATGAAGTCGCAATCAAGATTGTTGATGAAGATGGAAATGTAACAACTTTGATGGAAGGCGAAACATATACGATACCTGATTTGGGATCATATAAACTCACCTATTCTGTTTCGAATTCGTCAAAAAATGCAGAAGGCCAGTATTTGACTGCAACGCACGAGCGTCAGTTAATTGTTTCGCATGCAGATGATACTCTGCAGGGGGAGCCGGAAAATGAATAATACAAACGAATTGACCAATCGAATGAATCAGGCATATAGCAGCATGAGCAAAGGCCAGAAATTATTGGCTACCTATATCACCGATAATTATGACAAGGCTGTTTTTTTAACAGCTGCTAAGCTTGGAGAAGTGGTTGGAGTAAGTGAATCAACCGTTGTTCGTTTTGCATCACATCTTGGTTATAAAGGATACCCGGAGTTCCAAAAAGCACTTGAGGAAATGGTTCGAAATAAACTGAATTCTATTCAGAGAATGGAAGTGACTTATGGAAGAATCAGTCAGTCTCAGATATTGGAAACCGTACTCCAGACAGATGCAGAGAAAATAAAATACACACTGGAAACTATTGATCAGAGTGCATTTGAAATGGCGGTTGATACAATCTTAAATGCCCGTACGATTTATGTGATTGGAATTCGAAGCTGTGCACCGCTTGCAAGCTTTTTGTCGTTTTATTTAAATCTGATGTTTGATCATGTCGTACAGCTGCATACGAATAATTCCAGTGAATTGTTTGAACAAATGGTTCGGATAAATAGTGAAGATGTAATTATCGGGATTAGTTTTCCCAGATATTCTATGCGGACACTCAAGGCGATGGAATTTGCAAATAACAGAAATGCAAAAGTAATTACACTCACAGACAGCGTTCATTCGCCGATGAATCTGTATTCATCATGTAATCTGATTGCAAGCAGTGATATGGCATCAATTGTTGATTCACTGGTTGCACCACTGAGTGTTATCAACGCGTTGATCGTTGCTCTTTGTATGAAGAAACAGACTGAGGTAGTAAAAACATTGGAAGAACTCGAGCGTATCTGGGACGAATACCAGGTATATGAGAGTGATGAGATAAACTATATTGATGATTCATTGAAAATGCGTTATGCAAAGCTCGGAGATATTGATGTCTGATTATGAATTGATTATTATCGGTGGCGGTGCTGCCGGAATGATGGCTGCCATTGCCGCAGCTGAAAACGGTATGCCGGGAGAAAAAATTCTTCTGTTGGAGAGAAATGAAAAACTCGGCAAAAAAATATATATTACAGGAAAAGGCAGATGTAATCTGACCAATGCATGCGATATTGAAGAGCTTTTTGATAATGTGCCCCGGCAATCGCGTTTTTTATTCAGTGCATTTTATTCATTTTCCAATCAACAGGTAATTGATTTTTTTGAAGAGAGTGGAATGAAGACAAAGGTTGAACGGGGAAAGCGTGTGTTTCCTGTTTCGGATCATGCATCGGATGTAATTGGAGCATTAAAGCGCAGGATTGAGAAAAATCAAATACGGCTCAGGTATCATTCGCAGGTAAAAGAACTGTTATTTGAGCAGAGGAAGCTTTCCGGTGTACGACTCTGTGATGGAACAGATTTTTTTGCGCCGCGAGTGTTGATCGCAACCGGAGGAATGTCGTATGCCACGACCGGCTCTACCGGAGATGGATATCGTTTGGCAAAATCAGCGGGGCACAATGTTACGGCTCTTAGTCCCTCATTAGTGCCGATTACAGTTGCGGAAGAGGATGTGTTACAGTTGCAGGGACTTGCTCCCAAGAATGTCAGCATAAAGATTATGGATGGAAAAAAGTGTATTTTTGAAAATTTCGGAGAAATGCTTTTTACACATTTTGGAGTAAGTGGTCCGCTTATTCTGTCTGCGAGTGCAGTGATAAATGAAAAAATACAAAAACAACCGCTCACCCTGCTTCTTGATTGGAAACCGGCACTGACCATGGAGCAGCTGGATCGAAGAATACTGAAAGAATTCGAAGAGAATAAGAATAGACTGTTTAAGAATGTTTTGTCAGCTTTAGCACCTGCGAAATTAATTCCCGTACTTATTGAGAGAAGTAAAATTCCGGAAAATAAAAAAATTAACGAAATAACCCGTGAGGAAAGGAAGCAATTAACATTGCTTTTCAAACAGTTTTCTGTTACGCTCACGGGGCTTAGAGATTTTCGTGAGGCGATTATTACAAGAGGCGGAATTGTCTTGAAGGAAGTGAACCCTTCAACAATGGACTCAAAGCTTGTGAAGGGATTGTATTTTGCCGGGGAAGTACTTGATCTGGATGCATACACGGGCGGATTTAACCTGCAGATTGCATGGTCAAGCGGTCATTTGGCAGGCAATTGCGCAGCTGAAGAATATAAGTTATTGCACACATAGGAGGATATGATGGCTTTTAATATTGCAATTGATGGTCCTGCGGGCGCAGGAAAAAGTACAATCGCAAAGATGCTTGCGAAAAAGATGAAATATATATATGTGGATACCGGTGCCATGTATCGGGCAATGGCTTTATATTTTTTGAAAAATAATATCAGCCCGGATGACGAAGTAAGGATATCAGACGCTGTAAAACAGGTAGATATTTCTATTGAATATGTAGACGGTGCACAGCAGGTACTCTTAAACGGAGAAAATGTTACCGGTGAATTGCGAAATGAAGCAGTTGGAAATATGGCCTCTGCAACGAGCGTATATCCCATCGTTCGCAAAAAGCTTGTTGCGCTTCAGCAAAAGCTTGCCAAGACAGCGGATGTGATTATGGATGGGCGGGATATTGGCACCTGTGTCCTTCCGGATGCACAGGTTAAGATTTATTTGACGGCGAGTGTTCAGACGCGCGCAAAACGCAGATACGATGAGCTGTCAGAAAAAGGTGAATCAGCTGATCTTGCAATGATTGCAAAGGATATCGAAGAGCGTGATTACCGTGATATGAATCGGGAAATTTCCCCGCTTAAACAGGCGGAGGATGCCATCCTTATCGATTCATCTGAAATGACGATTGAAGAGGTAGTTGCTGCAATCGAATCGATTGTAAAGGAGCACAAATAATCATATGAATGTTACTGTTGCCAAGAGTGCAGGTTTTTGTTTTGGTGTAAAACGGGCGGTAGAGCTTGTTTATGAACAGACAGAACTTGAAGGAAAGCTTTATACCTATGGGCCGATCATTCACAATGAAGAAGTTGTAAACGATCTTGAAAGCAGAGGAGTACGGGTTATTTCAAATATAGAACAGCTTGCTTCTCTGCCGAAAGGAAGAGTCATTATCCGTTCGCACGGTGTTGGAAAAGCGGAGCTTGATGCAATTGAAAAATCAGGGTTTACTGTTCTTGATGCAACCTGTCCGTTTGTAAAAAAAATACACCGGATTGTGTCGGAACATTCAGCGGCGGGAGAGCATATCATTATCATCGGTGATGCGTCCCATCCGGAAGTGATTGGAATCAGTGGATGGTGTAACCCGGAACAAACAACAATCATTGAGACCATTGAAGAGGCGGAATCGATTGAAATTCCTGTCAATCAGAAATTGTGTATTGTTTCACAGACGACATTCAACAACAATAAATTTAAGAATTTAGTTGAAATAATCCGAAAAAAAGGTTATTATATTGATATATGTATTTTGAATACTATCTGCAATGCGACAGAGGAGCGTCAAAGCGAGGCGCGACAACTTTCCGCGCAGTCACAGACAATGATTGTGATTGGCGGCAGGAATAGCTCCAATACACAGAAGCTATTTGAGATATGTAAAAAGGAATGTAAAAATACTTACTATATTCAGACACTTGAGGATTTGGCTTTGACAGGCTTCAGTGGCCTTGGCAATGTAGGTATTACTGCAGGGGCGTCCACCCCAAATAATATTATTGAGGAGGTTCAAAAGTATGTCAGAGATGAGCTTTGAACAAATGCTGGAAGAGTCTTTTAAGACAATCAGACAGAATGAAATAGTGGAGGGTAAGGTTATCGATGTAAAGCCGGACGAGATTGTCTTGAACATCGGATATAAGTCAGACGGAATTATTAGCCGTAACGAATATACCAATGAGCCGAATGTTGATTTAACTACTCTTGTTTCTGTTGGAGACACTATGGAAGCAAAGGTTAAGAGAGTGAATGACGGCGAGGGTCAGGTATTATTATCATACAAGAGTCTTGCAGCTGAGAAAGGCAGCAAGCGTCTTGAGGAAGCTTTCGAAAATCATGAGGTGCTTACCGCAAAGGTTGCGCAGGTTCTCGGTGGCGGATTGAGCGTTATCGTTGATGAGGCAAGAGTATTCATTCCTGCAAGTCTTGTAAGTGATACCTATGAGAAGGATCTTTCAAAGTATGCCGGAACAGATATTGAGTTTGTTATTACGGAGTTTAATCCCAGAAGAAGACGCATCATCGGTGACAGAAAGCAGCTTGTTGCAGCTAAGAAGGCTGAGCTTCAGAAAGAATTGTTCTCTAAGATTACCGTTGGTGATGTTATTGAAGGTACGGTAAAGAATGTGACTGATTTCGGTGCATTTATTGACCTTGGCGGTGTTGATGGATTACTGCATATCTCAGAGATGAGCTGGGGAAGAATTGAGAATCCCAAGAAGGTTTTCAATGTTGGTGACAATGTTCGCGTTTTCATTAAAGACATTAACGAGACAAAGATTGCACTCAGTATGAAATTCCCGGATGAGAATCCTTGGAATAATGCAACTGAGAAGTTTGCAGTTGGTAATGTGCTTACCGGTAAGGTTGCTCGCATGACCGATTTTGGTGCATTTGTAGAGCTGGCTCCCGGAATCGATGCATTATTGCATGTTTCTCAGATTGCGAAAGAGCATATTGAGAAGCCTTCAGATGTATTGAAGATCGGACAGGAAATCGAGGCGAAGATTGTAGATTTTAATGAGGCTGATAAGAAGATTAGCCTGAGTATTAAGGCTTTATTAGCTCCTGAGGAGGAAACACAACCCGAAGAGACACAGGCTGAGGAAGCACCCGCAGAGGATGCAGAGTAATCGATAATATAAAATCCCTGCTGAATATTCCGCAGGGATTTTTATTTTTCATGAGTTAATGAAGGATGGTTGTCTATGCTGGATAATTATGAAAAATTCAAAACGGATGTGTTTTCGTTAACAAAAATTGATTTAAATGCCTATAAAGAAAAACAGATGCGGCGAAGAATCGATACTTTGATTGGAAAGAATAAGTTGGATGATTACGATAAATATATCGAATTAATTAAAACCGACAAAGAAAAGTTTGACCAGTTTGTCAACTTTCTTACAATCAATGTATCGGAGTTTTATCGAAATCCGGATCAGTGGAAAATTCTTGATCAGGAAGTTTTTCCAAAACTAATTGATAAATTTGGGAAAAAACTTGTGATATGGAGTGCAGCCTGTTCGACAGGTGACGAACCGTATTCTTTGGTTATGGCACTTAGCCGGCATCTTCCGCTTACTGATATCAAGATTATTGCAACGGATATTGATAAGCAGGTATTGGATACTGCGCGTCTCGGACTTTACAATGAAAAGAGTATTGCCGCAGTACCGGATGATTTGAAAGCAAAATATTTTTCTAAAATCGGGAACTCTTATCAGATATCAGATCAGATAAAACGATGCGTAGAATTTCGTGAGCATAATTTGTTGAGAGATCCGTATCCGAAGGATTGTAATTTTATTGTCTGCAGAAATGTTGTCATCTATTTTACAGACGAGGCCAAGGATGAGATATATAAGAAATTCCACCAGTCACTTAAACCCGGAGGCGTACTTTTCATTGGAAGTACGGAGCAGATAATGAACTATAAGGAACTGGGTTATATCAGAAATAAATCATTCTTTTTTGAAAAATCATAAAATACTGCCTGATATGTGTCAGTCTCGTTTTCATTGAATGAGGCGAGTGCATACAGGCAGTTTTTATTTGAATTGAAATGATTGAAGAACAGTTTCGACAAAGGCAGCGAATTGTTCTGATTTTAACCATTCGTCAGTAACAGTAAGTGTTGTGTAACAATTCTCGGGTGTGGCTTTCTGCCGATGCTCCTTGTCTACATACTGTGCCACAGACTTGTGAATTGCCTGATCTTCAAGCGGAAGATAATAATAGTTTTTATAATCTGAAAAATACATGCGAACCATACCTTGATACATAGGTATACGAAGACGCATAATATCCCCGGAATTATGAAGATAGTAATCATACCGGCGTTGATAATAGGATTTGTTACACGAGTCAACCGGTTCGTTCTTTAATACAATAATGAGTTCTTCTTTTTCATTGCCATCATAGTCAATGTATTTGGAAACGGTTGCAGAAATAATTGGATGTTGCATGTCGGTTATCCTTTTATTCTAAGGCTTTAAAAAAATGTATTATATACATATGTAATCATTACGATAATAAGTGCAAGAAGAAAAGCCTGAATGATCTTTTTCTTATTCATAGTATCCCCTCCTTAGTAGTACCAATTTAGCATATTAATTTCAGATATTCAAGAAAGTTACTGTCGATTTTTTTGTTTACATATGCTAAAGTATAGCGTGAAGAAAAATTAGGAGGCTGAATGACATGATGGATAGTAGAATTGCCCGAATTAATGAGCTTTATCATAAATCACAAGCAGAAGGATTAACAGCGGAAGAAAAAGAAGAGCAGGCCCGCCTTCGTGCAGAATATGTTGCGGATATCCGTGCCAGTCTGCGCGGACAATTAAACAATATTGATATCATTAACAAAGATGGAACGATTGAAAATTTAGGAGAAAAATATGGGAAACGATAAAATGAACAAACCGGCAATGCCTGATGAGGCCCCTGTTATGGAGCCGCAACGCCAATTTTATTATATTGAACGAGCAAAAGAGCTTGTAAGTGAACGGGCAAAGAAGTGCGGTCATCCATTGACATTTCATGTCGAAACTTTCGGGTGCCAGATGAATGCGAGGGATTCAGAAAAACTTCGTGGAATTCTTGATACAATCGGATTTGTTCCGGTTGATACAGAAAACGCTGATTTTGTTATTTACAATACCTGTACCGTACGCGAGAATGCAAACAACAAGGTTTATGGACGACTTGGAACATTAAGCAGCTACAAGAAAAAAAATCCGAATATGATGATTGCTCTATGTGGGTGTATGATGCAGGAGCAGCATGTTGTTGAGAAGCTTCGTATGAGTTATCGCTTTGTGAACCTTGTTTTTGGAACACATAATATCTTTAAATTTGCGGAATTGATCGTACATGCTATGACAAGTGACGAGATGGTCATTGATATTTGGGATGAGACCTCACAAATTGTTGAGGATCTTCCGGTTGAACGCAAGTATCATTTTAAATCCGGTGTTAACATTATGTTTGGCTGCAATAACTTCTGCAGCTACTGTATCGTACCATATGTGCGGGGCAGAGAGCGCAGCAGAGAACCTAAGGATATTATTCGTGAAATCGAACATCTCGTTGCAGATGGTGTCGTTGAAGTGATGCTGCTGGGGCAAAATGTAAACTCATATGGCAAGAATTTAGATCATCCGATTACATTTGCACAGCTTCTTCGTGAAATAGAAAAAATAGAAGGGTTGAAGCGTATTCGATTTATGACTTCGCATCCGAAGGACCTATCCGATGAATTGATTGAGGTGATGGCAGCATCAGATAAGATTTGTAAGCATATGCATCTGCCGCTTCAGTCGGGTAGCAGTCGCATATTAAAAGAGATGAACCGTCATTATGATAAGGAGCAGTATTTGCTTCTTGTTGACAAACTGCGCAAAGCCATTCCGGATATTGCAATTACAACGGATATTATTGTGGGCTTCCCGGGTGAGACAAAAGAGGATGCTTTAGAGACGCTTGATGTTGTTCGGAAAGTTCGCTATGACAGTGCATTTACTTTTATTTATTCGAAGCGCTCCGGAACACCTGCTGCAAAGATGGAAAATCAGGTTCCGGAAGACGAAGTGAAGGAAAACTTTGACATGATATTAAAAGAGGTTCAAAGTATTGCATGTGAGAAAGCGATGGAATTGGAAGGTAAGATTTTACCGGTTCTGGTTGAACAGATCAATGAGCAGGATGATACACTTGTTACCGGTCGCCTGAGTAATAATTCTGTCGTTCATTTAAATGGGGATGCTTCGATGATTGGAACCATTGTGAATGTTGAACTTACAGAATGCAAAGGATTTTATTATCTTGGCAGGGTACCTGAGGAGGTTCTATGATTCAGTATATAAAAGGTACACTTGTGGATATGGACGAGCAGACTGTGATTGTTGAAAATCATGGGATTGGTTATCAGATTCATATTTGTGGACAAACTTTTGAATATCTGCCTGAAATCGGAGCAGAGATCAAAATGTATGTATATTTTCAGGTAAAAGAAGATGGTTTTTCTCTGTTTGGTTTCTTAACCAAGGATGATTTACATGTATTTAAGCTTTTGATTACAGTGAATGGAGTTGGCCCGAAGGGGGCGCTTGCCATTCTTTCTGTACTTAGTGCAGATAATCTGCGCTTTGCGGTAATTGCAGATGATGCAAAGGCGATTTCAAAAGCACCCGGAATCGGAGCAAAAACGGCACAGAGAATTGTACTTGAATTAAAGGATAAATTAAAACTTGAGGACACATTTCATGAGGAGGATGCTCCGGTCAAAAATCCGAATATTACCGGTGAAAAAGGTGTACGACAGGAAGCAATCCTTGCACTTACTTCATTAGGATATTCTGCGAGCGAAGCTACGCAGGTACTTCGCGGAATTGACATAACGCCGGAGAGTGATGTGGAAAGTGTATTAAAGCTCGCGCTTAAAAATATGGCATTTATGTAAAGGATGATAGGAGTGATTGAGTCAGATGAGCAATCGCAGAGTAATCACAACAGAAATTCAGGAAGAAGATATAAAAATTGAAAAAAATCTTCGTCCACAGTATTTAGATGATTATATCGGACAGAAAAAAGCGAAAGAGAATCTTCGTGTATATATTGAGGCCGCTAAAAAAAGAGGCGAACCGTTAGACCATGTGTTGTTTTACGGACCGCCGGGACTTGGCAAAACAACACTTGCCGGAATTATTGCAAATGAGATGGAAGTTCATGTAAAAATCACCTCCGGTCCGGCAATTGCCAAACCGGGTGAAATGGCAGCGATTCTCAGCAATCTTGCAGAAGGTGATTTGCTTTTTGTCGATGAAATTCATCGTCTGAACCGTCAGGTGGAAGAGGTGTTATATACTGCAATGGAGGATTATGACATTGATATTATGATTGGAAAGGGTTCGACAGCCCGTTCGATTCGGCTTGACCTTCCAAAGTTTACGCTTGTCGGTGCTACTACACGAGCAGGACTTTTATCTGCTCCGTTGCGGGATCGTTTTGGTGTGATGCATCGCCTTGAGTTTTATACAGTTGAAGAACTGAAACAAATTATCATTCATTCTGCCCAAAAGCTTGAAGTCGAGATTGATGAAGAAGGTGCCTATGAGCTGGCAAGACGATCAAGAGGAACGCCCCGACTTGCAAATCGCCTTTTGAAACGAGTGCGCGATTTCGCCCAGGTGAAATATAATGGTAAGATAACCAAGGAAGTTGCTTCGTTTTCATTGGATCTTTTGGATGTTGACAAGATGGGACTCGATAATAACGACCGTAAGCTTTTAATGACAATCATTGAGAAGTTTTCAGGCGGGCCGGTGGGTCTGGATACATTAGCAGCAGCGATTGGTGAGGATGCCGGTACGATTGAGGATGTATACGAACCATATCTTGTTATGAATGGATTGATTAACCGCACGCCCAAGGGGCGCGTAGTAACCGAAAACTGCTATAAACATTTTGGTTTGCCTTGTAATGGTTAGCCGGTTGCAATTTGTATATCTTTCCTTTATACTTGAACCAACGAATATTTTGGGAGGCGCGTATGGCTACAAAAGCAACGACTGTTGTTGTAATTGATAAAAAAGAATATAATTTGAGTGGGTTTGAAGAGGAAGAGTATCTTCAGAAAGTTGCTGCTTATATCAACCAGAAAATTGCCAAAATGAATCAGCAGGATTCTTATAAGCGTCTTTCTCAGGATATGAAAAATATTATGCTGCAATTAAATATTGCAGATGAGTACTTTAAGGCAAAAGAACAGGCTGACGATTCCGGAACAAAGTTTTCTGAATTAGAAAAAGAGATTTTTTCCTTAAAGCATCAATTGATTGATGCCCAAATGAAACTGGATGATACGACATCAAAGCTTGAGCTTGTTAAAGTACAGAATGTTGATGTTCAGGAACAGCTCAAAAAACTTGAGAAAGAAAATCAGGAATTGAAGATGAAAAATGAGAAGCTGGAGCATTCATTGGAAGAAGCGCTTCTTGAGCCGGTTTCTGATCATAAGAAGAATCCTGATTCCAAGAAGAATGTTAGCAGCTTTGACAAATACAAAGTGCATTAATTAACAGACACAAAGAAGGGACGTCACAATGCGTCCCTTTTATATTATATTGGTTGCAATAATAGGAGATACTATGGAACGAATGGAATTATTGGCACCGGCCGGTTCGCTGGAAACCTTTCAGGCGGTGCTTGCTGCGGGAGCAGATGCTGTATATGTTGGCGGTGCGCAATTTGGTGCTCGCGCATATGCAAAAAATTTTACACAGGACGAGCTGTTGTATGCAATTGATTATGCACATCTGTTTGATAAAAAACTTCATTTGACGGTAAATACGCTGTTAAAAAACAGGGAAATCGAAGAACAGCTTTATGATTATCTGCTTGTGTACTATGAGAGAGGTCTCGATGCGGTAATCGTCCAGGACGCAGGTGTTTTTTCGTTTATTAAAACGCATTTTCCGGGTTTGGAGCTGCATACAAGTACACAAATGACAGTTACCGGAAGCGCGGGGGCTGCATATTGGAAAGATCGTGGAGCAGATCGCATTGTTCTTTCGAGAGAGCTTTCAATCGATGAAATAGCAGCAATTCATAATCAAGTGGATGTTGAACTTGAATGCTTTATCCATGGTGCGCTTTGTTATTCATATTCGGGTCAATGCCTGTTTAGCAGTATACTTGGTCAAAGAAGCGGTAATCGCGGCCGATGTGCACAGCCGTGTAGACTTTCTTACGAACCCACATGGGCGGAGAGAAGAAAGAACGGGCCCATATATCCGTTAAGCCCCAAAGATCTCTGCGGAATTGACTGGCTGCCTGAACTTCGTAAGGCAGGTGTGTCATCGCTCAAAATCGAGGGACGCATGAAACAAACTGCTTATGCAGCCGGAGTAACGGCAATCTATCGAAAGTATCTTGATATACTTGAATTATCTGATGAGGTCTATCATGTATCCGATGAAGACCGAAAACGACTGATGGAACTCGGAAATCGAAGCGGTTTTACTGATGGATATTTCAGGAATGAAAAAGGACCTCAGATGATGAGTCTTTCTTCATCCAGCCATAGCTCGGCAAATGATCTGCCAAGCGAAGCGTTTGGTGGGGAATTAAAAAGAACTGTGCTCGGAACCGTTCATTTACACCAAAATGAATCCGGAACGCTAACGATTCAGGATTGTAAGACCGGTAAAAAAGTATCCGTTTCCTGTGGCGAAATCTCAAGTGCAAAAAATGCACCTGCAACAGAAGAAGCTGTGAGAAAAGTATTATTACAGACCGGCGAAAGCTTTGTGACTTTTTCTGATCTGGAAATAATTATGGATGATGAAAGCTTTGTTCCCAAACAGTTTTTGAAAAGTCTTCGCAGGGATGGAATATCACTGCTCAAAAAAGAATTATTATCCGATTTCCGGCGCTATGGGAAAGCTCGGTCTTATCAGAGGATGGAAATATCATTCAAGAAAGAGAATGAGCAAAATGATATTCGTAAACAACTCACTGTGATCTGTGATTCCTTTGAGCAGCTTCAGGCTTGCTGCAACGCAAACTATGATTTTATTACAGATATTGGAATCTGTTTGCATATGGCTGCGTCTGATCAAATGGAAAAACTGCTTAACTTTGCGTTAGAAATGACACAAGCTTGTAATTATAACGCATGGATTGTGCTTCCGACTGTTTTTCGCGAATCAACGGTTTGCCTGTTGGAGAAAAACAGGACTTTTCTGTTGGATTTATTTCAGGCACGGAAAATACAAGGATTTTATGCAAAAAATTATGATTCTATCGGATATTTACTTGGAATGGGCATCCCTTCCCGGGCAATTCGTTTAGATGCTTCGGTGTATACTTTTTCCAATCGTGCATCAGAATTCTTTTTAAGTCAGGGATTTGCTCGGATTACCTTCCCGTATGAGCTAAACGCCAAAGAATTGAAACATAAAACGGCAAAGCGAACAGAAATGGTAATTTATGGATATTATCCGCTTATGGTTAGCAATCAGTGTGTCAATAAGAATCTGAATACATGTGACAGAATCGCAAAACAGCTTTCGTTGAAGGATCGATATGAGAAGCAGTTCATTGTGAAAAATTATTGCAGCTTTTGTTATAATGTTATCTATAACAGCATGCCAATGATGCTGTTTGACAATGTAACACGAGGTGAGATAGATGCTATCAATCCGGAAAGCATGCGAATCGATTTTACGGTAGAATCGCCCAAACGAGTGATTGAGATACTGGATTGTTATAAAGCATTTGTACTAGAGGGCATTTTAGAGCATGCACAATCCGGAGAGTTTACAAGAGGTCATTTTAAGCGTGGTGTGGAATAAGGAGTCTTATGGTTACAATCATTACAGAAATATCAAAATATCTGATGATTATCTTATTTGCCTGTTACACTTATGAGAGCTTTTCCGTACTGAAAAAAAGAAAGGATATGAATCGTCAGACGGCAATACTTAAGCATCAACGGTTGTGTATGTTTTTCATTCATTTAGACGCATACGCAGTGATGTTTGCTGTGACAGGCAATTTAAAACTACCGGCTTTTTTTGCAATGCAGGTTCTCTTGGTATGCGCAATTCAACTGATTTATCGATATGTATACAAAAATGCTGCAAGTCTGATCACGAATCATCTATGTATGCTTTTAATCATTGGATTTATCATGCTTATGAGATTAAATCCGGACAAAGCATTTCGACAGTTTTATTTTGCAGCCGGAGCAACAGTCATTACAATGTTGATTCCTTTTGTAATTCATCATATTCATTTCCTTCATAAATTGCCGTTTTTCTATGCAATCATTGGTATTGCCCTGCTAGTTCTCGTTGCAGTGACCGGGAAGACAAGCTATGGTGCGAAATTAACTATTACATTTAGCGGTGTATCGGTTCAACCGTCTGAATTTATTAAGATTCTTTTTGTTTTCTTTGTTGCGGCGATGCTCTATCATGCAACTGACTTCAGACAGGTGGTGATTACTTCTTCGATTGCGGCATTGCATGTACTGATCCTTGTTGCATCCAAAGATTTAGGAAGTGCTTTGATTTATTTTATCACATATCTGGTTATGCTGTATGTGGCAACCAGAAAGACGCATTATCTGATTTTAGGCCTTGCAGCCGGTTCGGCAGCATCAGTTGTTGCATATCGGATTTTTAATCATGTAAAAGTACGGGTGATGGCATGGAAAGATCCTGTAGCAGTCATTGATAATCAGGGATATCAGGTGTGCCAGTCTCTTTTCGCAATAGGTACAGGAGGATGGTTTGGTCTTGGACTGTATCAGGGGATGCCAAACAAAATCCCTGTTGCTGACGAAGATTTTGTATTTGCAGCAATCTCAGAAGAATTAGGAGGATTATTTGCAATCTGTCTGATTTTAGTATGTGCAAGCTGTTATCTGATGTTTTTGAATGTTGCACTTCAGATTCACAATCAGTTTTATAAGCTTGTTGCACTTGGACTCGGTACCGTGTATGGATTTCAGGTGTTTCTGACAATCGGAGGAGTCATAAAGTTTATTCCGTCAACCGGTGTGACTTTACCGCTTGTCAGCTATGGCGGAAGCTCATTGGTCAGCACTTTTATTATTTTTTCAATTATTCAGGGGCTTTACCTGTTGAGAGAGGATGAAATTATTGATGAAACGATATCGCAGGATGATACACGAAAAAAAAGAAAAAAGCGAAAAGAAAACAAAAAAGCATCCGGATAATAATAAAGAGTTTGCTGTGATTGCATATTTTTTTACCGGTATCTTTATCGCAATGATAGGATATTTTTGTTATTTTCAAATCGCAAAAAGTGAATCATTTATTAATAGTCCTTATAATGCAAGACTAGATCATTTTTCCGACCGCGTCATAAGAGGAGATATCCTTGCATCAGACGGAACGGTTCTTGCTACTACGGAAGTGACAAAAAGCGGGAAAGAAATCAGAAAATATCCCCATGCCAATCAATATGCCCATGTAATTGGATATGCGCAAAATGGTGGTAGCGGTTTAGAATCCAATCATCAATTTGAATTGCTTCGTTCACATTCATTTATTCTTGAACGCGTATTGAATGAGCTTGAAGGGAAAAAGAATACGGGTGATTCTGTAATGACGACGCTGAATCCGGATATTCAGCAAAAGCTGTACGATGCGCTTGGCGATTACAAAGGCGCTGCGATTGTTATGGAGCCTTCTACCGGTAAGATTCTGGCGATGGTATCAAAACCTGATTTTGACCCGAATCGAATCGTTCAGGATTGGAATCGTATCATTGCAGATGACGAAAAAACATCCGTCCTTTTGAATCGCGCAACCCAGGGATTATACCCACCCGGCAGTACCTTCAAATTAATCACGGCGCTTGAATATGTACGAGAAAATCCGAACGAATACAAGTCATATAACTATGATTGCACCGGAAAAATAGCGGAAGATAACCATACCATACACTGTTATAACAATGCGGTGCATGGTTCTGTAAATTTACGAAAATCATTGGCAAAATCATGCAATAGTTCGTTTGCCAATATTGGGCTTGGCTTAGACCTGAATCAGTTTGAATTGACATGTAAAGAGCTTTTATTCAATGAGACGCTGCCCTTTGATGCTGCATCCTCACAAAGCAGCTTTTCGTTATCACCAAACGATTCGAAAAGTCTTATCATGTCAACAGCAATCGGTCAGGGGGACACTCTGGTAAGTCCTCTTCATATGGCACTTGTGACAAGTGCGATTGCAAATAATGGTGTTCTTATGACACCGTATGTTGTTGATGGGGTCATAAGTAGTGATGGAAATGTTCTTTCACAAACGAAGCCCGCCTCTTATCGACAACTGATGAATGAAAAAGAAGCACATATTTTGCGAAGTTATATGAAAACTGTGGTTGATGAAGGAACAGCAAGTGCACTTCAAAGCAGCGATTATCAGGCTTACGGCAAAACCGGATCGGCAGAGTATGGAACAAATAAAGGGGACTCGCATGCATGGTTTGTGGGGTTCGCAAACGCCAAAGGGAAAGAATCAATTGCGATTTCTGTTGTTGTAGAAGAAGCAGGAAACGGAAGCAGATTTGCTGTTCCGATTGCAAAAGCCGTGTTTGACACCTACTTCAAATAAGAGTATACTTGTCTCGATGAAAGATTTTTAACCACATCAGGAGGAATTGCAATGATCGAAGCAACGAGCTGTGGCGGTGTGGTAATATTTCGAGGAAAGATTCTATTGCTTTATAAGAATTATCGCAACAAATATGAAGGCTGGGTACTTCCCAAAGGAACTGTTGAGGATGGCGAAGATTATAAAGAAACTGCCGCCAGAGAAGTACACGAGGAAGCCGGCATTGATGCTGCGATAATTAAATATATAGGCAAAAGTCAGTATTCTTTCAATGTCCCGGAGGATATCGTACACAAGGAAGTTCATTGGTATCTGATGATGGGAGACAGCTATTACAGTAAACCGCAGCGTGAAGAATATTTTGTGGACTCCGGGTATTATAAATTTCATGAAGCGTATCACCTTCTGAAATTTAACAATGAAAAGCAGATTTTGGAAAAAGCGTATAATGAATACCTGGATTTAAAAAAGAGTAATTTATGGGGCAGTCGAAAGTATTTTTAGCAGCCGAAAATGAATATGGCAAGCATATTCTTATGGAACTTTGAGGATGATATATGATATGGTATGACGATTTATTTGTAGGGGAGAGTATAAGCCCGCGCAAACAAAAGCGAATGATCCGTAGAATCAAAAAATATCGCATATCCTGTGGAGCTTATCTGCTTGCGTTGTCTTCAAATCATGAGAGCCTGATCGATATCATATCCGTGCGAGAGGTTTATAAGCGCCATTATCCGAAAAAAGGGCTAATGATTATTGGTTTGGCAAGTAATTACGAGGAAGCACAGGAGCTTGCCTGTAAAATTCTGCTTTCGTATTATGCTGCACGAGGTGAATTTCAGATACGGGATTATTTTGCGAAATATTGGCATAATAGCAGGAGGGATGGGCTGTTATGTTAAGCGTGATACTATTTATTCTTAAGCTGCTTGGATGGTTATTACTTATCATCCTTAGTATTTTTTTGCTACTGGTTTTCACCGCATTATTTGTACCTGTTTCATATCGCCTAAGCGGAGAATGGCTTGATCAAAAGAAGCTGTTTGTTTCCATTCAATATTTGTTTTTTCAAGGGATACTTCGATTCGATACCGACGAAGGAGAAGAAAAGCCAACCTTAAAGCTTTTGATGCGTGTGTTTGGTATTCCGATTCGTAAGCGTCAAAAAAAAGAGGCGGCTGACATTGCTGAATCATCGGGAGAGGAACCATCAGGCAAATCAGATTCTTTGAAAACTGATATTGCCGGGACGGCATCAGCGGATGATAAGCACGATGAAATGCAGACCATGGCGTCTGAAAAACAGACAGAACATACAAAGAAGAAACATGCAGTAAAAAAAGAAAAATCCGCAGGTAACAGCAATCGTTCATTTAAAGAACGATTTTTGGCGATTCGATCCGGAATAACAGATAAGAAAAATCTGCATGCGATGCAATTGATTTTTCATGAAGTATTGGTTCTGATCCGACATTTCGGCCCGAGAAAAGGAAGCGCCAATGTGACATTTTCAATGGGTGATCCTGCAAATACCGGATATGTAACCGGTATGCTCAGTATATGTCCGCTTGCATATAAAAAGGGTGTGTCTATCTGCCCGGATTTTATTTCCGAAGCGTTCTATGTAAAGGGAACGATTTGTGTTCGTGGACATGCAAGACTAATACACGCTGTAAGAAGCGGTATTCGTCTGATTTTCGATCGAGATGTTCGAAGCATAATATTACGGAAATCATAAGGAGGTTTTTATGGCAGACAACAATTTTCGCGCAACAGTAGAATCATTATTTAAAGGAATGGATAGCTTTTTGACAACAAAGACGGTTGTAGGAGATGCGATTCATATCGGTGATACAATCATTTTACCGCTTGTGGATGTATCTTTCGGTGTTGCAGCCGGTGCATTTTCCGGTGAAAAGAAGGATAGCGGAGCGGGTGGACTTGGCGGTCGTGTACAGCCGAGTGCGGTGCTCGTGATTCAAAATGGGAATACGAAGCTTGTAAATGTAAAAAATCAGGATGGCATCACAAAGTTGCTTGATATGGTACCGGAATTCGTTGATAAGTTTACCTGCAAAAGTAAAACGGAAGTAAATGAACAGACCAAAAAAGAAGCCTCTGAAAAAATGTCAGATATGCTGGCGGATGCTGTAAATACGGAATCATAAAGAAGGGAAACGCATATATTGTAAAATAATATATGCGTTTTTTGCATCCGACCCGTCGGAGGTGAACTGTGAGAAGACTGATTGGATTTGCATTATTCTTTCTTGCAATCGGAATGCTTTTTACCTTATTTTTTGATAGTAAAGTGTTAATTGTATGTCTGATCGCAGGACTGATGCTGTGTGGATATTATCTGTTTTGTAAATGATAAAAAAAGGAGCTGAAACTCAGCTCCTTTTTATCTCATGCAAAAATCAAATTAAGCACGCTCAACTTTTCCAGACTTCAAACATCTTGCACAAACATACTGTGTCTTTGTTCCACCGTTTACTTTACAACGGACAGATCTGATGTTAGATTTGAAAATTCTGTTTGATCTTCTATGAGAATGGCTCACATTGTTTCCAAAATGAACACCTTTTCCACATACTGCACACTTTGCCATGACTGCACCTCCTTGTCCGGTTCTCAATTAGTCTGAAACTCATTTGTCTCAAACTCATACTAGGACATTTTATCAGATACAAATATGTAATGCAAGAATAAAATGAAAAAAATTGCAAAATAATCAAATAAATGTTTATTTTTTTTTTCGCATGGTATAGAATAGAAATCACTATGAGATATGGAGGGACAACTATGAATGGACAATTAACCAATTCTTTGGGTACTGTTACCATTGATTCGGATGTTATTGCAACCTATGCCGGTTCTGTTGCAGTTGAATGCTTTGGCATTGTTGGAATGGCTGCAGTGAACATGAAGGATGGCTTAGTCAAGCTTTTGAAGAGAGATTATCTTTCTCATGGTATAAATGTGAGCGTAGATGATAATAATGAGATTAGTATTGATTTTCATGTGATCATTGCTTATGGCGTAAGTATTTTCACTGTATCAGATAATTTGATTGAAACTGTTAAGTATCGCGTCGAAGAATTCACCGGTATGAATATTAAACAAATTAACATTTCAGTCGAAGGCGTAAGAGTAATTGATTAGGAGGAAAGTCAAGTGGGAACAACTACGATAGATGCATCGCTTTTGGCCAAAATGTTTTTGGCCGGTGCGAAGAATTTAGAGGCAAAGAAAGAATGGATTAATGAATTGAATGTTTTTCCTGTACCGGATGGAGATACAGGAACCAATATGTCAATGACAATCCTTTCTGCTGCAAAGGAGTTAAGTGGTCTTGAAAAGCAGAATATGAAGTCTGTTTCAAAGGCTGTTTCTTCTGGTTCACTTCGTGGTGCAAGAGGTAATTCCGGGGTTATTCTTTCACAGCTTTTCAGAGGTTTTACCAAAGTAATTGCAAATTATGATGTTCTTGATACTGTAATTCTTGCCCAGGCATGCGATAAAGCTGTTGAAACTGCGTATAAAGCAGTCATGAAGCCGAAGGAAGGAACCATTCTCACAGTTGCTCGTGCCGCAGCGGACAAAGCAATTGAGATGGTTGATGAGACATCTGATGTTGAAGTGTTTGTTAAAGCGGTTATTGATGAAGCGGAAGCAGTTCTTAAGAAGACACCTGATATGTTGCCGGTATTAAAACAGGCAGGTGTTGTAGATTCCGGCGGACAGGGGCTTGTTGTTGTACTTCAAGGTGCCTATGATGCTTTAATGGGCAAAGAAATCGATTACAGCACATTTGAGAAGCCTGCCGGTGGATCTGAATTTGTAAAAATTACACCTGAGACAGAAGCCGAGATTAAATTTGGATATTGTACAGAGTTCATTATTGTATTAAATCAGCCGTTGACAGATGAACAGGTAAACAACTACAAAGCATTCCTTACCTCAATTGGTGATTCCATTGTTGTTGTTGCTGATGATGAAATTGTTAAGACCCATGTACATACCAACGATCCCGGATTAGCCATTCAGGAAGCATTGAAACATGGATCACTCAGTAGAATTAAAATCGATAATATGCGTGAAGAACATCAGGAGCGTCTGATCAAGGATGCGCAGAAGGTGGCTGCACAGCAGCTTGAGGAACTAAAATCAAAAGAATCAGCACCTGTTGAATTGAAAGAGATGGGATTTATCAGCGTCTCAGCGGGTGACGGTCTTGCTGAGATTTTCCGTGGTCTTGGTGTAGATTATGTGATTGAAGGCGGCCAGACCATGAATCCGAGTACCGATGATATCTTATGTGCAATTGATAAGGTTCCTGCAAAAAATATTTTTGTATTGCCGAACAATAAGAATATTATTCTTGCAGCAAATCAGGCAGCTTCTTTATCTGAAGACAAAAAGATATATGTCATTCCGACAAAGACGGTTCCGCAGGGAATATCAGCTTTGATAAATTTTATTCCCGAACAGGATGCCAAGGAAAATGCTGCCCGCATGGAAGAGCAGCTTTCAATGGTTAAATCCGGACAGATTACCTATGCTGTTCGTGATACTGTGATTGATGACAAGGAAATCAAGGAAAATGATTATATGGGAATCGGTGATTCCGGTATTGTGTCCGTGGGTCAGGATATGGAAGAAACGCTGCTTGAGATGATTGCTACACTTGTCGATGACGAATCCGGTATTGTCAGTCTATATTATGGTTCTGATGTGGCAGAAGAGGATGCAGCTGCACTTGGTGAGAAACTTGAAGAACTCTATGGCGACCTTGAAATTGAAGTGAACTATGGTGGACAGCCAATTTATTATTACATCCTTTCCGTTGAGTAATATATTTGGTTTCGATGATTTTTTCAGATAGGAGTTTCACATGGAATTAAATGCCCCAATTTCAAGCATAAAGGGCGTGGGTGAAAAAACTGAACAATTATTACAGAAAATGGGAGTATACACCGTTGGTGATATACTCCTTCATTTTCCACGCGATTATGTTCAATATCCATATGCGAAAAGTATTTTTGAACTTCAGCCCGAAACAACCTCAGCCGTTCTTTTAACCATTTCCCGTCAACCGGTTGTCAGAAGAACACGGGCAATGACAATTACCGTGTTGAATGAATCCATGCAAGGTGTCTCGCTTGAGGTAATTTGGTTTCGATTACCTTATATCGCAAGCAGTTTAAAAAAAGGTAAGACCGTTGTATTATACGGTAAAATCACATTAAAAAATAATGTTTATCATATGGAACAGCCCGCGGTCTTTTCTGCGGAAGAGTATCAGTCCATTGAAGGAAGCCTACAGCCGGTATATGCACTGACACGAGGAATATCCAACCGATTGATGTGTAAAAGTGTGAAAGCAGCACTTAAATCCGTCGATTCTTACGGTGATTATATGCCGGATACGATTCGAAAGCGTTATGAGCTTGCGGAATACAATTTTGCATATGAACAGATTCATTTCCCGGAATCCATGGATACTTTGACATGGGCAAGAAAACGACTGGTATTTGATGAATTTTTCCTGTTCATCATGACCATGCAGTTGCAAAAAAGAGGAGAGGAAAAACAGTTAAATCCGTATCATTTTTGCTCAGAAGCAGTGATTGATGATTATTGTTCGAAGCTTCCCTATTCACTTACCGGTGCACAGAGACGAACCTTGAATGAAATATTATGTGATATGCAGGGGGAGGTTTTAATGCATCGTCTTGTTCAGGGTGATGTTGGAAGTGGAAAAACAATTGTTGCTTTTTTGGCAATGCTGTTTGCATCAGACAGTGGATTCCAATCAGCAATTATGGCACCTACAGAAGTTTTGGCAAAACAACATGCACAGTCTTTTGAGGAATTATGTGACTTATTCGGAATACATAAGAGGATTGTCCTTTTGACAGGATCTATGACTGCAAAACAGAAACGGGAAGCCCAGAAAGTGATCGCAGAATGCGAAAATGCATTGATTGTCGGTACGCATGCGTTGATTCAGGAAGCCGTTTCCTATCAGAAACTTGCTTTGGTAATCACCGACGAACAACATCGCTTTGGTGTAAAGCAGCGTGAGACCTTTGCTGATAAAGGTCAGACACCACATGTGCTGGTTATGAGTGCAACTCCGATTCCACGGACACTTGCCATCATTTTGTATGGAGATATGGATATTTCGGTGATGAACGAATTGCCGGCAAGCAGGCAACCGATAAAAAACTGTGTCGTTGGAGAGAATTATCGTACGAAAGCAAATGCTTTTCTTGAAAAAGAAGTACATGCCGGTCATCAGGCATATATTATTTGTCCGTTGGTTGAAGCATCCGATAACTATGATGCCAATAATGTAATTGATTATACACAACAATTAAAATCTGCCTTGCCAGACGATATTAGAATCGAATATTTGCATGGCAAAATGAAAGCTGCAGAAAAAAATGAAATTATGGAGGCATTTAAAAACGGAGATATTGATATCCTTGTTTCCACGACTGTTATTGAAGTGGGTGTAAATGTCCCCAATGCAACAGTGATGATGATTGAAAATGCAGACCGTTTTGGACTGGCGCAGCTTCATCAGCTGAGAGGGCGGGTCGGAAGAGGAGCGGATCAATCCTATTGTATTATGATGAATGCATCTGATTCAGACCGGGCCAGGGAAAGATTGGATATTCTCAATCACTCAAACGATGGATTTTGGATTGCTTCAGAAGATTTGAAGCTGCGCGGTCCGGGTGATTTCTTTGGTATCCGACAAAGCGGAGATATGAATTTTCGCCTTGCAGACATTTACACAGATGCCCGCGTTATGCAGGATGCTGCTTCTGAGGTAAAGCGTATTTTAGAAACAGATCCGCATCTTTTGGCTCCGGAACATGAAATCCTCTGCAAAAAAATGCGCCTGATTTTCGATACACAGAATATTTCTCTTACATTATAACAGGCAACAAATAAGAGCACTTTGACGGATTGTTCGTCAAAGTGCTCTTAATTTCATTATTGTGATGAAGTAATTCTGAAAAAAGAGGCTGTGTTATTTGCCGGCCATCTGTTTTTCCTGGGCTTCAATCATTTTCTTAACCATATAGCCACCTACAGAACCATTCTGTCTAGAGGTAAGATCTCCGTTATATCCATCCTTTAACGGTACTCCAAGCTCGCTTGCAACCTCATATTTGAAACGATTCATAGCTTCTTTAGCTTCCGGTACAGAAGTAGTATTTCTTGAACTTGCCATTGTTGTTTCCTCCATTACATTCTTTTGTATTTCAACAACAGATTTACTGTTGGTACACATAGTATGTGAATGAAAGATGAAAATAAACAGACAAAGTATGTCATTTTATTCAACAAATGGAATATCTGAAATATCAGGACTTACGGTCATCGAATAATTTGTGTAATACACGACAAATCCCGGTGCGGATCCATTTGGTTTCTTAACATTTTTTCGTTGTAAATAATCAATTTCAATTTTATCGGTCTCACGACCTTTTGAGTAATATCCGGCAAGGCGTGCTGCCTCTTCAAATGTCCGGTCAGGAAGCTCATCACCACCAGTTTTTACAATGACATGCGAGCCGGGGATTCCCTTTGCATGAAACCACCAATCACCGCCGTTTGCCACTTTAAAAGTCAATTCCTCATTTTGAAGATTATTTTTTCCGACATAAATATCATATCCGTCATTGGAGCGATAGTGAAACGGTGTGCTTTTTGCTGAACGGCTTCCTTTCTTTTCCGCGTGTTTTTTTATAAAACCGGATGCAACCAGTTCCTGTTTAATCGCAATCAGATCTTCTTCTGAAACAGCAATATCGAGAGCGTTAGAAACAGACTCAAGATAGGCGATTTCATCTGCAACCTCTTTGGTTAATCCTTCTAACGCTTCGTGCGTACGCTTTAATTTATTATATTTCGAAAAATAGCGTTGTGAATTTTCGTGAGCAGTCAGCTGTTCATCAAGCGGAATGGTGACAGGCTCATTTGTATAATAGTTGATTACTTCCGCTTTCTTTGCGCCTTCAGGAATATTGTAACCATAAGTCAGTAAAAGCTCACCATAGATTTTATATTTCTCTCTTTTTTTTGTGTCTTCCAATTGTTTTTTCTGAAGAGAGAGTTTTTTTACATCGCGCTCGAGAGCGGTCGTAACAATTCGTCGTAAATCGACGGACTTTTGACGAATTCTTGTATATAGATCTCTGTCGGCATAATATTGTTCCAATACAGCTGAAATGGAATCATAGGTATTCATCTGATAATCAGAAAAATCAGTATATTCGCTCAAAGGAAGTGCACTAAATTCAATGGGTTCGTTCCCTTTTCGAATAATACAGGGCATAAATTTCCCTGCTTTAATATCATCAATCAGCCAGAGAAATTCGTTCGCAAGATGGCTTTTTTCATCAATCTTCAAACTGTCCATTGGCTGATCCGCGTCAATTCCGCCGCGATGACAAATTTCGTTCGCAATTGTGGGACTGATTCCCGTATAGGTTGTATAGAGCGCTTTGGTTATCGTTGTCGCTTTTGTACATGCATCAGAAAGGAAGCTTTCCTTCGTTGCAAGCAAAGGATCAAATTTATCCTGCGTATTTGTAATGAAGTATGTTCTCCCGGGTAATACCTCGCGGACAGAGCTGACTGACAACGGAATGTGTTTAATACTGTCAATAATTTTATCCGATTCGTCGCAAAAAATTATATTACTGTGTTTTCCCATCAATTCAACAATCAGCCTCTTTTTGCGTAAATCGCCAAGCTCATCGAGATGTTCAATATCAAATTGAATGATTCTTTCGAGCGAAGGCTGTGTGATTGCAACAATTTTTCCATTTGCGATAAACTTGCGAAGAAGCATACAAAAGTTCGGTGCAGTCATGGGGCTTGGGCGGTTTTTTTCGGTCAGATATACAAATGGAAGCGAAGCATTTGCACACAGAAGAAGGCGTCGTTGCCCACAGTCCCCCTTCAATGTCAAAAGCAATGCATCATTTTCCGGCTGAGCAATTTTACTGATACGAGCACCAATGATTGTTTGATTTAATTCATTTACTATATTTGCAACAACGATTCCGTCAAAAGCCATCGGAAAATCCTCCTGTCATCACTAGATTTCATTCCTTGAATTATACAGAATAATTGCAAAAAATACAATTACAGCCTTTCAAAATGTTTGACGAATGATAATGATTGTCTTATAATAAATTTATCTATGCATACAGATATATTTTGAGAAGGTAGATGCATAGTGATTGGAGGATAAAATGGTAAAAAGCATGACCGGTTTTGGTCGGTGTGAAGTGGCGGACAGTCAAATAAAAATTACAGTTGAGATGAAGGCTGTGAATCACCGATATTTAGATGCTGGGATAAAATTACCCAAAAAACTGAGTGTATTTGAAACACCGATTCGTTCTCTGCTCAAGGAATATATTGAGCGCGGAAAGGTTGATGTATATGTATCGTATCAGGATCTCTCACAGAATTGTTCAGCACTTAAGTATAACGAAGCACTTGCGGGGCAGTATCTGACCTATTTAAAGCAGATGGCGTTGACATTTGGAATAGAGAATGATATCCGTGTCAGTGCACTTTCAAGATATCCCGAAGTATTTGTGATGGAAGAAGAGGATACAGATGAAAATGAGCTGTGGTCTTTACTTGAAAAAGCAGTTCGCGGCGCATGTGAAAAGTTTGTTGAATCGCGCATCGCAGAGGGAGAACATCTGAAGACGGATTTAATTGCAAAACTGGATACGATGGTTACTTATGTTGATTTTATCGAGAAGCGTTCGCCGGAGATTATCTCAGAGTATCGAACCAAGCTTGTCACCAAAATTCATGACCTGCTGGAGGGAGTTTCGGTTGACGAAGGAAGAATTGCTACAGAAGTCACACTTTTTGCAGATAAGATTTGTGTTGACGAGGAGATTGTTCGTCTTCGCAGTCATATCAAAGCAATGAAGGATGTGTTGCAATCAGAAGGAAGCGTCGGCCGTAAGCTTGACTTTATCGCTCAGGAAATGAATCGGGAAGCCAATACGATCCTGTCAAAATCCAATGATTTGCAGATTTCTGATATCGGAATCAACCTTAAGACCGATATTGAAAAGGTAAGGGAGCAGATACAGAACATTGAGTAATTTTATGAATATCGGCTTTGGTAATTTGGTGAATACAGACAAGGTGGTTGCAATGATAACGCCTGATTCTGCACCGGCAAAGCGTATGGTACAAAAGGCGAAAGAAGAATTCAGACTGATTGATGCAACACAAGGCCGCCGGACAAGAGCACTTATTATTACTGAAAATGACAGGGTGGTTCTATCGGCATTACTTCCGGATACCTTGGCGGGAAGAATGAAGGGGACGAAAGAAGCATCAGAGGAGAAAAAAGATGAATAAGACAGGAGTTTTAACAGTGGTCTCAGGGTTTTCCGGATCAGGAAAAGGTACCATTATGAAGGAACTTCTTAAGAAGTATCCCGAGCAGTATGCATTATCAATTTCCGCGACGACAAGATCTCCGAGACCCGGAGAGATTGACGGAAGAGAATATTTTTTCCGAACCGATGAACAATTCGAACAATTGATTGCGGAAGATGGATTGCTTGAGTACGCACGCTATTGCGATCACTATTACGGGACCCCGAAAGATTATGTAAAAGAACAGCTTGCCAAAGGTAAGGATGTAATTCTTGAAATCGAGATTCAGGGAGCACTCAAAATCAAACAAAAATACCCGGATACAGTACTTTTGTTTGTAACGCCGCCCAGCTTTGAAGCTTTGAAGGACAGACTTATCGGAAGAGGGACCGAAACCCTTGAGGTGATTTGTGACCGATTATGTCGTGCCTGTGAAGAATCGAAAGGCTGTGAGGCATATGACTATCTGATTATTAATGATCATTTAGATGATTGTGTAAAGCAGGTCCATGAGATTCTGCAAAATGAACATGCAAGAATGAGTCGTAATGATGAATTTCTTAATAAATTTAGAGTAGAATTAGAAGCATATCGAAAGGAGAACAACAAATAATGATTCATCCGTCTTATGTAGAATTAATGAAGGTCGTAAACCATGATGTAGTAATCGGTGAGGAGCCGGTTGTAAACAGCCGTTATTCCATTGCACTTGCAGCATCGAAACGAGCTCGTCAGATTATTGCGGGAGATGAGCCTCTCGTTGAGGGTGCCAAGGGTAAGAAGCCCCTATCAATTGCGGTAGATGAAATCTATCAGGGAAAAGTAAAAATCTTGAGTGACGAAGATGAGGTTACTGAAGAATAGTACTGTAAATAAGCCTGAGGCGACTTGGGCTTTTTTACATATTTAGGTAATAGGAGCGAATATGAATTTATTGTTTATTTCACTCGGCTGTGATAAGAATCTGGTTGATTCTGAGTATATGATTGGTATGCTTCACGCGGCGGGATATACATTAACAGATGATGAAACGGAAGCAGATGTGATTATTGTTAATTCCTGCTGTTTTATCGGAGATGCGAAAGAAGAAAGTATTGAAACGATCCTTGCCATGGCGCAGCTGAAGCAAACAGGAAAGTTGAAGGCTTTACTTGTCACAGGTTGCCTTGCACAAAGATATCGTGATGAGATTCTGACGGAGATTCCCGAGGTAGACGCTGTACTCGGAACCAATGCATATGACGCGATTGTTGAGGCTGTCGAACAAGTATTGTCCGGAAGTGTCTACAAGAATTATCATTCCTTAGAAGGTCTTCCAAATGTTCGTTCCGTCAAACGATTGGTAACTACCGGCGGACATTATGCCTATTTAAAAATTGCAGAAGGATGCGATAAACATTGTACTTACTGCGTCATTCCATCCATTCGGGGAAGCTATCGTAGTGTGCCAATGGAAGAACTGTTAGAACAGGCGAAAGCGCTTGTTGAACAAGGCGTAAAGGAATTAATATTAGTTGCACAGGAGACAACGCTTTACGGGACAGATCTCTATGGTGAAAAATCGTTGTATCGACTGCTTGATGAATTAAATAAAATCGAAGGTCTTTACTGGATAAGAATTATGTATTGTTATCCCGAGGAAATTGACCAATCACTCATTGATGCAATCAAAAGAAATGACAAGGTTGTTCATTATCTGGATATGCCGATTCAGCATATGGATGACGATATTCTGCGAAGAATGGGGCGTCGCACAAATGGGGCCGAGCTTGCAGATAAAATTGAATTATTAAGAAAAGAGATACCCGATATTTGCTTGAGAACCACACTGATATGCGGATTTCCGGGAGAAACAAAAGAAGCACATCAAAGACTTCTCGAATTTATTAACTGGGCAGAATTTGATCGTCTTGGCGCATTTGCTTATTCGCCGGAAGAAAATACACCTGCGGCTGAATTTGATGATCAGATTGATGAGGAAACAAAACTCACCCGGCGCGATGATGTAATGGAACTTCAGCAGGAAATCTCTTTTGATTTGAATGAAGCAATGATTGGAAAAGAGCTTTGGGCATTTGTTGAAGGAAAGGTTACAGATGAAAATGCCTATGTGGCAAGAACCTATCGGGATGCTCCCGGCGTTGACGGATATCTTTTTATTCACACAGATGAAGAATTAGTTTCCGGAGCTTTTGTAAAAGTACGCGTTACTTCGGCGTTAGATTATGATTTGATGGGAGAGATTGTATTATGAATTTACCGAACAAATTAACAATTATGCGTGTAATACTGATTCCTTTTATGGTATTCTTTTTACTTTGGCCGGTTGTACCTTATAGCAATTATATTGCAGTTGCGATTTTTATTATAGCAAGTCTTACGGATCTTCTCGATGGAAAAATTGCCAGAAAATATAATTTAGTGACAAATTTCGGCAAATTTATGGACCCTCTTGCTGATAAACTGTTAGTATGTTCCGCATTGATCTGCCTGGTCGCAAGTGACCAGCTTGCAGCGTGGATCGTAATTGTTATTATCTGCCGTGAATTTATTATCAGTGGTTTTCGTCTTGTTGCAGCAGATAATCATGTTGTGATTGCTGCCAGTTATTGGGGAAAGTTTAAGACAACCTTTCAAATGTTAATGATTATTGTTTTAATATTAGATTTTCCCGGCAATGCTTTTCACTATCTTGGCGTAGCGTTGACATGGATTGCAGTAGCACTTACGATTATTTCGCTGATTGATTATCTGGTTAAGAATAAAGATGTGCTGAGGGAGCAAAAGTAATGGTTGATTTGGCTTCAGAAATCGTTCATTTACTTGCAGAAAAAAAGTATCGTATTACAACTGCTGAATCATGCACCGGCGGCCTGATTGCAGGCACATTAGTTGATGTACCCGGGATCTCTGAGTGGTTTCAGGAAGGATATATCACCTATTCCAATGAAGCAAAAACCAAGCTGGTAGGTGTATCTGCAGATACGCTAGCGACATATGGAGCGGTCAGTGCACAGACAGTAGAAGAAATGGCTAAAGGCGCTGCCATGCATGCAAACGCACAAGTGGCAATTGCTGCAAGCGGGATTGCAGGACCGGGCGGTGGAACCGATGAAAAACCTGTTGGGCTGGTCTACCTTGGCTGCTATTGTGATGGTATGGTAATCTCGGAACGCCATCAATTTATGGGAGACCGGAGCAGTGTGAGAAATCAGTCGGTTATGGCAGCACTGAAGCTTTTGCATCAGATGCTTTCAAAATAGAATTGCAGGAATACACAGTCAGGCATGAATTGGAGAGATGAAACATGAGAATTATTGCCGGAAAAGCGCGGCGATTACCGCTTAAGACATTACCCGGAAAAGATACCAGACCAACAACCGATCGAATAAAAGAAACACTTTTTAATATTCTTTCCCCCGAGCTGTCAGATGCCCGCTTTCTTGATTTGTTTGCCGGAAGCGGTCAGATTGGATTAGAAGCTGTCAGCAGAGGCGCAAAACATTGTGTATTTGTCGAGAACAATAAGAAAGCATGTGAAGTAATTAATGAAAATATGCGCTTCACAAAACTTGCCGATCAGTGTCGTATCATGCAGACAGACTGCATGGCTGCGCTTCGCCAGCTGGAAGGCAACGAGCGGTTCGATATTATTTTTATGGATCCTCCGTATGGAAAAGAGTTAGAGGTGGAGCTGCTTTCTTACCTTTCTCATTCAGCGGTTGTAGGCGAGAAAGCTTTCATTATTATTGAAGCAGCACTTGATACTGATTTCTCGTATGTTCATGCTATGGGATACGAGATATTGAAGGAAAAAATATATAAGACCAATAAACATGTCTTTTTGACAAAATAGGGGAGTCACTTATGACAAGAGCGATTTATCCGGGAAGCTTTGACCCGGTGACAAACGGACATATTGACATTATTCGCAGATCTGCCAATATGGTTGATGAATTATTTGTCGGTGTTTTGAATAACAGTGCAAAAAATTCATTGTTTTCTGTTGATGAGCGTGTTAGTATGATAAAAGAGATTACGACTGATTTACCGAATGTTCGCGTCGTATCTTTTGATGGATTACTTGTTGATTATGCACGAGAAATAAATGCCAATATTATTATTCGCGGACTTCGTGCAGTTACGGATTTTGAATATGAATTACAGATTGCGCAAACCAATCATGTTGAGAATCCTGCAATTGAGACTATTTTTTTGACAACCAGTCTGCAGTATTCTTATTTAAGCTCAACAATTGTTAAGGAATTTGCCGCATACGGCGGAGATATTTCTCAATTTGTTCCGGAGACAATTGTTGCACGCATTTATAATAAATTTGGAATCAAAAAAGGAGAGCAGCATGAACAGTAAAATCGAACAGACCATAGAAGAATTGGAGCAGTACATAGACAGCTGTAAGGCACAGCCTTTTTCTCCGAACAAAATAATTGTTAATAAAGATCAGATTGATGAGCTTTTAACGGAGCTTCGTTTACGCACTCCGGAAGAGATTAAGCGATATCAGAAAATGATTAGTAATAAGGAGGCAATCCTTGCCGATGCGCAGGCGAAGGCTGATACGATTATTGCCCAGGCAGAAGTGACACATTCCGAGCTTGTCAGTGAGCATCAGATTATGCAGCAGGCGTATGCTCAGGCAAATGAAGTAATTGTTGCCGCAAGTAAACAGGCTCAGGATATTCTTGACAAAGCAACCATGGATGCCAACAGTATTCGTCTTGGCGCAATTAGCTACACAGATGAATTGCTTGGAAATCTTGAAACGATTCTGTCTAATTCCATTGACAGCTCAAAAGCCCGTTATGATAATCTGATTTCTAATTTAAGCGGCATTCTTCAGGTGGTTGTTGCTAATCGTAATGAACTGATGCCTGTTGATGACACCGAAGAAATGCCTCAGGAAGCTTCATCTGCTGACGCAAAAAGCGCACAAATGGAGGAGCAGATTACCGCAGAACTCGAGCAGGAATTACTTAAGCAGGAATAGATAATAAAAACGGATAAGCAATTGTAGCAAGTATTGCAGTTACGAAAGCAAGAATTATCCGGAATACAATATATCTCCTGATCGATAACATCGGGAGTGTCGGATTTGTATGAATAATAGATGCTGTCTGTGCGATGCCACAGCAACCTCCAAATGCAGTTACAGCAAGCATTGCGATATATTGACTTCTGATCGTAGGAAGGTAGGATGTAAGATTTTTTACTGCACCTGTTATCTCTAACATACCGATTGTAATTATTTTTATTATTTTGAATGAACCGATTGCATTTGATAACAGTTCGCATATGACGGAAAATAACATGATATATCCGCCAAGCTTTAGCATTGTTTCAAAGCTGTTCATAATACCGGCATCAACGATTGTAAAGGTCAATTGCAATCCTGATGTCGATTTTTTTGCAACCGGTTCCATGAAGCGATCTTGATTTTTATGAATGAATTTTAGCGCAAGCATTCCGTATATTATCGCCGGCAAATATAAGATCATAAAAGTCGGAATCATCCAGCCCGGCTTGTGAAGTGTCTCTGATAACAGAAAGCTGCCGACAAAGGCAGGTGACATATGATTTGATGCGCAAAACAATATGGTTGCTTCTTCCTTATTTAACAGTTTTTGCTCATAGAGGTCATAAGTCAGTTTACATCCCATAGGGAAACCGAAAAAGGTGCCGGCAAGTAGAACAAATGCAGCATAGGATAGCTTTGTTTTCTGAATCAGTGCAGACAAATATCCACTTTGAATTAATATTTTTGATATAATGAGAAACGGCAACAGGCTCGGTAATAAACGATTTGCCCAAAGTAAAAGTCCCTGTCTTGCTCCGGCAACACACAGTGCCGGTTTGAATATCAGACATAACAGAAATATGCACAGCATATAAAACAATACATATTTCTTTGATAAATATTTATTTTGATGATGATTGATTTGATAGCTTACTCTCATATTTCATTGTTATGAATAGCTGGTGAAAACTATGAAGAAAAAAAAACTGATACTTATTCTTATACTGATAGTAATAGCTTCCATTGATACAATATTGATGCATCGACTTCGATTTCAACAGAATCAGCCGACGAATCAGGAATCCGGTCATGTTGAGGAGCTTTCTTCTCCGCAAATGAACTATGAGATCATACCCGATGAAATTCCACCGCAGATAGAAGAATCTGTTTATGCAGATATAGAATTCTTTCCAATTCCTACATCAGCCACACATTCAGATTATCATGCGGCTTTCGAAAATTCATGGATGAATCCCCGGACCTTTGGCGGCGATCGTGGACACGAAGGAACGGATATCATGCTTTATCCGGCTAAACGGGGGCTCTTTCCCGTTATTTCAATGACAGATGGGATTGTAGAAAAGAAAGGATGGCTTCCGAAGGGCGGTTATCGAATCGGTGTGCGTTCCCAAAATGATATGTACTATTATTATGCACATCTGTATGATTACGCGCCTGATATTGAGGAAGGAACCGTCGTTTCGGCCGGACAGCTGCTGGGGTTTGCCGGTGACAGCGGATACAGTAATATCGAGGGTACGGTTGGCAATTTTCCGGTGCATCTTCATATTGGTATCTATTATGATGATGAGGAGGGAAAAGAGACCAGTATCAATCCTTATCGTTTTTTGGTATCATTAGAGAGTAAAAAGCTTCAGATGGATTATTAAGGAGAGATCATGAGTCTTATTCGAATCGATAAATTTCTTGCTGATATGCAGCAAGGAACACGCAGTGAAGTCAAACAAATGATAAAAAAAGGACTTGTAAAAGTCGATGGCACCATTATTCATAAAGCAGATGAAAAGCTTGACCCTGAGCAGGCAACCGTATTTGTTTGTGGCGAAAGAGTCGGTTATTCCAGATTTGAATACTTCATGTTAAATAAGCCTCAAGGATGTGTTTATGCAACAGAGGATGCACGACACAAAACGGTTCTTGACTATATCACGACCAATAAAAGAAAGGATTTATTTCCTGTCGGAAGGCTTGATATTGATACAGAAGGGCTTTTACTGATTACGAACGATGGCGCTCTTGCACATGATTTACTCAGTCCTTCCAAGCACATAGACAAAACCTATTATGCTGATATCAATGGCATGGTAGATGAATCCGATGTTAAAAAATTTTTTGAAGGAATTGATATTGGAGAGAAGAAACAAACCCGGCCGGCAATTCTTACAATTCTAAAATCCAATACCATTTCGCAGGTGACGATTACAATCAGAGAAGGAAAATATCATCAGATAAAGCGTATGTTTGCAGCAATCGGCAAACCGCTTCTTACTTTGAAGCGTATTTCCATGGGACCGCTTATCCTTGATGACGCACTTGCTCCGGGTGAATATCGTGAGTTGACGGAGGAAGAAATCATTCTGCTTAAAGCGCGTAACTAAACGGGAATTAGTTATATTATACGAAATGAGGATAGTACATGCTTACTAATGTAAAAGGTATTATTTTTGACCTTGACGGTACAATGATTGATTCGATGTGGATGTGGAGAGATATTGATATCGAATTCATGGAAGCACATGGTCTGTTATTTACAGAACAATTGCAAAGAGAGATCGAAGGAATGAGTTTTCGGGAAACTGCTGAATATTTTATCCGCACTTACCGGCTGACAGAATCTGTGGAAGAGCTGATGAAAATCTGGGTTCGCATGGCAAAGGAAAAATATATGCATGATGTCGCTGCAAAACCCGGGTTGCTTCGTTTTTTAAAAGAAATGAAAGCAAGAGGGATTAAGATGGGAATTGCGACCAGCAACGCCAAAGAACTGTTGGATGCAGCCGCAGATGCGCATGGAATCTACGACTATATGGATGCTGTTTTAACTGCAAATGAAGTCGCACACGGAAAACCGGCTCCGGATGTTTTTTTAGAGGTTGCAAAACGGTTACATCTCGATCCCAAAGACTGTCTTGTATTTGAGGATATTCCACAGGGAATCCGTGCCGGATTAAATGCTGGCATGCGCGTCTGCGCAATGGAAGATGCATATTCCGCAACACAGATAAACGAAAAAAAAGAGCTTGCACATTACTATATCAGTTCCTATGATCAGGTATTGGACCACACATACGAGGTATTGAGATGATACATGATTTTTTACCGGTAACAAAAGAAGACTGCGACAAGAGAGGCTGGAATCAGCTTGATTTCGTGTATGTAATCGGCGATGCCTATGTGGATCATCCGTCCTTTGGACCGGCCATTATCAGTCGACTGCTCGAATCACATGGTTACAAAGTTGGTATTATTCCGCAACCCGACTGGAAAGACGAAACCAGCATCCGGGTATTTGGCGAGCCGCGTCTGGGATTTCTTGTGTCGGGTGGAAACATGGATTCTATGGTAAATCATTATTCTGTTTCAAAAAAACGCCGCGACACAGATGCTTATACACCGGGTGGTGAGATGGGAAAACGACCCGACTATGCAGTTGTCGTCTACGGTAATTTAATACGCCGTACCTACAAACATACACCGATAATTATCGGTGGGATCGAAGCGAGTCTTCGCAGGCTGGGTCACTATGATTACTGGTCAAATAAGGTGCGCCGTTCCATTTTATTAGATTCGGGTGCAGATTTGATTTCTTATGGAATGGGCGAGCACAGTATCATAGAAATTGCAGATGCACTGAATAGCGGGATTGCAGTTCGTGATATTACTTTCATTGATGGTACTGTTTACAAGACGAGAGATTGCGAATTGCCCAAGCAGGCGCAGGCACTCAAACTGCCTTCGTTCGAAGAGATTCGAACCTCAAAAGAGGCCTATGCCAAAAGCTTCTATATTCAATATTGCAATACGGATCATTTCGTTGCAAAAGTACTTTACGAAACCTATGATGAGAAGCTGTTTGTCGTTCAGAACCGTCCCGCGAAGCCATTGACTCAGGAAGAGATGGATCGCGTTTATGCATTGCCGTATATGCGCACCTATCATCCGATGTATGAAGCGGCAGGTGGAATACCGGCCATTCGCGAAGTGAAGTTTTCGCTGATCAGCAATCGTGGTTGCTTTGGCGGATGTAATTTCTGCGCTCTGACCTTTCATCAGGGTCGTACCATTCAGACCAGAAGCCATGCGTCTATTGTTGAAGAAGCAAAAATGCTTACTTACGAACCTGATTTCAAGGGCTACATTCATGATGTCGGAGGACCGACTGCCAATTTCAGACATCCTTCCTGTGAAAAACAGATGACCAAAGGTGTATGTCCGAATAAGCAATGTCTTTTTCCGAAGCCTTGTAACAATCTTGTAGCAGACCATAAAGACTATATCAGCCTTTTAAGAAAACTGCGCGAATTACCCGGTGTAAAAAAAGTATTCATTCGATCAGGCATTCGCTTTGATTATGTATTGGCGGATCCGGATGAAAGTTTTTTGCGTGAGTTATGTGAACATCATGTCAGCGGACAGCTGAAGGTTGCCCCCGAACATATTTCTCAAAAAGTATTAGACAAGCTTGGGAAGCCTTCGGCGGATGTGTATAAACGATTTGTTGAGCGCTATTACCGCATGAATGAAAAAATCGGCAAGAAACAGTATCTGGTTCCATATTTAATGTCATCTCATCCGGGTGCCACACTTACGGAGGCAATCGAGCTTGCTGAGTATCTGCGTGATATTCATTATATGCCTGAACAGGTACAGGATTTCTACCCGACACCTTCAACAATATCTACCTGTATGTATTATACCGGCTTGGATCCGCGTGACATGACTCCTGTATATACAGCAACAAATCCGCATGAGAAAGCCATGCAGCGTGCATTGATGCAATATCGGAATCCCAAAAACTATGATCTTGTAAAAGAGGCGTTAGAGCGTGCAGGAAGAACCGATCTGATTGGATTCGGTCCAAAGTGTCTGATCCGTCCGAGAACGAGCGGCGGTAACCCGTCAAAACATGAAAACAGGTTCGATGCGTCTAAATCGCACGGTTCAAAACACAAATCATCAGAAGGCGATCGCGTTACAAAATCATAAAAACAGGAAAGACTGCAAAAAAGAAAACGATCCGAAATATTCATAAAAAGAAACGATAACTATTTTTTAGCAACAGTTTGGAATAAGGTGAAGAAACGACAATGAAAGAATTTACGATCAGGGAAAATGAGGCCGGGCAACGCTTGGACAAATACTTGCGAAAGCTTTTGCCGGATGCGCCCGGAAGTTTTATTTACAAAAATCTACGAAAAAAAAATATTGTTTTAAATAAAAAAAAGGCTACCGGCGCGGAACAGCTTACAATTGATGATATAGTTACCTGTTATCTGTCAGATGAAACCTTTGACAGCTTTGCAAGATCTGCGCAGGAGACAATTGCTGATTTAAAAAAGATTCCTGTTCAGCCTGATTTTTCTGTTATTTTTGAAGACGAGAATATTCTGGTGATGAACAAACCGGCAGGAATGTTGTCGCAGAAAGCAAAAGAAACTGATATTTCGGCAAATGAGCATCTGATTGCATACCTTTTAGAATCCGGAGAAATTACGCAGGAACAGCTCTTAACATTTCGCCCGGCTGTTTGTAATCGTTTAGACCGAAATACATCCGGAATTCTGCTCGCCGGAAAAACACTTCGTGGTTTACAGCAGCTATCTGCTGAATTGAAAAGTCGTAATCTTCAAAAATACTATCGATGTCTTGTAAAGGGCGATCTTGCAAAACGCCAATTACTGAAGGGATATCTGCTGAAAGATGAAAGCAGGAATCAGGTATCCGTATTTGCCAACCAGGCTGAAAACCGTAAATATATCGAAACAGAATATATTCCGGTAGAACAATTTGGTGAGTATACACTTTTGGAGGTACATTTGATCACCGGACGCTCTCATCAGATTCGTGCACATCTTGCATCATTAGGACATCCGGTAATCGGAGATCCCAAATATGGTAATTCGAGAGACAACCAGATATTTAAAAACCAGGTTGGCGTCAATCGTCAGTTATTACATGCATATCGTGTTCGTTTTTCTGATGGAAGAGAGTTCTGTGCACAGCTTCCACAGGATTTTGAGTCAGCAATCATGTGGTTACGCAGTCGCAATGATGCCGGAAAAACAAAATCTGTGAATCGCATGAAACCATTTTCTGCTTCAAAACAACGAAAGAAGGAATCATTTTAATGGCTACCTGGAATTCACGCGGCCTTAGAGGCTCGGCACTGGAAGAATTGATCAATCGTACAAATGATGCATATGCGCTGAATCATCTGGCATTAATTCAGAAAATTCCAACACCGATTACTCCTATTACAATTGACAAAGAGACGAGACATATTACTCTGGCATATTTTGATCAGAAGAGTACGGTCGATTATATTGGCGCCATTCAGGGTATTCCGGTATGCTTTGATGCAAAAGAATGTCATACGGATACCTTTCCGCTGCAGAATATTCATGAACACCAGGTGGAATTCATGTGTCAATTTGAACAGCAGCAGGGCGTTGCTTTCTTTCTGATTCACTATACCAAGCGGGATGTATTCTATTATCTGACATTAAATAAATTATTAGTGTTTTGGGAGCGAATGCAAAAGGGCGGAAGAAAAAGCTTTCGTTTTGAAGAACTGGATGAGAATTTTTTCTTTTCAGCAGGGCATGGTTGTGCACTTGTTCCTTATCTTGAGCCGCTTCAGCGTGATCTTGACTCTCGAGGTTGACTTTTGTGTTTGATTCAATTATAATCAAAAAGGTTCACTGTGCTACCAAATTAGCACATTACCATGATAAAGTATTTTGGGAGGTTCTATGAAACAAAGTTTACATACACCGGAAGGTGTTCGTGATATTTACGGAGACGAATGCGAGAAAAAAATATATCTGGAAGCAAAATTAAATAAGATTCTTGACAGCTACGGTTATCGTCCGATTGATACCCCTTCGTTTGAGTTCTTTGATATTTTTGGTAAAGAGGTTGGTACAACACCATCCAATGAATTGTATAAATTTTTTGATCGGGAAGGGAATACATTGGTGCTTCGTCCGGATATTACCCCCTCAATAGCAAGGTCAGCTGCAAAATATTTTTGTGAAAGCGATTATCCGCTTCGTTTTTGCTATAAAGGAAATACTTTTATTAATCATCATGATTTACGCGGTCGTCTCAAAGAGTGTACACAGATTGGTGCAGAGCTTATGGGAGATAATTCCGTTGATGCAGATGCAGAGATACTGGCAATGATTGTTGATTGTCTGCAAAGTATCGGTCTGAATCAGTTTGAGATAAGTGTTGGTCATGCAGATATTTTCAATGGAATGGTTGAAGCAGCCGGATTTTCCGAGGATGATGAAGAAGAGCTTCGCTCATTGATTTCAAATAAAAATTTCTTCGGTGTTGAAGAGTTTATCGGTGCTCGTGAGATTCCCTCTGACTTAAAGAAATGTTTTGGTATTCTTGGTGGGGTGTATCAGTCATCAGAAGATTTGGAACAGTTCAAAAAATCTGCGATTGCATATCCGAAGGTTTATGATGCCGTGATGCGCTTAGAGAGCCTTGAGCGAATGTTACTGATCTATGGTATCGATGGCTTTGTTTCCTTCGAACTCGGTATGATCAGCGACTATCATTATTATACCGGTATTCTTCTTGCCGGCTACACATTTGGAAGCGGAGAACCGATAGTTCGAGGCGGACGATATGACAAACTATTGAATTATTTCGGAAAAGAATCACCGGCAATCGGTTTTGCGTTTGTGGTAGATCAATTAATGGCAGCAATTTCACGCCAGAAAATAGAAGTTCCGCTTACACACACAACACAGATGATTGTTTATAAGAGTTCGTGTCAGGAAGATGCTATTATTGCTGCAAAGAAGGCGCGCAGTAACGGTGGAAAAGTTCTTTTGCTGTCTTACGATGAATCCAAAGACAAAGCCTGTTATGAAGCATATGCCAACGCCAATCATGTCAGCAGAATTACATTTATGGATGGAGAATAGAAATGGGAAACGAGAATCAGCGTTATTTAACCTTTGCCCTCGGCAAGGGGCGTCTTGCAAAACAGACATTAAAATTATTCGAAGAGATCGGGATTACCTGCGAAGAAATGAAAGACAAGGATACAAGAAAACTGATTTTTGTGAATGAAGAATTAAAGCTTCGTTTTTTCCTTGCAAAAGGTCCCGATGTTCCTACCTATGTAGAATATGGAGCAGCAGATATCGGTATCGTAGGAGAAGATACGATTCTTGAAGAAGCACGCAATATCTATGAAGTTCTTGACCT
>JAQXMB010000058.1 GCA_029012425.1 bacterium | reverse complement strand
GACTTGAAATAATAATAGAGTGTTCCCCTTGCGATTCCAATCTCCGCTAAAATATCATTCGTACTCGTATTATCATATCCTCTTGAACAGAATAGTCGCTCAGCGACATCAAGTATTTCCGCTCTCCGCTCGGCTGCTTCTTTTACAATTCTCATATCACTCGCCTCTTACCGACAGGTTGTCTATTGACATGATAGCTTACTTTTGTGTATTTGTAAATGGAAAAAACTTTTTTATATATTTGAAACTTTTTTTGTCTGTCAAACATCTAATCATTGTACAGCAAAAAGGAGGTGAAAATCCTTGTCCTTTTTTTTCGAAAAAAAAGATAAAACAAACAGAAGATTCATCGAGGAAATCATTCTCGAAAACTATAATCAGTATTACCGTCTTGCTTACAGCTATGTCCATAACGAATCTGACGCAGGTGATATTGTACAAAACGGTGCATATCAGGCTTTACGAAATGCCCACACGCTAAAAGAGCCGGAATATGCCAAGACCTGGCTTTATCGAATCATACTCAACGAGTGTTTTCGATATGTAAAACAGCAGAAGCCGCTCTCCTATGAGGCACTCCTGGAACAGACCGGTTTTGAATCCGGTTCGTCCGAGGATTCTTATGTAAACATTGATTTACAAAGAGCTTTGGATGCCCTCCCCGATAAGGACAAAGCAATTGTGATATTAAAGTATTTTGAAGAGCGTACATTTGAGGAAATTGCACAGATACTGGATGAGAATGTCAATACCGTCAAGACCCGGCTATACCGCAGTATGGATAAGCTAAAAAAATATCTCGCGGATACCCACTGAAACAATGATACCTTTTATCCGCAGCAAAACAGGCAGGTGATTATATGAATAATAACTTAACAAATCATGAAAAACAAAATGAGTTTGTCGATGAGATGCTTCAGACATTAAAAAATGAATACCAGAAACCTACCATGTCAGAAAAACAATTTGATGAACTCTTACATCGTATGGAGGAAGCAAAAATGGAAAACAAAAAAAATAAAAGAAACAAAATGATGATTCGATGCACATCAGCGGCTGCCGCATTTGCAGGCGCCTTCATCGTCCTGATGAATTCGTCAGCCACCATTGCACAGGCTGTAGAACAGATTCCGGTTATCGGTTCACTTGTTGATGTCGTCGTATTTAGAAACTACGAATATGAATCTGAGCGGAACAAGGCAACGATTGAAGTGCCGGAAGTAAAGCCGGAAGCCCCCCACACCAATCCCGAATTACAGGAAAACTTAGAGAAGTCAACGGATGAAATCAACGCAGAAATTCAAAAAATCACAGCCGAATTGGTGAATGAGTTTGAGGAGAATCTGCAATATGAATACGGCTATCAGGATGTCATTGTCAAGAGTGAGATTCTTGCAACCACAGATGACTACTTCACCTTAAAGCTTCTCTGCTATCAGGGTGCCGGAAGCGGTTACCAGTGGAATTACTATTATACGATTGACTTACACACCGGTGAACGGCTGAAGCTTAGGGATTTGTTCCAAGAGGATGCCGATTTCATTACACCTATCAGCGACAACATCAAAGAACAGATGCAGGCACAGATGGATAAAGATGAGCAGATCTATTATTGGTTAAATGATGAAATTGAAGCTATGAATTTCAAATCCATCACCGAAGATGTGAATTTTTACATCAATGAGGACGGAAACATCGTAATCGGTTTTAATGAGGGAGATGTGGCACCTATGTATATGGGAACCGTCGAGTTCGAGATTCCTTCAGATATCGTAAAAGATATTCGAAAATAAATGGTAAAATGAATGTTAAAAAGACTGGCAGAGGATACGATTATTCCTCTGCCAGTCTTTTTTATATAATCTTCACTCTGATTTGTTATGACTTCTTAAGATATCTCGCTGTGATGGTATCCCCATGTTCAATCATCTCTTTCGGGGTTCCGGTGAATACAATCTGACCACCCTTGGTACCTCCATCCGGTCCCACATCGATAATGTAATCGGCAAGCTTCATCACATCTGTGTTGTGTTCAATGACAATTACCGTATTTCCCCTGTCAACGATGCTCTCCAGAAGCTCCATAACTTTTTCAATGTCTGATGCATGAAGACCGGTTGTCGGCTCATCAAGAATATAGATATTTCCCTTTGTCTTGATGTTCTGTGCAAGCTTTACTCTCTGTCGCTCACCACCGGAGAAGGTCGAAAGCGGCTGTCCGAGTGAGATATAGGAAAGACCTACCTCCACCAAAGCATTCAGTTTTTCCATAATCCTCTTATTGTCCGCAAAGAACTCACACGCATCTTCCACACTCATGTTCAATACATCGACGATACTTTTTCCCTTGTAGTTGTGGCTCAATGCTTCATCACTGTATCTCGTTCCGTTGCAGAACTCACATACTGTCGTAACAGGATCCATAAATACCAATTCTGTAGTGATAAATCCTCTTCCCTTACATGCCGGGCAGGCACCCTTACCGTTAAATGTAAACAGACCTGCCTCCACTCCATTCTCTTTTGCGAAGGCTTTTCGGATATCGTCAAAAAATCCCATAAAGGTACAGACGGTTGATCTTCCGGTCGCGGTGACCGCGCTCTGATCAATTAAGACAACCTCTTTTGCATACTGTTTTGCAAACACATCCCGTATCAGAGAAGATTTTCCGCTTCCGGCAACACCGGTTACGACCGTTAAGATTCCAAGAGGGATCTCAACATCTACATCCTTCAGGTTGTGTAAATTCGCACCGCGCACCGGTAAAAATGCTTTCGGAACACGAACCTTTTCCTTCACCTTCGTCTCTCTGCTGAGCGCATCTCCCGTTCTCGTTCCGCTAATCAGGAGCGATTCATAGCTTCCCTGAAACAGTACCTGTCCACCGTTCTTTCCGGCAAGCGGACCGATATCAATCACCTCATCCGCAATGCTGATGATATCTTTATCATGCTCGACAACAAGAACCGTATTTCCCTTGTCACGAAGACTCTTTAAAAGCCTTGACATTCTGTGAACATCTCTCGGGTGCATTCCGGTACTCGGCTCATCAAAGATATAGATCATTCCGCATAACGAGCTTCCCATATATCTGACAAGCTTGAGTCTTTGCGCTTCACCTCCGGAAAGTGTTGAGCTTTCCCGGTTCATGCTCAGATACGGAAGTCCGATATCGATCATGCGATCTAATGACGCAGTCAGAAGGCTCACAATGGATGCAGCTCTCGGATCATCGATTTTTCCGAGTTCCTCACGAAGATTGGAAAATTCCATCTCACACATCTGTGAGATGTCATATCCGTTGATTTTGCTGGAAAGTGTGGTCGGATTTAAGCGTTTTCCCTTACAGTCCGGACATTCACACTCATACATGAACTGACCGATTTTTTTGAGCGTTGCATCTGTCTGCTCCTCCGGTCCCTTCATGAGAATCAGTCGCTTAAACTGGTTGTATACACCCTCCAGTTTTTTATCAACGCGCTCTCCGTCCGGTGTCCAGCTTCCGTACAAAAGAATATTCTGCTCACGCTCCGTCAGATCCTTCCACTTGACATCTGTCCGGAAATACTCAGGTCTTCGATACACCTTCCAGTAATACTTATTTGGTCCAAATGCGGGAAGCTGGAAGATTCCTTCATCGTAAGTCTTGTCCTCATCAATCAGATTATTTACATCAAAATCCATCACCTTTCCGATACCGGCACAGGTCGGACACATACCATTGGGATTATTGAATGAAAAATACGAAGCAGGTCCGATACTCGGTGTTCCGATTCTTGAATAGAGCAAACGAAGCGCCGAGTACATATCGCTGATTGTTCCGACTGTTGATCTGGCATTGCCGCCTAATCTGCTCTGGTCAATGATGACGGAAGGATTCAGATTGTCAATCAGCTCCACATTCGGTTGCTCATACTTCGGCAGGCGTCCTCTCACCCATGCAGAGTAGGTCTCGTTCATCTGGCGCTGGCTCTCCGCTGCAATCGTGTCAAATACAATACTTGATTTTCCGGAACCCGATACTCCGGTGAATACAACAATCTTATTTTTCGGGATGTCTAGTGATATATTTTTCAGATTATTCTGTTTTAATCCACATATCTTAATCTCATTCATCCATTTACCTCCTCAGATAGCAAACTACAGCGGACCGGTTCCCGAGTTTATCCCAATTAACCACTGTATCTGAATTATAGAAAACGAATTTTTTAATGTCAATGTTTTGCTGATTTGTCAGCAAAAAACTGCTCCAATGCAGCACGCCCTTCCCTCGTTACCGGTTTGATCCACTTGCCGGAATACATATGAATCTGCATGAGAATAAACCGAATCGGTTCATCACAATAACAACAGGCAAACAGCGCCAATATCGGAAGTCTGAGACGGATTCCCACCAGATAAACAATTGGAAGCACCAAAACATACATAAATACGATCTCAAGCACGGTTCCGTAGATTGGATCCCCCGCAGAACGATAGGTATCGTTCTGAATCCAGTTACACATACGAATCACCGCAACAACGCTAAATATCATCAAAATACCGGTTCCAATCTCATACGATTCTCCTGACAGACTCATTGCATGAAGCAGGGGATTATGAACTGCAAAAAGCAAAAGTCCGATGGAAAAAATCGTGATTGCGCACATCGGTACAAGACGCTTTGCCCGTTCATAGGCCATATGTAAATTGCCTTCTCCCACGCATTTGCCAACAAGAACAGATGCTGCATTCGAAAATCCCGAGAAAAATCCGATAATAAAGCCTTCTAAAGTTCGAAAAACTGCAAGTGCAGCAATCGCGGTTTCCGGCTGGCGACCAAGAATGATATTGATGATCATTGTTGAACCGCCCATAAAAAGTTCATTGCAGATGATCGGAAAGCATTTTTCAAAATAGTTTTTAAGAATTGTCCGGTTCCACCTGAAATGTCTGTGCAGTCGGAAAATATAATGAAATCCACTCTTTTTTGCCAAAAGCCAGATGACAAGCACATTGACAACCGCTGCACAAACCGATGCGGTTGCAGCACCGCGAACACCCATCTGCGGCAAACCGAACTTTCCGTAAATCAGCACATAATTCATAAAAACATTCGTGCAGACAGATGCGATTCCTCCGTACAGCGGAATTTTCACGCGTTCCGTCGAGCGAAGCAGACTGCTCATGACAACCGCATACACCTGCGGAATATATGCAAATCCATCAATTTTCAGGTAACTGATACCGATGCCGTGAAGTGCCTGCTTGTCTGTGTAGAGGCTCATGATCACATTTGGGAAAAACAACGCCAGTATCGTAAAAATTGATGCCACTGTCATCATACATGTCAGCGTAATACCATATGATTTTTCAATTCCCTCATCATCCTTCGCACCCCAATACTGTGCAAAGAACAACATACCGCCGCCAACAAATCCCCAATAGCAGGAAAACATCAGCGATGCAAACTGTGCGCATAGTCCGACTGCTCCGATTGTCCGCTCTCCAAGTGGTGCAAGCATCATGGTATCAACCATGGTCGCAGTCGTTGTGAGCAGGTTTTGTAATGCAACCGGGATAGCTATCATAGCGACACTTTTTATAAACTGTTTTGTGTCAAATCTTTCCGTTCTCATTTTATTCCATTCCTTTATCCGTGTATTACTCACCGTTTAACACTGTAATAATAACGACATTTCCAGAAGAATAATATGATTATTTTGACAACTTATATAAGAATTAAGCCAAAAGTCTCGATACGATTCCATTTTACTTTATTGCGTAGATACCCATCTGCATATAGCTGTACCAAAATACATGCACATGCGCAAAGCCTGTCTGTATAAGCAGCTTCATGTGCTCCTCCACTGTGATCGGGAAATAGTCTGTACCACACCTTGCAAGATGTGCATCGGATTCTTCTTTGCTCTTTCCGTGTCTTTGCTGATACGCTCCCCAGCGGGACAATTCTCTTGATTTGATAGATGCATCATCAGACACAACATTTTCAAAGCTGATATAGATACCGCCCGCTTTCAATGCTTTGAATACATTCTCTGTTGCTTTCCTGCGCTCCTCTTTTTGCATATAGTGATGTGACTGAATTGCTGTCACCACCTCAAAGCAGTTTTGAAAATCAATCGAAGCAGAATCGGTGCAGTAATAATGCACTTTTTTCCCTTCCATTTTCTCTCGTGCGATATCCAGCATTTTCTCAGCTGGGTCAACAAGTACAAATTCACAGTTTTCAAATCTGTCGAACGCAGCCTGCGCAAGGCTTCCGGTTCCGCATCCCAAATCCAGCCAATGAATTTTTTCGAAATTACACTGTTCTATCACATCAAAGGTCTGCTCGTTGAACGCCTCGTAATAGGGAATTGTATTTGCAATCTTCTTGTCATATTCTCCTGCTGACATAGGGGTAGAATTATCGTTCTTCATTATATCCTCTTTTCAAAGTCGCAAAACCAGCCTGCGATCATTTTCCCAACCGTCTGCTACGGTATGAAATCATATTTCTATAACAGGCTATGCTTATGCTCCTTATTTTTCAGAATAATACCTTCCAGCTCCATCAGGAAATTCTCACCATTTTCATAGTCAATGCTGTATTCCTTGGAAGTACCGATTTTCACTTCCTTAACAATTCCACATTCAACGAGCTGTTCCATATGATGGGAAACCGTAGACGGAGCCAATCTCGCCCATTTCGCAATCTTCTTTCCATTTGCCGTTCCACTCTCACTGAGCAAATCTACGATTTGAATTCTCGTCTCATCCGACACGACCTTGAGTATATCTAATGCTTTCTTTCTGCTGACCATGCGATTCATCGAATACAGCACAATCTGGTTTTTCTCATAATAGGTAACCGCATTTCTCGGAAGCATGCATACCGGCATAAAAAGATTGTTCTCATAGACCCAGTCGATGGGCAGGCACTTGCCGACAATACGACTTGTCACCTCCAGCAAGTCGTGTTCATTCAGCGACTGCTCCATATCCTTTTGAAGCATTGGAATCATCTTCTCATAGGAATCCAGATACGCCTCCAATTCAGGTGTCCTGATATCATCGAGACAGGCAAAATATAAATCTAAGAATTCTTTTCTGTGATTCAGAATTCGTTTCAATGTCACAAAGCTTTTCACCTGACATTTCCCCTGATCTAAAAGCTCTGATAATTTTTCGTCATCACACAGTGCTGCTTCCACTTCTTGCATTGTCGCACGGTAGCCGAACAACTGATAAGCAAAATCTGCCTGCGGAAGCTGCTCTACATATGCCCGATATCCATCAATGTCAAGTGTTGCCGGATCGTAATTCATGATAAATTCCAACAGCTCAAGCCCGCCAAGCAGCATCGTGTTCAAGACTTCATACAATTCCCTGTGTTTTTTTCGAATCCGCAGAATGAAGTCTTCTCCGTAAATCTCCCGACAGAGACGGCCATCCAGATTTTCTGCAAAAATACCGCCAATGACCGCAAAATATTCCATTTCTCTATTATACGCAAAGTAAATCTGCTCTTTTATGTTTGTCTTCATCGATTCCTCCGGTTTTTTTCAAGTATAATCCATAAAGAACCGCTCCTGCAAGCGTCAATATCCAGCTGATCGGATAGGAAAGCAGAATGCCTTTCAGACCCATTCCAAATGCATTGGCGATTACAATCCAGATCTGTCTGGCCACACACATATTCAGAATCGAAATTACTGATGCTGTACGACTTTTTCCCATTCCGTGAATGATTGACACATATGCATTCCCTACTCCAAGTGTCCAATAGGAAGGAATCATATAGTACATCGTCATCAGTCCATAATGAAGGATTTCTTCATCATCCGAAAAGATTGATAAAATCTCTCTTCCGAAAAATAAACACACAAGACTACCAAGTGCCCATCCAACCATCTCCAGCCAAAAGGTAACCTTGATTCCCTTTACAATCCGCTCGTGCTTTCGTGCGCCGAAATTCTGTCCCGTAAAGGACATGACTGCCGCTGCCAGACTCATGCACGGCAGCATCAGTATTCCGTCCACCTTGTTAAAAATACTAAACCCGCCTACCACTGCACTTCCATAGTGATTGACATTCAGCTGAACAACCACATTCGACAATGAGACAATCACTCTTTGAAATCCTGCCGGCAAGCCCATTTTCAGTATTTCAGATGCAAGCGACGCCTCCAACCGGATGTTTCTCACATACAGATGATAACTTTCTTTTGTTCGAAGCATATCCGCTACCACAAGCGCTGCCGCCAGAGCCTGCGATGCCACGGTTGCGATAGCAGCTCCTGCAACCCCAAGAGGAATCCGCTTAATGAGCGCAATGTCTAATATAATATTGGTCACGGAAGAACTCATCAGATAAAAAAAAGCTCTTCTCGAATTGCCATAAGCATTCAGAATTCCGCTTCCCACATTGTAAATCAGGTCAAAAATCGCTCCGCCAAGATATATTTGAAGATAAATCGTTGCCTGCGCAAGTACATCCTGCGGCGTATCGACCATGCATAAAAGTCCTTGTGCACCCAGCACTCCGCCAACAGAGAGCAGTACTCCACCAATCAGTGTAAGCGCTGCCATCGTATGTACCGTTCGCGCTGAGCGCTCATCATCACGCGCTCCTACACAGTGTGCCAGCACAACACTTGCTCCTGTGGATATTCCCACAAACAACCCGATAACAAAGCGAATCAAAAAAGTGGTCGAACCAACCGCAACCAATGCGCTGTCACCTGCATATCGTCCAATGATTGCAGTATCTGCCGAGATGTAGAGCTGTTGAAACAAGTCACCCAACATAATCGGTAACGCAAATCGCAAAATCAGCTTTGTCACATTTCCTTTGGTCAAATCCATGTCTTTTTCCTCCCTTTATTCGATACATATAAAAATAGCTATTGCAAGTTCTATATCCATGGAATTTTTATTATATTATTCCACAAAAATAGAATTGTCAATAGCTATTTCTATAATCATCAAACTATTTAATTCATTATTCATTTGCTATCGAACAAAGATGATCGGATACCGGTTTACCACTATCGTGCTTCGATTGCAGCTTTCAGGCGGTTGAGCGCTTCCTTTAAAATACTGCGGGAGGTTGCAATATTTATGCGCTCAAAGCCTTTTCCTCCTTTTCCAAACATCACTCCGGCATCCAGCCAGAGCTTTGCCTTATTCACAATTAAGTCTTCTAATTCTTCCTCAGAAAGCCCAAGTGCCCGGAAATCAATCCATACAAGGTAGGTTCCCTCCGGCTCGATAAGCTTAAGCATCGGAAGCTCTTTTTCTATATACCCACGAAGAAAATTAAGATTATCATGCAGATATCGCATCAATGACTCATACCATACCTCACCTTTCGTATATGCCGCTTCACAGGCAGCAAGTCCCATGCTGTTAAGCTGGTCATAGCCGTTTTTGGACATCTCCTTCTCAAATGCAATGCGCAATTTTCCATTTGGAATCATAATATTTGAGACCTGAAGTCCTGCAAGATTAAAGGTTTTGGCCGGAGAAGTGCAGGTGATACAAATCTCCTTCAACCGCTCGTCCATTGTCAAAAGCGGCGTATGTTGATAGCCGTCATAGACGAAATCGGAATGAATCTCATCGCTCACAACAATTACCCCGTGTCTCAGACAGATATCGGCAGTCTTTCGGAGTTCCTCCTTCGTCCATACACGGCCAACCGGATTATGCGGACTACAGAACAGAAACAGCTTGATATGATTTTCAACAATCTTCTCTTCCATGTCTGCAAAATCAATCTCATAATGATTATTCCCGTTCAATACCAGATCATTACTGACTACCACTCGGCCATTGGACTTAATCAGTCTCGAAAACGGATAATAAACCGGCTGCTGGACAAGCACTGCATCCCCTTCTTTTGAAAAGGCCTGAATGGCAAGTGCCAATGCAAATACGATACCCGGCGTATTTACAAGCCAATCTTTTTGAATCGTCAGATTATGATGCTTTTTCATCCATCCAGCAACCGCTTGATAATAGTGGTCTTTTGTTCCGGTATAGCCAAATATGCCGTGCGATACGCGCTCATGCAATGCATCTAAAATCAGGCTTGAAGTCTGAAAATCCATGTCGGCAACCCAAAGTGGCAGAATGTCTTTTGGCATCCCTCTTTCCTCTGCGAAATCATACTTGATGCAGTCCGTATTCTTTCGGTCAATCACCTTGTCAAAATCAATATTTTTTTCTATCATTGGTACACAGCTCCTTCATATCCCGCTGTCTTGTGCACCCCATTTTGCTTTTCCATGCGCATAAGACAGATTTCTTCTACTATCGTACTGTCTTATACAACACATGTCAAATGCTTCTATCTATTCCGAAGTTACATTTTTCGATTACTAGTCTGCAAACAACGGAGTCGACAAATATCTGTCTCCTGAATCAGGCAGTAATACAACGATATTCTTTCCCTTATTCTCCTCTCTCTTTGCCAGAATACTTGCTGCCTTAAGCGCTGCACCGGATGAGATTCCAACTAAAATTCCCTCTGCTGTCGCAAAACGCTTTCCTTCTACAAAAGCATCCTCATTTTCAATCGTGATAATCTCGTCATAAATCTCTGTATTTAATACATCCGGTACAAATCCGGCACCGATTCCCTGAATCTTATGCGCACCTGCTGTTCCCTTTGAAAGAACCGGGCTGGTTGCAGGCTCTACGGCAACAATCTTGATATTGGGATTTTGCTCCTTTAAGTACTCTCCAACACCGGTTACGGTTCCGCCGGTGCCAACGCCTGCGACAAAGATGTCAACCTTTCCATCCAGCTGTCTGTAAATCTCGGGACCGGTTGTTCTCTTGTGTACTGCAGGATTTGCAGGATTTACAAACTGTCCCAAGATAACAGCTCCCTCAATCTCCTTCTGAAGCTCCTCTGCTTTTGCGATGGCGCCCTTCATTCCCTTGGCGCCTTCTGTCAGCACAAGTTCTGCTCCATATGCCTTCAGAAGATTTCTTCTCTCAACACTCATCGTCTCAGGCAGTGTAAGAATGGCACGGTAACCCTTCGCAGCTGCAACAGCCGCAAGTCCGATTCCGGTGTTACCGCTGGTCGGCTCAATGATTGTTGATCCGGGTTTTAATATTCCCTTGCTCTCTGCATCCTCAATCATGGAAAGTGCCACACGATCCTTTACCGATCCCGCGGGATTCAAATACTCAAGCTTTGCAATCACGGTTGCAGCCTCGACTCCCGCTGCTTTGCTGTAACGCGAAATCTCTAATACGGGTGTTTCTCCAATTAATTCCAATGTACTCTTTTTTAATTCTGACATCTTGCTACCTCCTCGTTCTTACCATTGTTTCATCATCCTGTAATCTCATTCTCATTCCATAGAAATCTATGTCTTTGAAAACATTTCATTGCCTATAGTTTTAATAGGTTTACTTGTGTTAAGGCTAGTATAACACCTTTTATCCCTTTGTCAACCTCTTTTTTCATTTTTCTTTCTTGATTGCCTACCATTTTAGTGGTATTATAGGTTTTAAAATAAGAATATGAACTACGGAGGTGTTTCGATGAAGATTTCAACACGCGGACGGTATTCACTTCGATTAATGATAGACTTGGCCCAACACTATAATGAGGGATATATCTCCCTGAAAGATATTGCCAGGCGACAGAATATTTCAAAAAAATATTTAGAGCAGATTATTCCTTTTTTAAGCCGAAGTAATCTGTTGGCATCCAACAAAGGTCATATGGGCGGCTATATGCTGTCAAAACAGCCATCAGAAATCACTGTAAAAGATGTTCTTTTAAGCGCTGAGGGAAGTCTTGCTCCGGTAAGCTGCATGGACAACGATCCGAATCAGTGCGCAAGCTGCAACGAATGTCTGACGCTTCCCATCTACCGGGGACTCTACGATGTCGTAATCACATATCTCGAAGGAATCACGCTGCAAAACATCCTGGACAATGCTACCGAATCCTTTGATTACAGCATCTAAAATACGCGACAAAAGCTTTCTCAAAGTCATTTTCTCTTTCGTGACGAATACCGGCATCATACTGCCCGCACGAAAAGAAAACGAATACTTTTTGTAATACTTTTGTCGCGTATCCCACATACAATATTAATTTTTCTTCGCGTTCATACAGTTCGCAAAGCAATAATAAAGTTCGCTCTTATCACCGTTTTCACGGAGAAGGGCATAGATTTCTTTGCTCCCGCTTTTCGCATTCATATCCGTGATGGAATAGCATTGATTCGACGAATCAGCTGCTTCATTCACATGTGCCCACAGTGTCACCTTTTTGCCTCCTTACCAACTGCTGTCTGCAGTTATTCGTAAGGTTTCCCAAAAAGTGCACAGATATTCCTATTTCACCAGCTCTTCTACCATTGATAACAATGATTCCGGAGTTTCCTTTGCACCTGAGTCAAGAATTGAATAATTGATTCCATCCTTTTTCCAATCAATATTGGCAATATCCTTCTCCTCGACCTCATTGGATCCTTGGCACTCCCACAGCTAAAGCAATGGGATTCTTGTTTCTAAGACCGTTACATTGTCGCAAGGACTTTAGTTTTACATAGTCTCCACAAGCGTAGATTATACTGTTCGGCTATGTCCTAGCCTACAGTTTC
>JAQXMB010000057.1 GCA_029012425.1 bacterium | reverse complement strand
AAGAATGCTTATGATGATTGGAGATGGGTGCTCTGCAATCGGAATCATCTACATATTAATCTGTATGATGCGTGGAGAGGCAACGCTTACGCAAATTTGCATCGGTGTATTTATTTCAGCGGTCTTTTCTTCGCTGTTAGAGCCTTCGTATAAGGCAACGGTTTCTGATTTGCTGACGGAGGATGAATATGCCAAAGCGAGCGGACTGGTATCGTTAGCAGGTAGTGCCAGATACCTGGTATCACCGGTTATCGCGGGAATTCTGCTTTCCGTGTCGGATGTAAAACTGCTTCTGGTAATCGATATCTGTACATTCATGCTCACGGTAATCTCAACATTTGTAGTAAAAAAAGGAATTGCAGAAACAAAGAAGTGCGAAGAGATCACCCTCAAAGAGAGTCTGAGAGAGGGCTGGCATGCAATCTGTGAAAGACGCGGTGTACTGTTACTTGTGATTTTATCTTCACTGTTAACACTGTTTATCGGCGTGTTCCAAATTTTGGCAGAGCCATTAATCCTTTCGATTGCAAATGCAAAGACACTTGGAATTGCAGAAACCATCTGCGCCAGCGGTATGCTTGTATCAAGTCTTTACCTTGGAATTTTTGGAATTAAATCCGGCTATGTGAAAATATTAAGTGGTTCGCTTGTATTGGCAGGTGGATGTATTATTGCCTTTGGATTACTTGGAAGTATTCCGCTCATCACCTTGACGGGTTTTGGATTTTTTGCAATGCTTCCGTTTGCCAATACCTGTCTGGACTATCTGGTTCGAACCAATACCGCGAAGGAATTGCAGGGACGCATCTGGGGACTCATTGGTTTCTTGTCACAAATTGGATATGTGGTTGCATATGCGTGTAGCGGCGTTTTGGCAGACCGGATTGCAAGCGCAAGAGATATCAGTGTTGGAAGAGGTGCCGGGGTTGTCATGAGTATATCAGGTTCTGCACTAATCATCGTAGCTATCGTATTATTGTTTGTAAAAGAAATCAGATTACTTGAAGACAAAGATTTGAAAAAGGAGATATAAAATGAATATGAGTCGTGTTGAGACAAAAGAGTGGAAGAAGAAGCTGGTCATCTATTTGCTTGGTGCGTATGGCTTGTTTTGGGGTGTTTTTCTGATGCTGATTGCGTTGATTGCAGGAAATGTGATTAAGGTTAATTTTGATGAGCAAAGCTACTTTATGGACGGGGTGAAGATTTTTATTTCGTGGACACCCACCATTGCTGTGTTGCTGTTTCGAAAAAAACTGTTTCCGAAGAAGAGCCTGAAGGAAGTGGCAGAGAGTATGTTTCAGCAGAAGCTGAATATGAAGCTGTTCTTTTTTGTTTTCTTTATTGAGGCGGCGGTTTATTTTATTGCAAGCACGGTGACGGCATTATGGGATGATGTTTCGATCGCTTCTCAGTGGGAGTTTTCGCTTCCGTTTTTTATTTATTCATTTATTATTTGCCTGTTTACCGGTGCGACAGGCGAGGAAAGCGGCTGGCATGGATTTTTGTTTCCGCATCTCATGGAAAGATACGGCGTCATTCGAAGCAGTGTGTATGTCGGAATTATCTGGGGACTTTGGCATATTCCGCTGTGGCTGATTTCGGGTTATACAGGACTCGGTCTGCTTTTGTATATTGTGCAGTTTATGATCTGTACGATTGCATGGTCAATTGTCATGGATATTCTGTATTACTGGAATAGAAATTTATTGATCGTAACGACATTTCACTTTCTGGTGAACTTCTTCCTATCCTTTTTCCATGGAAATGATTTGATTTTCCAGATTACAATATGCATTCTTTGTGTCGTAGTTGCAGCAGGTTTTGTTGCGGTATACAAATATCAGAGAAAATCGGTTAATTGACGCTAACGAATGTGTATTGCTGTTTGTGAACAGATAATGTATAATTCATATATCATTATCACACAGAAGAGGAGTACGCCGATGGGTTTAGTTTTTACAAATGATAATTGTATCGGATGCAATAAATAGCCGATATGGTTCATACAGAAAAGCAGGAAATTCA
>JAQXMB010000056.1 GCA_029012425.1 bacterium | reverse complement strand
TGTTCTGTTGAAGTAAAGCAACACTCCGTTGATAATCAGCTGCCAGATGTATCCGAGTACGATTCCACCGATTAAGTTCGGCATAAAAAATACGGTACGGAACAGGTTTGTTCCCTTCATCGCCTTCGTAAGCAACATGGCGATTGTAAACGCGAATAGATTAATTGTGATTACTGATACAACAGTAAACAATGCTGTATACCAAAGTGCATGTGTAAACTCCGGATCTGTCCAGATTTTAATGTAATTTGAAAAGCCGATAAATTTTGCATCTGTAACAGTTGTAAATTTGCAGAATGAAAGATAAATACCCATGATAAACGGAACAATAAATCCAATCACGAATGCTGCAAATGTGGGAAGTACAAAAATCGGCGAATATTTTCTCATTGATTTCATATTTTGGTTCACTCCCTTAAAAGAAAACGGGCGGTCACATCATAACCGCCCATTTTAAGTTACTCTCATCCACCAAAGCCTGTCAAAGACATGCTCTGTCTGTTCGTATACGATATAATTAGTTATTTGCTGCTGCGTACTCAGTAGCCCATCCGTCAACGAAAGCGGTCTCAACAGCTGCCCAATCACCGGTTCCCTGTGCATACTCAAGTAATGCAGAACCAACATTGTTCTTCCATGTCTCAGAAGGGATAGAAGCAAAGTTCCAAGAAACTGCTGTCTTACCAGCTGCAATATACTCATCAGCTGCCTTAATCAAAGGATTCTCAGGTGTATATCCATCATCAAATGCCTTGAAAGGTGTTAAGAATCCCATCTGGTTTGCAATCATATCACGACCTGCATCGCTGGTTACACACCAAGCAAGGAAGTCTAAGGTTGCCTGAATGTCCTCTGCAGGAGCATTCTTATTTACACACCAGTAGTTCTCAGATCCGGTACAGATACCCTGATTTTCCTCACCGGCTGCTCCGATATAAATAGGAAGCATTCCAAGTTCGTCATCAGTAATTCCCTCAGCGATACAATCGTTGTAAGCCCATGTTCCGTTCTGATAGAACACTGCGTCACCGTTTGCGAAATCTGCTGCTGCATCCTCACCGGTTGCAGATGAAACTAAAGCCTTGTCAATCGTTGAATCAGTCAGGTATAAATCCCAGATTGCCTTGTAGTTATCAAGATATGTTCCCTCGATAGCATCAGTAGCTCCGATTCCTTTATCCTTGTACTCATAGTAAATCGGAAGGTTTGCAAGGTGAGTCTTGAATCTCCAGTCAGAAGATGAATCCATACCGGCTGAGGTGAATGCACCTAAAACTCCAAGCTCATCTTTCTTAGCCTGAATATCATCTGCTACAGCCTTTAAGGTTGCAAAGTTGTTAATGTCAGCTGCTGAAGAGATGACTGCGCCGTCCATCTTGCAGTACTCATCAAGTAAGGTCTTGTTGTAGATAATTCCGTAAGACTCGATTACATATGCGATACCGGCAACCTCGTCTCCGTTCTTTAATGCGAAGTCCTCGCTCTTAAGCTGTGCATAAAGCTCTGAACCGCTTAAATCATAGCAGTAATCCTTCCATGTTGCAAGTCCAACAGGTCCGTTAACCTGGAACAAGGTAGGAGCATCTGTCTTAGCCATCTCTGACTTTAAGGTCTGCTCATAAGTGTTAGATGCTGCGGTCTCAACAGTTACCGGAACACCGGTCTCCTCTGTATACTGTGCAGCAAGCTCTACCCACTGATCAGCCTGCTCAGGCTTGAAGTTCAGGTAGTATACTTTTCCGGTTCCTTCTGCTGCAGGAGTCTCCTCTGCGGGAGCTTCCTCCTCAGCTTCTGCTGCAGGAGCCTCCTCCTGTGCAGCACTGTTGTCTGCTGTGTTGTCTTCAGCTTTGCTTCCGCAACCAACAAGTGTAGTTGCAACCATTGCTACGCACATAAGCGCACATACAAGTTTCTTTTTCATTTTTCCCTCCACTATTCTTTTGAAGTTATGTTGTTAGTTTTCCGGTAGCGTTCTCGGTAATGTTTCCGGTAACGATTCCGATGTATATAAGTTACCATACCGGAATCGTTTCCGCAATATGCGAAATATCCAATTATTTCATCATATTTTTGTGCGTATTACACAATACTCGGATATTTCGTATTATATGTAATATTAAATAATTCATACATTGCCAATTGATGACCAAATCTTGTATTGGGAAATACAAAAACAAAAAAAAACAGAAACACCCCAGATGCAATGTATCCGGGGTGTTTCTGTACCTATCTCCTACCATTCTCCTAAAAGTGTAAATAATTCTATGACAAATGCCAAATATCCTCATTATACTGCTCGATGGTTCGATCAGATGAGAAAAATCCTGCCTTGCTGATATTTACAAGCATCTTCTTTGCCCATGCTTTGCGGTCTTCATATGCAGCAAGTGCTTCCTCCTTCGTCTTGATGTAATCCTGATAATCCGGGAAAGTCATAAACCAGTCCTTATTTAACAATTCGTTGTATAAACGCTCAAGATTCTCCTTCTGACCTACTTCAAACATCTTTTCACTGATAATAAAGTCTACAGCTGCTTTGAGGTCAGCATCCTTCTCATAGTAATCCTTTGATACATAGTCAGCACGCTCATAACGCGCGATGACAGTCTCACTCTCCTCACCGAAGATAAAGATATTATCATCTCCAACAAGCTGTGCAATCTCCACATTCGCGCCATCCATTGTTCCGAGTGTCAATGCACCATTGAGCATAAACTTCATATTACCGGTACCACTTGCCTCCTTGGAAGCCAGTGAAATCTGCTCAGAAATGTCACATGCAGGAATTAACTTTTCTGCCAGTGTAACATTGTAGTTTTCTACCATGACAACCTTCAGATAAGGGCTCACCTGCGGATCTGCCGCAATCAACTGCTGCAGACAGAGAATCAGATGAATGATATCCTTTGCAATCACATACGCAGGTGCGGCTTTTGCACCGAAAATAACAGTAATCGGCTGTGTCGGAATTTTGCCTGCTTTGATTTCCAGATACTTGTGAATGACATACAAAGCATTCAACTGCTGTCTCTTGTACTCGTGCAGACGCTTAATCTGTACATCAAAAATCGCATTCTCGTCCAAATTGATATTCTGGGTCTTCTTCAAGTAGTCTTTTAAGATTACTTTGCGTGCTGCTTTGATTGAAAGAAGCTTCTCAAGTACAGCATCATCATTTACAAACTGCTCGAGCTTTGTAAGCTCCATTGCATCCTTCTTGAAGCCGGGTCCGATGAGTTCCTCAATAAAAGCTGCAAGTTCCGGATTGCTGTAAAGCAGCCAGCGACGGAAAGTAATTCCATTTGTCTTATTATTAAACTTCTCCGGATACAGCTTATAGAATTTATTAAGCTCTGATTCCTTCAGTATTTCAGTGTGCAAAGCAGCCACACCGTTTACACTGATTCCATAGTGAATATCAATGTGTGCCATGCATACACAATCATCTTTATTAATGATTGCTACATCAGGATCATTATATTTCTTATTTACACGAGCATCCAATTCACGAATAATCGGCATCAGCTGGGGAACAGCCTTCTTCATAAATGAAATCGGCCATTTTTCCAAGGCTTCTGCAAGGATTGTGTGGTTGGTATATGCACATGTCTTTGATACAACTTCAATTGCATCATCCATCGTCATACCACGCTCCTGAAGAAGACGAATCAACTCAGGAATAACCATCGTCGGATGTGTATCGTTAATCTGAATTACCGCATAGTCATACAAGTCATACAGATTTGATCCTTTTGCCTCAGCCTCATCCAAAATAAGCTGTGCTGCATTGCTTACCATAAAATACTGCTGATAGACGCGAAGCAGACGACCCGCATCATCGCTGTCATCAGGATACAGGAACAATGTCAGGTTCTTTGCAATATCTTCTTTATTAAAGTCGATACTGTCCGAACCAACCATTTTATCATCTACCGTCTCAACATCAAATAAGTGAAGCTTATTCGTGCGGTTCTCATAACCTGCCACATCAATATCATACATACGGGAGGTAAGTGTAAATCCACCGAACTCTACCTGATAGGTTTTGTCAGTAGGATTCAGCCAGCAGGTGTCATTAATCCAGGGATTGGGTGTCTCTTTCTGGAGATTATTATCAAATACCTGTTTGAACAAACCGTAATGATAATTCAGACCAACACCGTCTCCATTGAGACCAAGTGTTGCAATCGAATCCAAAAAGCAGGCTGCCAGTCTTCCAAGTCCACCGTTACCAAGTGAAGGCTCGGGCTCAACATCCTCAATCTGTGCCAATGACTTCCCGCACGCTTCAAGCTCCTTCTTTACCTCGTCATAAAGTCCGAGGTTAATCAAATTATTTGATAAAAGCTTTCCGATTAAGAACTCTGCCGAAATATAGTACAGCTTCTTCTTCTCATCATGCTTTTCCTTTGCCTTTGCCGCATCCTTTACATACTCGAGTAATGCAGTATAAATCTCTTCATTTGTACACTGGTCCATATAGCGACCAAATCTCTTCTTTACATATTCATTAACTGTCATGGTTCTTCTCCTTTTTCAACAAATCATGCATCTACTATATTAATTGATACGCCTAGTATAATTTCTTTTTTGCAAAAATGCTTGCAGTATTCTGCTCAAATATAGTACAATCCTATCATATTTCAAATATAAGAGGTAAAAATGAACATTCCAGAATACGAATCCTATCACGAGAAGAAATCCCATTTTGACGCAGACTTCCCCTATAACACTTATCTATGCTCGATTCCACTTGATTTTATTCAGGTTCCACTTCACTGGCATGACGAGTTTGAGTTTATCTATGTAAAAAAAGGAACCGGAACTGTGACAGTCGATTTTATTGACTACACCGTGCACGCTGAGCAGGTTGTTATTATTCTGCCCGGGCGGCTGCATGCAATCAGCCAGATTCCCGGAGAATCCATGGAGTACGAAAATATCATTTTTCATCCCATTCTTCTCGAATCATCCGGAGAGGATCACAGCTACCAGCAGTTCATAAAGCCATTTTTTGAATTCCGTTTTGATTGTCCGGTTGTATTGAATAAAAATGACAGTGCTTATACAACTGTCAGGGCAAGCCTTGACCGTAACGATAATATCGGAAAATCTTTCCCTGCCGGCTATCCGCTTGCACTCAAGGGAAATCTGTTTTCTTTGTTTTTTGCATTATATACTGTATGCAGTGACCGCCATTGCTCAAACAGCGGAAGAAAAAATATTGAAAAGCTCAAATCTGTAATCAAGCATGTGGAACTGCACTATGCTTCACATATGTCGATTTCTGATATGGCATCCCTCGCGGGTTTTTCAGAATCTCACTTTATGAAATTCTTTAAGCAGACAATGGGAACCTCATTCACAACCTATCTGAATGAATACCGACTCACAATGGCAACACGACTTCTGTTACAGTCTGACGAGACAGTTCTCGCAATCGCACAGATGGTAGGATTCGATAATCTATCTTATTTTAATCGTGCATTCAAAAAAAAATATGGAATCACACCTAGTTCATATAGAAATTCAGTTCTATTATCTTAGTCTAATTTCTTACTGCCGGAGGGGACGCACGAGCGGTATGCAAAAAATGCTAAGCCATAGGTTATAATCTGTGGCTTAGCACCATATTTTACAGTTCAACTCCCCAAGTCTGGTATAATAATCACATTACCTTTTATCTGTCAAGGATATATTTTTATAATAAACTCTCAATCTCATATAATGGATATAGAATACGCCCAAGGCACCACTAAAGCCACCACGCCGCAAGCAGCCAGATCCACCACACGGATAGCGACTATAATTTATTATAAAACATTTCTTTTTCATTCTGTCAATCATAAACAGAAAAACCGCCATTTCTGGCGGCTCTCTTGATCGTTATGCATACATCAATTTTCCCTTAGGTTGCGGAATCTCTCTCCCTAACTCCTTAACGGTTTCTATCCACTCCGAAATAATAAGCTCCACATTCTCCAGAGCCTCTACAGCTGTCTTTCCATCTGCCATGCATCCAGCGAGTTCCGGAACCTCAACGATGAATTTCATATCTGCTTCTGACCAATATATTATTCTCTCGTATTTGTACATTATGCCACTTTTGAATAATCGATAACAGAAATTTCCTGCATCAGCTTCTTCGCTGAATCAACCATTTTTTCCAGTTGCTCGGCTACTTCGTCAGTGTAGAACTTTTCGCCGCACTGCTCGCACTCCTCGCAAGGTACATTCTTAATCACGATTACACAGCCGTTATAATTCACAACATGGGTTGTTGTGCTTTCTTTCACCGTATCACATTTACAAAACATGCACATAATCAACGCCCCTTTCTAGTTTTCAAATCATCTTCAAATTTTGCAGTGTTTGGATAATACGCAGTTATTATATAAATATATTCTCCATCATTTCCAACCACTACATGTATAACTT
>JAQXMB010000055.1 GCA_029012425.1 bacterium | reverse complement strand
ACCGAAATCAAAAGAAGTTTCCAATCAAGTCACGACATTAAAATCAGGTCCGAAAATCGGTTTCTCCAAGTTCCCCCATTTTTATTAGATAATACACGAAAAGAGTAGTCAATTTCAGTCCGGTGTGATTTTTGAGAATATCCAAGAAATGCCCATTTTTCAAGGGTTTGCGAGATTTTTGAGCAAGAAAAAACCCTTGGAAAAATATCCAAGGGTAAATAGCGAGAGAGAGACTCGAACTCTCAACCTCCCGGGTATGAACCGGACGCTCTAGCCAGTTGAGCCATCTCGCCATATTTTGTTAAGTATGGGACCTATAGGGCTCGAACCTATGACCCTCTGCTTGTAAGGCAGATGCTCTCCCAGCTGAGCTAAGATCCCATATTTGCAAGTCACTTTTGCGACCCGACTTGGTTAAGTATACAGAAAAGAAGCAAACTTGTCAACTATTATTTTGAATTTTTTTCTATATTTTGTCCGATTCTGTATACTCATCCAAAGACTGGTTCGTTAACTCACCACTTCATGAAGTGGAAGTCTTATCTGACTCAGTTCAAGCGCCTCAGTGTTCTTGCTGCGGAATGGGCGTCTGCCTTACGCCAGTAAGCGCTGTACCAGTTTTACACAGCTTGCAGCATCTGCGGAATAGCCGTCTGCACCAATCTCCTCTGCAAAGCTTTCTGTGATACAGGCTCCCCCAATGATAATTCTACTGTCACAGCCACGCTCCTTAGCCAGTTCAACAACATCCTTCATACGCATCATCGTCGTAGTCATAAGCGCAGACAATCCGATGACAGCTGCATGTTCCTTCATGGCAGTAGAAACAATCGTATCCGCTGCCACATCCTTTCCGAGATCAATCACACGATAACCGTAGTTTTTCAGCATCAGTGCGACAAGATTTTTACCGATATCATGAATATCGCCTTCTACCGTGGCGATTACGATGGTCGCCATCTCTTCCTGCCCATCCTCTTGTTTCAACAACGGCTCGAGGTACTCAATCGCCGTCTGCATCGCCCCTGCTGATGCGATTAGCTGCGGCAGGAAATACTTCTGCTGTTCGAACAGCGTACCGACATCATTGATTGCCGGAATCAGCATGCCGTTAATGATTTCTCCCGGGGCAGTCCCGTTTTCAAGCATCACCTTCACATGCTTTACAATGTTTTTCTTATCTCCGCTCATGACACAGTCATAGACTACCCCGAGTCCACTGCCTTTTATGGGTGAAGCAGCGCTGTCTGCTTTCTTCACTGCTGCCTTAGGCTCCTGACTGGCAAGATGCTTTTCGTATACCTGCATACGGTTAATGTAGCGAATATCGCTATCCGGTTTATGCAGCAGCATATCAGATGCAAACGCGGCATTCATAAGCAAATCCTGCGACGGATTGGCAATCGCCATCGTCAGTCCCTGCTGAATCGCCATTGTAAGAAACGCCGTATTGACAAACGGCCGGTTCGGCAGTCCAAACGAGATATTGGAAAGTCCACAGATCGTTGCAAGTCCCAGCTCATTTCTGCAATAATGAATTGTATCAAAACACTCTAAGGCTGCATCCGGATTGGCGCCAACTGTTGCAGTCAGGCCATCTACTACAATATCTTCTTTGGTAAAGCCAAGGCTGTATGCGCGTGTAAGAATTGTGCGCACAATCGCTCTTTTTTCTTCGGTTGTGGCAGGAATTCCCTCATCCGAAAGCGGAAGCAAGATAAACATTGCTCCGTATTTTGCTACAATCGGAAGCAGTCGTTCAATTTTCACTGTCTCAAGTGAAACGGAATTCACAAGTGCTCGTCCGGGATAGTGGCGCAAAGCTGCCTCGAGCACATCCACATTACTTGAATCGATGCAAAGGGGCAGACTCGTGGCTGTACCAAGCTCTTCAATGGCAGCAAGCATCATTTCCTTCTCATCAATTCCGTTCATTCCCATATTGACATCCAATATGGCAGCGCCGTTTTCTTCCTGTTCTTGTGCCATCTGACACACCAGTTCCAGATCACCCTCACGAAGCTGTGCCTGAAGTGCTTTTTTACCGGTCGGATTGATACGCTCACCGACAACTAAAAACGATCCGTCAAGGTCGATGGTAAGCACGGCTCGTTCCGTCGCAAGTACGCTCTTTTTTTCTGTCGAAATCGTCGGTACGGGAAGGTTTGACACTGCCTGTTTCAATGCACGGATATGCGCAGGTGTCGTTCCGCAGCATCCTCCCACAATCGATGCTCCGGCCTCCACAAGCTTTGCTCCTGCCGCCGCAAATTCTTCGGGTGTCATGCGATAAACAGTCACGCCGTCTTCCAGCTCCGGAAGCCCTGCATTGGGTTTTGCAAGCACCGGAATATTCGCATATTCTTTCATCTGGAGCACGGCATCAATCATCTCAAGCGGTCCGGTTGAGCAGTTGATTCCCACCGCATCTGCGCCAAGACTTTGCAGTACGACCATTGCCGTTTTTGCATCCGTTCCATAAAGTGTACGACCGTCCGTCTCATAGGTAAGGCTTGCCATGATGGGTAAATCGCACACTTCCCGAACTGCAAGCACTGCTGCACGCGTCTCCTGCAGACTCATCATTGTCTCGACAACAAAAAGGTCCACGCCGGCTTGTGCCAACGCCATTGCCTGCTCTTTATACACTTCGACCAATACTTCAAATTCAAGATCTCCAATCGGTGCAAGCTGTTTTCCGGTCATCGTCAGATCACCGGCAACCATGGCACCGCTTCCTGCAACTGCCTGTTTTGACAGTGCCACCAGTTCACGGTTCATCTCTGCCAATTGATCCTGCAAACCGTATTCTTCCAATTTAATACGACTTGCGGTAAAAGTCGGCGTATATACAATATCGGTTCCTGCTTCCACATACGCGCGCTGCAAGTCGATCAATGCTTGCGGGTGCTCCAAGATCCACTTTTCCGGACAGACTCCGATCGGCATTCCGGCTTTTTGCAAATTCGTTCCGGTTGCTCCGTCAAGCACGATTACACGCTGTGAGATCAGGTTTTGAAATTCTTCTCTTGTCATCTTTTAGTCCTCCGTATGCATCTTTCGAACAATTGCCTCTATAAGCTCCGCGCGGTTAAACGGGGTCATAAAATAGTATGCATCCGCAACCGGTCGGAGTCGTTCTACAAGTGACAACGACAATTCAATTGCCACTTCCTGTGCTTCTTCTCTCGTCATATCCGGCCGGTACATCACAAGCACATCCTGCGGGATATGGATTCCTGCCATCTCATTGTGAATAAACATCGCATTTTTATAGCTGACCAGCGGCATAATCCCGCAACAGATTTTTGCCCGACCATCAATCCGGCTCTTAATATATGCAATTCGCTCAATATCCTCATCAGAATAAATCGGCTGCGTCAAAAAGAATTCACAGCCATTATCAATTTTCTTTTCCATGCGCCGGATTATCGCATCCGGGTTGGCTCCGTGATAGTTTAATGCACCTCCGAAGTGGAAAATATCCGGTGAGTCAATCTCACTGTTCAGATTTTTGACATATTCCATCAGGCGAATAGAGTTCATATCGAAAACACCCGTTGTATTTCCCCTCGCATCCCGTGCAACCGGATCACCGGTCACAAGCAGGAGATGTCGGATTTTATTCAGATAATGCCCGAGCAGTGTACTTCGAAGTCCAATCACATTTCGGTCGCGACAGGTCAGGTGCGGCATGACCATAATTCCGGCCTCACGGATGATTCGTGCTGCAAGCGCCCCCGCATCCATTCTGGCTCTTGCCATCGGTGAATCCGACAATGTCAACAAATCCACACCTGCATCACGCAGTCGCACAGCTCCATCCATCACCTTATTAACATCTGTCAGAAACGGTGGGTCTAACTCTACCAAAATCGGCTGTTTTCCTGCATTCAGCTTTTCCATAAAAGTATCGTGAATTTCAATGGTATCCATCTCCATCGATTTTACTGTTTCAGGAATCGGGCGGATGGTTCTTTTTTGCTTTTTCACACCGGTTAGTGCTTCATTCAAATCCTTGATATAGCTTGGTGATGTACCGCAGCATCCACCGCAAATATCCACACCAAGCCCGGCAATCTCCATACTCTTGCTGACGAAATAACCCTCATTTTCTGTATAGATTGTCTTTCCGCGAAGATTGAGCGGATAACCGGCATTCGGAAGCGCCGCAAGGTACTTATCACAATACACCTCCTCAGCTGCGAGCATCTGATAGAGATGCCCCGCTTCCATGCCACAGTTATAGCCGTATGCATCTATACTTTTGCTGTCGTCTGCTGCCATTGACAGATTCACACGCTTTACTGACAGTCCGGCTCTTGTGTAGCCACTCATATCAAAGGTGAAATTCACCCATACAAAGGCGTCATTATCCCGTGCTTTTATCTCGTCGGCAAGCAGCTTCACATATTTATCGTCGTGCTGTGTCTCAAAAAGAAAAATCTGTGCACCGCACTCAAAAAAAGCATCGATCATTGCCCGATAATCTGCTAATAATTCTTCTGTTGACTGCTCTTCGATCTCTCCGATCGGTCCAAAATCAGCTGCAATAAAAATCTCATCCTCACAGCCGCTCTCCTCTCTAAACTGTGCAACCGCTTCCTCGGCAATCCGATAACCTGCGAGAATACCGGCGATAATCTCCTCCATATTGTCAAAGAAAGTCGGATTCGTCGCAAAGGTATTCGTCCGAAGCAGGCGTGCTCCCGCATACAAATATTCCAAATGGATTTCCCGAATCCGCTCCGGCCGTGTCAGATTATCACACTCCGGAAACGGGTTCGTCTCCATATATTTTTTTTCATAATAGGTTCCCATTGCACCGTCTGTTATCAGTCGATGCGCTGCTAAGTATTCCTGCAATCTCATTTCAGTCGTTTCTCCCAATAGGTACTTTGCGCTCTATTCTAACCTTTTCTCAATACTTTTACAAGATGCTTTAAGGCGTTTAATGTATATCGAAGCTCTGTCTCTGTTGTATCCTTGCCCAATGTCATGCGAATACATGAAAACGCCTGTTTGTCGGAAAGACCGACTGCCCGCAGCACATGTGACGGTTCCGGCGACGCGCTGTTACATGCAGAGCCTGCTGAAACACAAATTCCGGCTTCATCAAGCAGTAATACAAGATTTGATGCCTCCACGCCTTGAAAACAGATATTGATATTGCCCGGCAATCGATGCGTATGTGAACCGACAAGTACTGCTCCCGGAATTTCTCTGCAGATATGACCGATCATTCGATCTCTAAGCGAAGTCTCATATGCATGTTCCTCCTCCATATGTGCATAGGCCCGCTTTGCAGCGACGGACATTCCGACAATTCCCGGTACATTCTCTGTTCCTGCGCGCTTTCCGCTCTCCTGCGCTCCACCGTGAATCAGACTCTCCGTGCGCACGCCCCGTTTGATATAGAGAAATCCGCAGCCCTTTGGTCCATAAAACTTGTGACTGCTTGCCGACAGCATGTGCACATTCCATCGGTTCACATCAATCGGAATATGTCCATATGCCTGAACAGCATCTGTGTGAAAAAGTACTCCTTTTCGCCTTGCAATTTCGCCGATTGCTTCCATATCCTGAAGTGTTCCGATCTCATTGTTGGCACACATGATAGAAAGTAATATGGTATCCGGTCGAATCGCCCGCTCGAGCTGTTCAAGATTTACCCTGCCATCTCGATCCACAGGAAGCTCTGTCACCTCGTAGCCATTCTTTTTTAAATAATGACAGGTATTTCCGATTGCATGATGTTCGATACTTGTTGTAATAAGATGCCTTCCAAATCCACTGTATGCTTCCATTGTTGCCTTCAACGCCCAATTGTCACTCTCGGTTCCTCCGGATGTAAAAAAAATCTCACACGGCTGCACGCCCAGCGTTTTTGCGATTGTCTCTCTTGCGTGTTCTACCGCCTGTCTACTCTCTTTGCCAAACTCATACACTGTGGATGCATTTCCGTAACGCCTGTTATAATAAGGCTCCATTGCCGCCTGAACCTCGGGAGCTGTCGGAGTCGTTGCCGCATGGTCCAAATAAATCATAAATATTCTTCTCCTTTTTTCCTCCGCCGAACATTCCGCAGTTCTACTTTTTATACCTACTAATAAAATAGGAGTAACACTGTAACTGTGAGGGCGTTCAATGGAATTAAAAAAACACCCGCTTCTCTCCGGAACAATTCTACTTACCATAACCGGACTATCCAGCAGAGTCATTGGTTTCTTCTATAGAGTATTCCTTTCACACACAATCGGTGCTATCGGACTGGGTATCTATCAGCTTGTTTTTCCTGTTTTTGTTCTCGCATTCGCACTCTGTACAGCCGGCATTCAAACAGCTATTTCCAAGTATGTTGCCGAGTATGACAGCCAAACCACAGAGACTTACTCAGGCGCCAAAAAAACTGCCAGTTCCTCTCATGCGGTTCTTTATTGTGGTATGCTCATGTCGCTGTGTCTGTCGATTCTTTGCAGCTTTTTTCTAATCCGAAATGCCTCTTTTCTTGCGCTTCATGTCATAAAAGAAGAAAGCTGCGCTTCGCTTCTTAAAATCATAAGCCTCTCGCTGCCGTTTGCCTGTATGCACGCAGCCTTTAACGGATATTATTACGGCAAAAAAAAGACGGCAATTCCTGCCATCTCCCAGCTGCTTGAACAAATTGTGCGCGTGCTTTCTGTCTATCTGTTTTTTATCATATTGCGAGAAAAAAACTTGCCGCTTACACCGGCTCATGCCATGTGGGGCATCGTATGCGGAGAGATTGCAGCCTGCTTATGCTGCATTACGACCTTCACCTTTCGACGCGCCCATATCCGTGCGAAGCTTGCAAAGGAAATCAGCACCTTTGCGCTTCCCTTAACCGGAAATCGCCTGATATTAAACCTTTTTGCCAGTGCTGAGGCAATCCTTATCCCCGGCGCGTTGATCTCGTACGGACTTGGCAGGGAAGACGCCCTCAGTACCTTTGGAATACTTACCGGTATGGCGATGCCGGTCATTTTACTTCCCACTGTTTTCACCGGCTCGTTGTCGGTTCTATTGCTTCCTTCCATCTCACAGGCAAAAGCAACCGGAGATTACGGACACATCAGAAATGCAACGAAACAGACTGTGGAATTTTGCGTTATATTAGGTCTTTGCTGTAGTCTTGGTTTTTTATTCTTCGGTCGGATGACCGGACAATTGCTCTTCCATAACAAGCTTGCCGGCTCCTATATTCAAAGCCTTGGTTTTCTGTGCCCGTTTCTTTTTTTGACAGGCACCTTGGGAAGCATCTTAAATGGACTTGGGCGGACGGTATATACTTTTATCTGCAACCTGCTCTGCTGCGGCGGCCGTCTTTTGACCATATTGCTTCTGCTCCCGCGCTTCGGACTGTATGCCTACTTATGGAGCATGCTTGCAAGTCAGATTGCGATCACACTCGCATATCTGTGGGCGTTGCTTCGCAAGAGGAAATGAAAAAAACCTCGGAAAGCACTGCTTTCCGAGGTCAACTCACTTTCTCAATATCTCGAATGAAAACTATACTCTTGAGAGATACTCTCCGGTTCTGGTGTCAATCTTGATTACATCACCCTGGTTTACGAAGAGCGGTACAGATACGGTTGCACCGGTCTCAACGGTTGCAGGCTTGGTAGCACCGGTAGCGGTATCACCCTTGAAGCCGGGCTCTGTCTCGGTGATCTCTAACTCAACGAACAGCGGAGGCTCAACAGCGAATACATTTCCGTTGTGTGAGCACATCTTAACCATCTCGTTTTCTTTCACGAACTTTAATGCATCTCCGATGGAAGCTGAATCTAATGCAATCTGATCATAGGTCTCTACATCCATGAAGTAGAATAAATCGCCATCTGCATACAGATACTGCATATCCTTGCGGTCGATACGAGCGGTAGGACACTTCTCAGTAGGACGGAAGGTCTTCTCTACAACACCGCCACTCTTGATGTTCTTAAGCTTTGTACGAACGAATGCAGCACCTTTACCGGGCTTTACATGCTGAAATTCAATAATCTGATAAATGTTTCCCTCTAACTCAATGGTAACACCATTGCGGAAATCTCCTGCTGAAATCATCTAATGATCCTCCTTAAATGTCTATGTCGGCGGCAAATGAATTGATTACACGCCCATATAGGACAATAATACTATAAATATCGCCCTTTTTCAAGATTTTTTTGCCTATTGGGATTCTACCTGTCACGAATTTCCAAAATTCTCTTCGATACTGCTAATCAGGTCAATACGACGCTGATGACGCTCCTCACCGGAAAAGTCTGTCGTAAGGAAGGTTGTAACGATATCCTTTGCCAGCTCTGAACCGACAATGCGGGCACCGATGCTGATGACATTCGCATCATTGTGTTCACGAACGAGACGGGCGGTTGCAGTGTCTGAACAAACTGCCGCACGAATTCCTTTTACCTTGTTTGCTGCAAGAGAAATTCCAACACCGGTTCCGCAGATTAATACACCAAGATCCGCCTCTTTCGATGCTACCAGACGGCCAACCTTCTCGCCGGGAATCGGATAGTCAACTGCCTCTCCGGGGGCAACACCGATATCAATCACCTCATGTCCAAGTGCTTTGATGCAGTCTACAATCACGGGCTTTAATTCGCCTGCTGCATGATCATTTCCAATTGCAATCTTCATAATACAATACCTCGCTTATCATTTATTTTCCATCCGGCAGACAGTCTCTTTGCCGCCGGCAATACAATCCGGTTAACCGTTTCTTCTGTGATAAAAGAACAGCACAATTTTCTCAAGGTAACGCTTAAGTACAATCTGAATCTCCTCCTTCGGATGAATCGGACGAACAAGAATCGAATAAATCCCTGCCCGGTTGGCTCCCCACACATCCGTAAAAATCTGATCGCCGACAAAGAGCGTATTGCCGCAATCCGTACCCATACGCGCCATCGCCTGCTCATATCCGCGCGGGTTCGGCTTGCCCGCCTTGTACATATATGTCGCACCGGTCACTGCTTCACAAAAGCTTTTTACACGCGGCTCCTTGTTATTTGAGAGCAACAGCGTGGAAAAGCCAAGCGCATGTAACCGTTTAAACAGTTCTTTTGCCCGGTCATCCGCAGGTGCGCCATGCTCTACCAATGTATTGTCCACATCAAAAATAATTCCCCGATAACCCAACTCATACCATTGTTCGAAGTCAATTTCATAGGTTGAGTTTATCTCTTCTTTCGGGTAAAACCGCTGAAACATCGCGCCCCTCCTCTCGTCCATAGCTATTTTATCATATTTGCCATATTACGCAAGAAAAAAGAGCCACATCCGTTAAGAATGCGCTCTTTCTTCACCACAGATTTAAAACCGTTCCGGACAGCTTTCCTATTTCATGGAATTAACTGTTTTGTACTTGTAGAGCATCTCTGCATAACTCTGCTCTTCCACCTGGATGTCAGCCAAAAGCTTGCGAACCTCCGGCTCTGCAAAATTGAATACATTCGTGTTGTACTCGCTGGATGCAAGCTTCTCTGATCCGATACAGTCGGTTGCGAGGAAGCAGTCATTTGTCTTGTCCTCGGTATCACTCATTCCTGTGTAGGTTGCGACGGGAGAATACTCTTTTCCTGCTGAGCAATTGCAATCGCAACGGGGAACTGTACCTGAAAGCACCTGACCCAATGTATCGTAATGCTTCTGCTGCTTTTTCTCCAGTTCTTTGAATAAATCCTGCAATACAGGATCCTTTGCCTCGCTGATGCAACGGTGATATTTGTCTACCAGACCTTTCTCCTGTGTGCGAAGATCTTCAATTGCGGTTGTTTCTTTTTCTGTTAAAATCATCGTCTTTTACCTCTCTTATCATTTTGGTTCAAGACTAGTATGCAAAAAAAAGCTTCTTTTATTCGTTACAAATAAAAGAAGCTGCTGTTTAAAATGTAAAATTTTCGACACCGCGAACCGCTTGGGTATTCATCGCTGCCTGTGCGCTGCCCTGCGCCTGTGTCTCACCCATAAACAACTGATACTGCTGCATAATCAGTGATTTCTGCCCGTCAGCTACATTTTTGCCGGCATCCAGAGATTTGATGTCACTGTCTGCGCCCTTCATCTCATAAGTCACACGCGAATCATACTGTTTTGCATAATCCTCTGCGCCAAAGTTCTGCTCTATCGGGCGGCTGTCAACAGTCTTCTGCTGCTGTTGCTGTGCTGCAAGCTCCTCCTGATTTTTCTGAGCCTGAAGTGCGGCCTGCGCCTGCCTGTCAATCCTTATTGAGTTGTAATTATAATATCCTGAATATGTACCAAGTGCGGATATGTTCATTACAGTTACCTCATGTTTGATCATTTGTTACCGGGTTGCATTTAATATATCGGACCTATGTACCAAAACTTAACCTTTTTCCAAAAAATATTAGACGAGCATCTTTTTCAGCTCGTTCATAAAGGTCTCTACATCCTTGAATTCGCGATATACAGACGCAAAACGCACATATGCGACTGCATTGAGATCTTTTAATTTGTCCATGATGAGCTCACCAATCACGATACTGGGGATCTCTTTTTCCTCTCGATTGAATACCTCTGTCTCCACATCGTCAATCAGCTGATTCATCTGCGAAACAGAAATCGGAAGCTTATGGCATGCGCGTAGAACACCTGCCTCGATCTTAGAGCGGTCATACTGCTCGCGATTGTTATCCTTCTTCACAATAATGAGCGGAATCGTCTCAACCTTCTCGTAAGTAGTAAATCTTTTGCCACATTCATCGCAAAGACGGCGACGACGAATCGAATTATTATCATCAGCGGGTCTTGAGTCGATTACCCTTGTGTTCTCACTGCTGCAGTACGGACATTTCATGTCAGCTCCTCCTTTTTTCTCGCTTTCCAAGGTAAATTTTCCCTTAGAATACAGTTAATTCAATTATAAAAATAAGGGTGACAAAAGTCAACACTTTATGTCACCCCTTATGCTTACATTTATCAACCTCAATATCTACCAAAACCGTATCCGGACCGATGCGACAGATGCATTTCCACGGAATAAAAATCTCATATTCTCTTCCAAACAGTCCAAAGCATTTTCCGGGTCCCGGCACAATCAGCGCCTCGATACAGCCACACTTTGGATCAAATGCCAGATCCATCACGCATCCCAATGCACAACCGTCTGATATATTGATTACTTCTTTGTCTTCAAGCTCACACAGCCGCATCCCACACCTGCCTGGTATTCTCTTACATTATGCTATGTAACAATACCAAATCTGTGCGTGTCTTATACATTGAAGCGGAACAAAATGACATCGCCGTCTTTTACGACATACTCTTTTCCTTCCATTCCGACGATTCCCTTTTCTCTTGCTGCTGAAAGACTGCCATTGTCGAGAAGATCCTGATAATTCACAACCTCTGCCTTGATGAAACCGCGCTCAAAATCCGTGTGAATCTTGCCTGCTGCCTGCGGTGCTTTTGTACCCTTCTTGATGGTCCATGCACGGCACTCATCCTCACCTGCTGTCAGGAAACTGATCAGTCCAAGCAGACTGTAGCTTGCCGCAACCAGCTTATCAAGACCGGATGATTCCACGCCAAGATCTGCAAGGAACTCTGCTTTCTCCTCATCATCCAGCTCTGACAATTCCTGCTCAATCTGTGCACAGATTACAAATACCTCCGAGTTTTCTGCCTCTGCCATCTCACGAACCTTGGCAACATGGGGGTTCACTGCGCCGTCATCAGCAAGCTCGTCCTCTGCGACATTGGCCGCGTAAATCGTAGGCTTTGCGGTAAGCAGATTATAGGAAGCAAACCACGCTGCCATATCCTCATCATCGGGAACCGCAAAGGTTCTCGCCATCTTGCCTTCCTCGAGATGCGCCTTGATTGCTTCAGCAAGCTCAAGCTCTTTTGCAAGCGTCTTGTCCATCCGCGCCTGTTTCGAGATCTTGGCAATACGACGGTCTAAAATCTCAACATCAGAGAAGATTAATTCGAGATTAATGGTTTCAATGTCTCTTGCCGGATCAATACTTCCGTCAACATGAATAATATTGGTGTCCTCGAAGCAGCGAACGACATGGACAATTGCATCCACCTCACGGATGTTTGCAAGGAACTGGTTTCCAAGTCCCTCTCCTTTTGATGCTCCTTTCACGAGTCCCGCAATATCCACGAACTCAATCACCGCGTGTGTCACCTTTTTGGTATGATACAGCTCACCGAGCTTTTCAATACGCTCATCCGGCACCGATACGATACCCACATTCGGATCAATCGTCGCAAACGGGTAGTTTGCAGACAATGCACCCGCCTTGGTCAGCGAGTTAAACAAAGTACTTTTACCGACATTCGGCAATCCGACGATTCCTAGTTTCATAATTTATATTCTCCTTTGAAAACCTTTATTTTACGGGCTTTCTGAGGCTCTTCAATTTCTTAGGTGTACCAATTAGTGTACCAATTGATGATTTTTTTGCATCAAGATATATAGAATTACATTCCGGTTACACCACCTTCAGAGCTTCTGCCACAAGGTTAATTTCTTTTAATTTTTCTTCTTCGGTTATATGAACATATAAGTTCATCGTAATACCAATGTTAGAGTGTCCCAGGATCTTCTGTAATGTCTTAGGCATCATACCGCCTTCAATACATCTGGTAGCAAAGGTATGTCTCAGCACATGCATCGAGAAACGCTTAATACCAACCTTGTCGCAAATCTTAAACAATGCTGTATCGTATGTGCTGTTCTTTACCGGTTCGCCCTTCCTGCAGAGGAAAACCTGTTCAGACCATTCCATTGGAATCACTTTAATCTTTCGATTCTTTTCCTTTTGAGCTTTAAGGATCCTGATTGCTTCATCAGTTAATGGAATTGTTCTGTAGCCAGATTTACTCTTTGGCGGTCCCACTCTCCATTCACCAACTTTGTAACGAAACTCCATGCTTCTCTGAATCGTTAATGTCTTACTCTCGAAGTCAATGTCTTCCCACTTCAGTCCTACAAGTTCTCCAGTACGCAAACCTGTCTGCAAGATAAACCTATACTGATTCTCATAACTCTGACCTGTCGCTCCCTCCAAGAATTTCTTCTGAGTCTCAATCGTCAACGCCTCCTTTTTATCAGAAGGTTTTCCCATGTCACTCTTGACGGACTTCTTGCAAGGATTATTGATAATGACATCATTCTCCTTTGCAAATTCCAACATATTATAGAGGGCAATTCTTGTCTGATAGATTGTTGTGGTTCTGTAACCGTCATCTGCCATGTCTGAGAATATCTTTTGACAATGAATCGGCTTAACCTCTGTAAGAAGTTTCTTTCCGATTACCGCCTTGATATTCCTCTCATAGCGCTCAGTATAATTTCTGACTGTATTTGGTCTCACAGTCTTTTTCTTCACGCTAATCCAATACTCGAACCAGGCATCTACCAACATATCTGTTGCGTTCTCTATGTCAGTATGCTCATCAATATATGTTGCATCAGCAATCCACTGTCTGCATTCTTGTAATTTCTTGAAACGCTTCGACTGTCTGCGGCCATGCTTATCTGTAAATCTCGCTACATATAAGCCGTTTGCCTGCTGGACAATTCCAACGCCAAGTTCCTTACCTTTAAGGTCTTTTCCCATTTTCGGCTCCTTTCCAAAAAGAAGCCCCAAAATAGCATTAAACATTATACTATAAAGGGGCGCAAATTTCAATCATTTTTGTACATAGTCGCATAGTCACTCCCCAGTAGGCTTTGTGGCTATATTTCTATGCTCTCTGATATGAACTTTTCAAACTCCCTTCGCTTTACTAACTTTTTATTTCCAACGTATAGTACGAAGGGACATCTAGGAGCTCTCAATAGGTTTTCGAGCTTGTTAATGCCTATATTTGAGTAC
>JAQXMB010000054.1 GCA_029012425.1 bacterium | reverse complement strand
GGCGCGAATTCCATCTGCGAGTTGCTTGCCCTGCACAAGCCGAATCTTTTGATTCCGCTTTCTGCTGCCGCAAGTCGCGGTGATCAGATTCTCAATGCGAATTCCTTTGAAAAACAGGGATTCTCTATGGTTCTGAAAGAGGAAGCACTTACTGCGGATACATTGATTTCTGCAGTTAATAAGCTTTATGAATCACGCGATTCGTATCGCAGGCATATGGAAGAGAGCAGTCAGATGGATTCCATAAAGACAATTATTGATCTCATCAACTCTGTCGCAAAAAAATAGAAAGCCCTTTGCATCGGACTTTCTATTAAATCAGTCATAGGATACTTTATCAGGCTTGGGGTAATTACTTTACCTCAAGCTTTTTTGCAATCCCATCCATGATTGCATCATCAAAGCTATTCGGTTTCCAGTGAAGCATGTCTTCTTCTCCTTTGTAACGGGGAATCAGATGCATATGATAATGGAATACGGTCTGTCCTGCCACTTCTCCATTGTTCTGTACGATGTTAAATCCATCACATCCTAACACCTCGGTCATATGAATTGCCATGCGCTTTGAAAGCTTTGCAACCTTTGCCACCAGTTCTTCCGGAATCTCATACAAATTTGCATAATGCTCTTTCGGTAAAATCAAGGCATGTCCTTTTGAGGCAGGTGATGCATCCAAAATCACGCGAAAATCCTCGTCTTCAAAAATTGTTCTTGTCGGAATATCTCCATTTGCAAGCTTACAAAAAATGCAGTTTTCGTCTCTCATTGTTGTCCCTCTCCTTTATCATCCATTTTATTCTTTATCGAATACAAACAGTTCATCCAACATGCGAAGTGTCTTAAAGTCGCCCTTCGCCGTCATCTCGCCGGTCATAAATGCTCTCTGGAAGGTCATGCGGCCGGCAATGATCGTCTCTAAGATGTTCGGTGTTACTTTAACATACACATCGGTGCGCTCCTGCTGCCCATAATGGCAAATCAGTTCTCCGTTGTGCACCTGAACACAGAGCGGTTTCTTTCTTCCTTCAATGATAAACAGATAATTAACTGTCACCTCACGAATTCCTGAAAAATGGGATTCAAAGTCAATCACATAGGCAGTTTCTTCACCGGCAGCTGTCTTTTCCATCAATCCGCGGAATTTTTCGGCAAGCTGCTCAATATCTTCCTTCTGCTGTTTTACATAAGTATCATCCGATACATACATTGAAAGCTGTTCACTCTCCTGCGGAGTGAGTTCCAGTTGTGCGGTACGAAGCACACTTCTTGTAACTGCCTGATTACTTGTCGGCAGATTCTTCATCTTCTGGGAAATCGTCCGATACAGATTCTCTGCTTTTTTCTCAATGATTACCGCGTAATCCTTGTTCATCTGAAAGCTCACGAGATCCTCAACATATCCACACATGCCACTGCACGGAAGACCGCCTAAAGTCTCCCACGCATTTGTAAGACTTAGCTCTGCTTCTCGTTCACCATATGTCGTCGACATAACAATCGGCTGCATATAAGTTGTGGCAATTTTATCCTTGTCACCATATAACCAGCAGGCGTCCAGGAATTGCTGCATATATCCACCGATTCCAAGCCACTCCACCGTTGTTGCCAGGATAATTCCATCGGCATCCTTCATCGTCTGCGGAAGTGTGGAGATGCTGCTTTTGTGCTCATAGATATTATAGCGATCCACATTTACGCGAAGCTCCAAGAGCACCTCTTCCATTTTATCAAGCACATAGAGCGTCGGGTCATCTAATACCCCACGGCCTCCATAATATATGTTTACTTTCATCTTCGATCATTCCTTTTGCGGTTCATCGTTGCATCTATCATCAGTATAGACAATCTCCGTTGAAAACTCAATGCTCATTTTCGACCGGAGCGCGATGATAAAAGAGCATTGTAACAAACAGTCCGACCACTAAACCGCCGAGATGTGCCCATGCATCCACGCCTTCTGTCGTAAATCCATAATAGATATATAAAGCCGCTGCAAGCAACATGCGCTTCACACTGATTCCCTCAAACTGTCCCCTGCTTCTTAACACCACCAAAAGCAACGCACCAATCACTCCGTAAATTGCACCGGATGCACCCGCCGCAACCGCATATTCTCCGGTCATCTCCATCATGAAAAGAGAGGTCAGATTTCCACCGATTCCCGCGACAAGATAAATCATCAGATACTGCCACTGGCTCACTGCGCGAAGAAGCATATCTCCAAGAAAATACTGCATAAACAGATTGCTGAGCAAATGCTCCGCTCCGAAATGCAAAAACATCGCGCTAATGATTCGATACCACTCTCCACCCCATACTGCTTCGGGATACATTGCTCCATGCGTATACATAAATTCAATATCCGTCGTACTTCCGATGATCGTATACACCGCAAATATTATGGCATTGATTGCGATAAGTATTGTATTTATATTAATCCATTTTTTTATATTCATCATGAAAAAAACATATCATTTTGATTTGTTACTGTCAAACAAACCTTCTCGTTTCATTAATAGAATACAAATTCCTCCCTCGCAAAGCAGACATGATCTCCCATTGAAAGCTTCTCTTTTTGCTTATACTTGAGTAACGCGCCATTTAAATATGTGCCATTTCTGGAGTTTAAATCTTCCAAATAATAGTTTTCCTCCTCCTTTGTAATCCGGGCGTGATTTCTGCTAATCCCCGGACTGTCTAAGCTGATATCCGCCGCATCATTATTTCCACCTATAAGAACGCTGTCTGCCGTAACAGTAAAACTGCATGCGCCTCCTGCACCCTGATATACAAACTGTCCCTGTACGCACTCCCCTGTACCGAGAAATACCGTAGGATTTTGAACGCAAATGGGTTCTTCCTGTGGTTCAAAAAGATAAATCGGGTCTTCTTTCGGAGGTTTCTTCTTATGAAACTGAGACCAAATGTAAGTACCCTTTTCTTTAAGTTTTTCTTTGAGATCAAATCTTGAACACTTCCTGTCATTTTTCGGCTCAGTCTCCTCCATTTCAATTTGAGGCACCTCCACCTGTCCTAGATGAGCAGATTCCTTTGGTATGGCAGAGCGTTCAAAAAGATAGTTCCACACATCTGCATTTTTCTCTAATGCTTTTTCATACAATCCATAACCTAATGCGACTGCTTCCGCATCTTTGTGGTTTATGACCGGAAGTAACGCTTCCATCAATTCTTTAAATGCCTCAAATGGCTCTTTGTTCCACAAAGGTTCGTAGCAAAAAAATACCTGTTCACCGGAATTGTCCAGGAAAATCTGCTCAAGACTAAGAAGCAAATGTTCTCCCTTCAGATAGTATCGCGGAAGCTCTTCCTGCAAGGTCATTAGCGCACTGATGATATGCTTTAGTACTGCTTCTCCAAGAGATTGTTTCTGCAAATAGTCCCCCAGTGATTGGAAACCTGTAATGTTATACCAAAAAGTAATATCTCTTTCACAGGGCATTGTCACCCACGAAAGTAATCCGGGTATGTTTTGCCTGCTTATCATCTTTTCTGCCAGCTGTCCATCCAGATTTAACGGCTGTCCCTGTTCTGTAATAACCATATAGCTGTTTTTAAGATTCCTCTGGTATTGAATCATCATGAATGCCTGATATCCCCTTTCTGATAAGTTCTTCTTTTCGGATCCGATCGACAGGATGAATCTCTTTTACCATTTCCCATTTTCCTGCTGCCTGACGAACCTCACTCGTAAGTGTGATTCCATACAGTAATCCCCTAAGCATCATGAAAAGAAACAGTGGAAAAAGAATGGCCGCTTCAACTGTATAACTTCCCTTTACTGTTTTTTCCTTCATTACACCATTACCAGCATCGCCATATATGCCGTAAGCAAAAATGGAACAAATGCAATTCTATCCTCTTTTGATTTCTTTTTTACTGCGACAAGGTATAATGCCCACAGTGCACACAAAGTTGAGCCAAGAAAAAGCAACACCAAGTTCTCCTCAAAGCCAAGATATATTCCTACCACTGTAAGTAATAAACCATCTCCCAAGCCAAGCTTTCCACCGGTCCATTTGCTCACAAGTATCAAAGCAGCACCAATGAACATTCCAAGTAACATATCCGCTATTGTCTGCCGCCTGAATATCATATGCAATAGGATTCCGATAATGCCAAAAAACAAGATCACATTGACATGTAGTCTTTGATTTTGAATATCGTGTTTTGCACAGATGGCAAGCAGAACCAATACAACAACCTGCTGTATCATTTTTTCTCCTGTTCCATGGTTTGTAATCTCATACACTTACTGCAGGCATGTCGATTCCCCACCTCTGAGATACGAACCATATAAATTGTTCGTTTTAATCCGCTACAGGATAAGCTGCTATGAAAGCAGTCCCCGTAATCGGTTACAAGTACCGTGTTGCTTCCCGGCACATAACAGCTTTCACACGCTGTATATTTTCTTCCCGAGCCATTTCGAAGCGTTCCAACCTGCGTGCGTTTTGCCGAACGAATACTTAAATCCAAATAATTACAGTCTCTTCCGCTATGATAAGCACGCCCTTCCGGTGTAATAAAAACCCATTCGCTGTCTGCTTCTTGGCTCTGAAGTGTCGTATTTCCAATCCACTTTCGGCTTTGACTTTTCGAGACAAGAAAATAATCGATTTCTCCAAACACGGCAACCGGAAAGGTCATATGCCAGGTTGCATTCAGACAGATTTCATCTCCGGAAAAATCCGATGTCAGCAATGAGATTCCAGTATTTCCGCCTTTAATAAATTTTTCGGGACATTTATTCTCTCTCAGCTTTTCTAAGAATATCAGTTCCGATTTCGCCAGCAGTGCTCCTTCCGAGGAATTCTCATCTTTTGTCTGGCGATAACAGGACGCCGCTACGCTTCTCGATGTATATTGAAGTGCCTCCTCAATACAAATCTGCACTTCCAGCACGCGGAACAGAAAAAGGAAAAATACCATAAAACTTATAAATAATGGCAGAATCACCACCATTTCAAGCGTTAATGAACCCTCAGGATATATATGATGAGATGCCCCTCTTTTGTTCCGCTCATTTTCGAAGGAGAGAGATTTTCTTCGAACAATCATTGGGTTTCTGTAGTTAATAAAAAGCATCCGATATTTTCCATATTGCAGAGGCATCTCATCATATATATCCTTTGGCGCGCAATTGATTCCTGTCTTATGGCAAGTAACTGTAGCTTTCATCTTGCTCCAATCTCCAGTCTGCCCGCGATAAATCACGGATGGTAACCATTTTTGAAAATAATGGTGTTGCTTCATAACAAAAATGTGCTTTCAGGCTCACAATCATTGCATCCATGCGAAGCTTCTCGGAACCCGTCTTTCTTCTCATGGTCTGTTCAATCAGATCCATCGCCCGGAAGTTTAACTGTTTTTTCGTCTTTAGGTACAACAGCTTTTCTAGATAACCGTCATAGTCTTCTCCCTGCGGCTGCTCTTTGGCTCGTGCATTTCCACTCAAAAGTGAACCAAGACATTTGATATTACTGTTCCAATCAGCTGCTGTTTTACTCCATGCAATCCGTCCTCCGGAGAAAAGTGTGCGAAGTTCTAGCACGCTTTCCGCAAATGCCCAGGCTGCTAGTATACCCTGTGTAACAACTTCAACCATTGCAACCATTCCGGTAGCGCTGAGTATTGCGGTTGCAATTGCTCTCGCCTCATTTTGCTTGGCCGCGTCCGTCTGCAGATATGCGTAATTGATTCCTTCACGCAACAACAGCAGTTCAGATACAACTGCCTTTAAGTTCTTTCTGTCACTGTCCTTTCCCGAGACAATGTACTCCAGCTCATAATCCAACGCTCTCGGGTGATGATTCCGCTCATCACCAACCGTTAATCCGGGCTTCGGACTCATGTAAGACGAAAAATAAGTCTGTAAATATTTGTGATAAAAGTAATCATCCAGCAAATCTGCTTCCGGTTTCCATTCATTTATCCCGTTTTGAACAGACCGCTGCTCTAAGGTTTCGGAAATTCGTATCTGCTTTGTAGAAACCGAAGTTCCCGCCGGCAATACGAACGAAAGTATATCTTTTCTTCGAAAGTCCTTAATTGTATCTATTGGATTCTCTACCTCTTCCATTTCCGTCGGAACAGGCAACGACTGTGATTCTTCTTCTGATGTATGATGCTGATTTCTTTCGGCATTCTCAATCTCTTCGCACGCAGCATCAATCAGCGACTGTTGACCCTGCGCCTGTGTCATTGTCTCTTTTGCGCGTTCTCCTATACCGGAAAACTCGGACAGACTCACTGCCGGAAGCATTTTTTTCATACCGGCCACCGCATTCATTCGAAATGGTGAACCATCTTCATCCGTTGCAAGTACATACTCCACAACCTGACATTCCGCAACCTTCATCCGGTAGAAGTTCATGGAACTTCTAAATAATGTGTTTTCGCCATCCGGTCGCATATTTTCCTCACTTGTCTTTTGAAGGCGCGTATGTATCTTGGAGAAGTCAATACTACTTTCCCCATATCCTCCATCCAGCAAAAACACCCCATAGTTTTCAAAAATGGTTCGCTCATATTCAGAAAAAACGCTTTCCATCGCGTTCATCCGGTTCATGGCTGCATAGGAAAAAAGACCTCTAACGCGGGATACCTCCAACAATGTCAGCAGAAAGGATGCCACCAAAAGCAGACTTAATGCGGCAAAAATTGTGACGCTGCCTGCACTCGCACATTTCTTTTCTTCTCTATACACTGTTGCTTTGGGATTCAATGGTGTCAAAAATGCTTCCCACTAAATCTGAGAGTTTTTCTTTAAATATCAGTACCAATCCAATCAGAACGACCAAAATCAAAATCATTTCCACCGTTCCGATCCCGCCTTCATCCGTTCGGAGCTTGCGAATTGATTGTGTCACACATTCCCATACTTTTATTGCAATGAAATCTATTGTCTTCATCAATTTCTCCTTCCCATATTCTTTATTACATCGTCATAAGCACCGGCAGCAGAATGATAACTATTACAAGAAACAGCATCAGCATCATTGGCAAAAGCAGTCTTGTCTCCAGCTGTTCTCCCTGTTTTTTAACCGTGTTTTCCTGCTTTGCAAGTGCTTCCTGCATCTCCTGCGTCAGCACCTTACTAAGTCCTACACTTCCTTTTCTCATATTTTGCAGTAAGAGGGCGCTAAATTTTTGATATACCGGCAATTGAAGCCGATTACCGAATGCTTCATAGGCGGCTCGTTCACTCATCCCGTCCTTCATTTGATAATATGTCGTTTTCATTTCTTCATAAATCGGAACCGGTTTGTCATTTAGCTCTGCTGCCGTACATTTTCTTTCATAGTTTTGCACCATCTTTTCCCATGCACCACTCATCGTCATTCCGGCTCCAAGAAGTAGTGACAACTGATCCAACATCATCGGATACTGCTCCATAAGTGCATCCTTTCTTTTTACTTCCTGTTTTCTGCAATCCTGCTTTCTTCCCCATAAAACTAAAATCAATGTAACCATGCCAAGCAAAAGTATCATGTGAGCGTCGCTTTTGTTTTTTGGTTTCCACTCGATCGCCCTTCCTTCTACAAACTCCGGTAAGTTCAATGTCGCATCTGTTTTTTTATTCAACTCCTGAAGTCTTTGATTTAGCACCGTCAAAAACTGTTCCTGAATCGTTTTCTCCGGAGGGTATACCATCATCGCACAGACATGCTCTACCTGCACGGATTCATAAGAAAAAATGGCATGTACCGTTACCGGGGTTCCTGATTCCGTCAGATGTTCTTCTAATAATTGACCCTCCAGATTGACTGCAGAATAATGATCAAAACTAATTTGAACGGATACTTTTCCATTCAGCACCGACTTTACCGGACATACATTACTTCGAATCTCATCAAATGACTGATTGTTCCCTAAAAACTGTTGTTCAAACTCTTCAATTGCCGATTCAAATAACTGCTCCAATTCAACCTTGGTCAAATGACGGTTCTCTACCACAACCCGATACGGTTCATCCGATAGAAGCCCCTCAACATTAATCAAATAATCCTTTGAAATACTTCCCTCTCCGGGATCCTTCCTCTCAATGACACGACTGTCATCTGCATCTTTCTTCTCTGCGACGGACATCATGCTGCCGAGCAGACCGCTCGCAAGCAGAATACAAGCGTAAATCCGGTACGATTTCTTCTTTTGGTTACAAACACTCATCACAAGTATTACAACGCCAACTACTGCAACCGCTATACACAGAAACATCTCATGCCCCCAATCCCATCTGTTGCATATGTTCTGAAATCGCATATGCCAGCACATAAATTCCAAGGCATGCACTCATGACACATATTCCCGTGATATTTCCATAAAGAACATCAAAATATCCGGGGGATGTCAGCTTAAGATAAATGAGTATCACAAGCGGAACAACATTCATAATCTGACTTTCCAGCCGTCTTGCCGCAAGATCGGCCTCCAATTGTCGTTGAAGTTCAAACCGGTCTCCAATCCGATGAACCGTTGTCCTTATGATTTCAATAAAATCGCCGCCGCTTCGTTTTGCAAACAGAAACACCTGGCAAAAGCTTTGGATATCATCGCTGGCACTGCGTCTTGCAAAATCCTCCAACAAATCCTCCAGCGGCATGTTAAGTGCCAGCTTTGTAACCATCTGCCGAAGCTCGCAGACCATCAACGCATCGGGACCGAACAATCGCTCCATCTCCTTTTTTGCCTCAAGCCACGAATTTTCCACGGAATATCCTGCTGCAAGAGCAACCGATACCGCGCGAATTGTCTCGCGAAATTGTTCCTGAAGCTGTCGGTACTGCACTTTACACAGCCGTTTTCTCTGCACGCTTAGCAGTACCGGATAAAGTGGAATAAAAAGTAACATCGCCCAGACAGATTCATAAAACAAATAGCTGATCAGAATGCTAATGCCTACGGTAATAAAAAAATATCTGATATATTCCCTGACAGAATAATGATACTTACGATAATCGATTTTCCGACACCTCCAGTCCTGCCGCTAGCAGCTTCTCTTTGTGGTGCAAAGTTCCAAGTGTCTCCCAATGACCGGTGATTTTTCCATCCTGTTGTCCGTCTTCTTTATAGCGATACAGAGGCTGAAGGATTACCTCACCGTTTTCCACACGATCCACTTCCATAATATCAAGCAGTTTTCTTGAGCGGTCTCTTAAGCGTCCCAGATGAATCAGTACATCGATTCCGGATGCAATCTGCGAACGGATTGCTGCAACCGGAAGGTCCATCCCCATTAAAACCATCGTCTCTAATCGTGCAATCATATCACGACAGGAATTGGCATGTCCGGTGCTAAGCGACCCGTCATGTCCCGTATTCATCGCCTGAAGCATATCCAACGCTTCCGCTCCCCGGCACTCACCGACAATAATACGATCCGGTCGCATACGAAGTGCTGTCCGAATTAACTGTCGAATAGATATTTCCGACACGCTGTCTAAGCCACTGTTTCTTGTCTCTAATCGAACAAGATTATCAATTCCGCTCAGCTGTAATTCCGCAGAGTCCTCAATTGTTATCACTCGTTCATCCGAAGGTATATATCCGGACAACGCATTCAAAAAGGTTGTTTTGCCGGATCCGGTTCCTCCTGAAATAAACAGGTTATAACCTGCGACAACAAGCCTTCTCAAAAAAATACAGATTTCCTCTGACAGTGATTCAAGCTTCAAAAGCTCGTCCATGGTCATTGCCTTTTCCGGGAATTTTCGAATCGTAATGACGGAACCGTCAAGTGCAATCGGTGAGAGCACAATATTTACACGGGAACCGTCCCGTAAGCGTGTATCCACGATCGGCTCTGCCTCATTCACCATACGATTTCCGGCAGCCACTATGGATTGAATGGTATCCTCCAGCTTTTCTTTTGATGAAAACTGTCCGTTCCACTTGTGCAGACTTCCATTTTTTTCATAGAAGATATTTTTGTATCCATTTACCATAATTTCTGTGACCTGTGGTTCATCAATCAGTTCCTGAAGGATATCTAACCCCCGCAATGAGGAAAAGACCTGCTCGCGCGCTAACATACGCTGATTAAGCGAGCAATGCTCTCGCTGTCCGCTCACAATCGCTTCATCAATAAATTCCAAAACCTGCTCATCCGACAGTTCACTTCCAAGATCCATTTGTTCCAGGACTTGTTTTCGAATCGACTCCACATATTCCTGCATGTATTATCCTCATAAATCAACTGATATTGTTCCTGATAAAATCCGCCATCTCGCCAAATAGCAATTCCTCATACATCGTTGCATCCAATCGGATACTTCCGCTGATCTTTGGCATACAGACAATCTGAAATTTCACCCCATCTGTAGCGTCTTTTTCCAAATTCAAATCTTCCAGCAGGCGGGTCTGTGACTGATGAAAAAGTATGCCCTCCCGCTGGAGACTATACATTCTGCTACAACAGGCATATGCCGCCCGAATAAATTTGGGACTGACCGGCAGATCAAGCACGATCAGCTCATAATCACATTCCTGCAGCAGCCGTTGTACCAGCCTCATAAAGTCTTTTCCTTCTAAATCCTCTAAATCCATTGGTTCGTTCACCGGTGCAATGTATTCCAGATTTCCAAATCGGTTCACATACTTTGGCAAACATTTTCCCAATGTCTTTTTCCCTGTGCCAATCTCATATAAAAGTGCACCCAGATGCATCGAATTCTCCGATGTGAGATATCCGCTATAGTATTGGAAGTTGATATACAGCGTTCTCTTTGTCTGCGCCTGCAAACTGCCATACACCAGACAAAACCCCGTCTGGAAATCATATCCGTGCGGCGAGCATACCGCCACAACCTCCCTTTCAGACAACTCGCAGAGAGACCCCGGAAGATAGATGTCTTTTTCTAATGCCAGCGCATAGATTTGGCGAAGCAATTGGTCTGCCGGCTGATAAGGGGAAAGAACCTTCTCAATTAGTGGAATTAGAAACATATGCTGTGTAGAAGCATTTTTTCGTGCTTCATCCTGCCAGTAATTGCCTCCGATAAGTGCAATTGGTGCCTTCACATCTTCAAGCTCCTCCCAATCTGAACATAATACAGGCTGCAGACACGAGGGATGTCCCAGCAGATAGCGGCAAAGCCCCGGTCCAATCTCCTGATCAAGTATTGCTATTTTTGTCTGAATAGCACATTCCTCCCTTGATATTTGAATTTGTTTGTTTGAAAACGCGGTAAACACTTACCGAATGAATCTTAAGAAAAATATTTGCAAATAGATTTAATAGATTGTATGCAGATTATAATGAATTGAAAAATGTTTGTCCATGTAGTATCACGAAAAAAAAATTTTTCGCGATACTACAGGTTCATGTATAGTAATATTGCATAAAGCATGCCAAACCCGCCAATTCCAAGCGTTCCAACCACACACAGATTCCAGATGTTTAACCCAACCGCAAGGGCAATTCCTGCTGTGGCAAGACATCCGTTGGTTACATAGATCGCAACTGCTCCCACGAGTGCCCGAACAAGAAAACGCAGCAAAAATGCGGCTTTTCGCTGTAGTAATCCGATCGCAAGAACGAGTATACAGGCTCCGATAATTACCATCATGGCAATACTTGTTTCCATAGGCTTCTCCCATGTTCTTTTTATCAATTTACTCTCATTTTTGTAAATTATGCCTATATTTGAATAACTTGGCAACATTGCGCGTATATTAGGATTATAAAACGGAGGTGAGAATATGTTACGATTATTTCGTCAAAATGAGAATTCAAAAGAAGATGCGTGCTTAACCGTCCTGCTCGACGATCTCGCACGCACCAAAAAAGAATTAGATCATGTATATGCAACTTTTGAGAATGTAACAGATCCTGATTTAATCGACGCCTATATCTATCAATTAAATTCTGTTCAATTACGCTATCGTTTTTTGTTAAATTCGGTGAAGCAGTATCAATAAATTATGCAAAAAAGCCTCTTCTCGGCTCAGTCACATCGCAAAGCACCTCGCCAAGCGAGTCTCTGCCATAGGTATATCCGGCAAGAACACTCTGCGTATGCTGCATGACTGCAGGAGAGTCATCTTCTTTTGCAATCTTTTGAAATGCCTGATAGAGCGGTTCCATTACCCGTCTGGTATTGTGAACCGGCTTTGTCTTATGTGTTGCTACAGCCAGAGCCAGCTGTCTGCGCCCATAATTATACAAAGGGTAGAGCTGCGCAGCGATTTCGTATTTGAAATCCAGCGATTCCTGCAATCGGACAAGTACTGCGTCTGCCCAATGAATCGTCCGCTTGAATTCGTCTGCGTCAGTGTCAAAGATTGCCAATGCATCTTCGAGATAGGTAAAAAGCACCTCAAATTCGATGACAATCATTTCACCGGAGTTACATTCTGCCAGACGGCGGGTAAATTCTTTTTTCTTTTCGTCTGTCATATGATTATCCCATATTCCTTCTAATTCAATAACTGCAATACCTGCTGGGGCATATCGTTGGCCTGTGTGAGTACCGAGATTGCTGCCTGATCTAATACATTCTGGTTTGAGTAATAGGACATCTCCTCCGCCATATCGGTATCCATCACGCGGGAGATGGCTGCTTCCATGTTTTCTTCGGTTCCCTCTAAGCTTGTTACTGCATAGTCCAAACGATTCTGATATGCACCGATTCTTGATCGCGCTTCGCTTACCTGGCCAATCGCATCATCGAGTGCTGAAATTGCATGATCCGCTCCTCCTTTTCGAATCACATTCAGCTCATCAATAAACAATGATTCGCAATCTACGGCAGGGATTCGAACATCAATCGTCTGATTCTCATGTGCTCCAACCTGCAAGGTCATACTTCCGATATTGGTTACTTCCAATTCCACCTTGACCGGATCGTTCGTGGCATTCTTAATCTTCTCGTTCTGCTCGCTGTCCACCTCAAAAATCATTTCAAAACCGTTGAGGTCTGTGATCGTCACTTTATTTCCTGAAGTCTGGACGGTTGCAGTCTGCGAAAAGCCTTCCGTATACTGTCCGACAGCAATGATTCCTTCATATTTGAAATCTCCAATCTGAAAAAGATCTACTGCAATATCTTTTCCCTTTGTGAAAAATCCTGCCGAACTCTCATTTACCGTACAATGAATCTCCGTGCTGCTTCCATATGTTACCGAAGTCATTTTATACTGATTTGCGCCACTTGATTCTACGGTAACACCAGCCATCTCGCCGGCATCTCTTAAGGCAGTATATATCTCGGTTGCCGATGCGGTTGCCGGAATTGTCACTTCATATCCGTTGATATCGACCTTGTTTTCCACGCCGGGGACAATCGACACATTTGACAACTGACTCTTGGTTGCGGCCTGGGTAATTTCGAAATCATACTGCGCGGCTGTTACGCTGTCCGATGTCTGGAAATTTGTAACTGCCGACATTACCAGGTCTTTTCCGATACTCGGATAAATTCTGCGGTCTAAGCTTCCGTCTAAAATCCGCTTACTGTTAAACTCGGTATCAGTTGCGATACGGTCAATTTCCTTTTTCAATGCATCCATTTCTTCCTGACAAGCTTTCTTATCAGACGGTGTCATGGAGTCTGATGCTGCCTGTACCGCAAGTTCCCGCATACGCTGTAAAATTGCATGCGTCTCATTCAATGCACCGTCTGCGGTCTGCAATACACTGGTTCCGTCGGATGCATTTCTTGTTGACTGTGATAATGCATCAATCTGTGCACGCATCTTATTTGCGATTGCCATTCCTGCCGGATTATCCTTTGCTTTGTTCAGTCTATATCCGGAAGAAAGACGCTCAATCGATGCGGTCAGATTGTTCTCTGTTCGATGTAAATTCGCATTTGAAATTACTGCTGATATATTCTGATTAACCTTCATAGGCTGACCTCCTATTAATCATTCAAACTGTATATCGTCTGTTTTCCTCTCTTACGCAAGTCCTTCGCGGAAAAATGTAATCATTTTCTCTGCCAGCTGATATAGTTCCTTCGTCTGTGCACGGTAAGTTTCCTCCTGCACCTGCGCAGTTTGTGTCCGGCCCCGGACCGCAAATGCTGCCGGATCGGTGTGCGCGCTAAATACAATGGGTACGGCATTTCCGATCAAAGCATTTATCTGCTCGGTTTTGCTCTCTAACCAGTCAACTGCTGTACGGGAATCCGCGGCGATATATCCGTCCACGCGGTCCGATTTCGGTTTTAATTCTGCGGACACATTTCCATAGGCCGGAACCTGCATAGAAATCTGAACCGTTCCCTTTTTCTGCTCTGTTCTTACGATTTTTACATTGACTCCAACGACACCATCGCTGGTCAGTATGGGAATCTGATACTGCTCATTTTTTGCGAGCTTTGCACCGATTTGCAGTGCCTTTGTAGATATCTGAAGCTGGCGCAGATCGAGCGCGGTCATACCTTCTTCATACATATAAGTCTGGCTGCAGTGCTCTGCTACTTCAGCAAGCGTCTGCTGTGCCTTTGCAAGCTCTTCCGGTGTCCGGATATCCTCTCCGATTCTTTGAAGTATCTCTTCCTTTATCTTTGCTATTTCAGAAAGCAGTTCCTCACTTTCTGATGTCTTTTCGACGGTGTCAAACATCTTTAGCAGGCGTTTATAGGTCTCATTTGGTGTATATATAAACTGCTGCATTGCAAGCACATTGTTAACACTGACCTGCAGATCTGCATTTTCCAGCATCTCATAACAGGCATCCTGCGCTGTGGCGGCAGCTTTCAGATCCTCAAGCAGCTGCTCGTCAAATGCCTGCTGCCGCTTGTCATCAGGCACATATTCCATCAGCTTTTCCATCAATTGTTCCGGTGTCATCTGCTGCCAGTCACCCGACTGTAACAAATCAGTAAAGGCTTCCGGCTCATCTGCAAGCTTTTGTACTTCCTTAAAGCACTCCATCTCATAGGCGGCATTAATCTGATCCGTAATGGATTTTCCGACAATAGCTCCGTCCACACCTGAAAAGTCGTCATCAATGGAATAATCCATATTGCCCTTTTTTTCAGAGCGAACCGCCATCAACAGATTTTCCATTGTAAGCGTCGCGCCCTGTCCAACCAATGCTCCAATGGCTGCACCATCTCCCGCTTCTACCTGCTGAATCAGCCGGTAAATACCGATATAAGAGTCACGCTCTTTTTCGCTGATGGAATGGTTCTGTTCAAGCTTCCATAAATATTCGCTGAATTTTGTTACCTCGTCGTTCGCACCTATTTTTTCTGCAATGCGATTTGCCTGTGTATTCAGCTCTTCCATATTCAGCTTCAGCGGATTTAGTCCCTCTTTGATCATCTCCCGGACAACGGAAGGCTTTAGGCTGTCAAACGCCTGCTGAACCTGTCTGTCTGCAAGCTTTATCTCAAGAATCGACTGCTCCGTTACCTCAGTCCGATTATAAGAAAGAATTCGAACCGCTCGCTCATTTGCAGGCGTCTGCTCCATATCCAATGCCTTCAACAACTCATCCACATTCGCAAATGCCTTCCTGATGGAATCTCCAAGGTCGCTTCTTGGCGTTGTCATCATGGTCTCATAGGCTTCCCCTGCACGGGTAAAATCATCCTGCATGTGATTTCCGGCGGCATGAAGACTCTCAATCGTTCCATCATACATACTGCTGCCAATCGCATATGCAGGCATCGTTTGCAATTCTTCGGCTGTCTTAAGTGTTTCCTGAAACAGTGCAAGCTGATCTTCGGATGGATGCTTCTCCACGCCAAAGAGACCTTCATAATAAGCTTTCTCTTGGGCTTTTAAGTCTTCGACAAGCTGCTCGAGTGGTCTTGTCTCAATTTCCATGCCACGCTTAAGCAGACCGTAGTTTGCCTCCGTGGTCATGGCAAGCCGTATCTCTTCTAATTGTCGCTTTGCTTTAAGAAGCGCAAGCGAATCGACGGAAAATGACATGCCGGACTCTGATGTACCGTTCTGTGCGCTAAGAATATTTTTTGCCTCTTTCAGTGTTTCTATTGTGAGTTCCTGTCCCTGTGAAAGGACATAGGACAGCTCCTCGTCGGTTACCTGTTCCAAAGAAACGACTGCTTCTTCCGCACGCTCACTGAAAGAATATCCGTCTGCCAGATAGGCCTGCGACGGAGTTTTTCCCTCTGCAACTGCTGCCTGCATGGCTTCTATTACCTCGCCATTTTCCGGCGGTAACGCCAAATCCTTTAACTGCTGTAGATAATTGATGGTCTCAGCTGTTACCGGAAGATTATTTGCCGCAAGCCATTTTGCATCCTCCATCAATGACTCCGTTGGCATCCGTCCGGCTGATGCAATTATTTTTGTTATCTGCTCACGCATCTGCGAATCAAATTCTTCTGCCTGCGGCTGCTTTACATATGCGCTGCCCCCGTTGTACTGTGCCTGATAGAGATTTTCTATCGTTGGCATTAAATCATTATCAATCAGGTATTTCACTGCACCTTCCCCAAGCGCTTCGAGTGCCTGCGCCTGCGCAATTGCCGTTTCATACTGGCTTGCAAGTGCCGCGTTTCCTGCTATCTGCGCAATCTGCTCCGGGCTTAAATCATCGGAATAATAGCTCGTATCCTTGCCAGCTTTGGCAAGCTGCATCTGTATTTTATCGGTCTCTGTTACGACCGTATGGATATCTGTATCATGCAAAGAAAAGCCATCTTCACGAAGCTTTTCTACATCAGCGCTGTCGGTTGTATTTGCTCCCACAACCATCTCGTTTTTCTTCTGAACCGCATCCAGATTACCGGCGCTGTCCATAATATCCTGTGCGGATTTTGCCTTTTTATCGCCCTGTTTTCCATATGTAACATCACTTGTCAGTTCTGCAGATGCACGAACGATTCCATTCCCCGTTTCGCGCTTTTTCTCACTCTGCTTTACGGATTGTTCCTGAGCACTTCCTACAATCTGAGTATTTGAAAAACTTCCTCTTGTCTCAACCGGCTCTATGTACATATACGATCTCCTTTGTCAAATGCTATATCTTCTATTTCGGATTTTTGGTCAAAAAAAATTAGAGCCAGCAGTTCTGACATCGTCAGACTGTGGCTCTGAATGATTATTTTTTCTTGCCGGAATTCTGTTTCTTGTTTGTTGCTTTCGTTGAAGTTTTTTTCTTTGCCGGCTCTTTTTTTGCGGCTTCTTTCTTCTGTCTGTAGCTGAAAGAGAAAATAGCAGCTCCGTATGCCGGCAGAGAATATCCGATGGAATACGGCATTCCGTCCCACTCACCTTTTACCGCCTTATAAGATGTCTCTGTGGGCGCCCCGTTTCCGCCAAATCGCTCTTCATCGGAATTAAGAACCAGTCGGTAGCTTCCCGCCTGCGGCACACCGACGCGGTAATCCTCCCGCGCTACCGGCGTAAAGTTCATGACACAGACAAGGCACATTTTTCCATCCTGCGATTTACGAATATAACTGTAGATACTTCGATAGGTATCATCTGCATTGATCCACTCAAATCCGTTATACTCGTGGTCTAATTCATAGAGAGACGGGAATTTCCGGTACAGATGTAACAGCTCCTTCATATAGCTTTGAATCTGCTGATGCGGCTTTTCGGCCAATAAGAACCAATCAAGCTCTCGTTCCTCGCTCCACTCACGCTCCTGTGCAAAATCCTGTCCCATGAATAATAGCTTCTTTCCCGGATGTGTCATAAAAAATGTATACGCCAGACGAAGATTTGCATATTTATCCCCTTCTAATCCGGGCATTTTGTTAATCATCGAGCACTTCAGATGAACAACCTCATCATGTGACAGCACCAGAATGTATCGCTCACTTGCATTATAGCTCATCGCAAAAGTCATCTTATGATGATTATTGCTTCTAAAATAAGGGTCTAATTTCATGTAATCGAGGAAATCATGCATCCAACCCATGTTCCACTTCAAGGAGAAGTTCAGTCCTCCATCCTTTGCATCTCCGGTTACCATCGGCCACGCCGTTGACTCCTCGGCAACAACGATCGCTCCTTTATTGCGTCCGGTGATCAATGTATTGATATGACGGAAGAATTCAATCGCCTCAAGGTTTTTGTTTTCTCCATACTGATTTGCTACCCACTGTCCGTCTGATTTGCCGTAATCCAGATAAAGCATCGAAGCAACCGCATCCACACGCAAACCGTCAATGTGATAGTTTTCAATCCACATCAAGGCACTTCCGATCAGGAAGTTCTTTACTTCGTTTCTGCCATAATCAAAAATCTTTGTTCCCCAGTCGGGATGCTCTCCCTTTCTCGGATCTGCATATTCATACAGACAAGATCCGTCAAAGCATGCCAGACCATGTGCATCCTTCGGAAAATGCGCGGGAACCCAATCAAGAATGACTCCGATTTTAGCCTTGTGAAGCTGATCGATCAGATATGCGAAATCCTCAGGTGTTCCATATCGGGAAGTCGGCGCATAGTATCCGGTTACCTGATATCCCCAGGAGCCATCATACGGATACTCTGAAATTCCCATCAGCTCAACATGGGTATAACCCATTTCTTTTACATAATCAATTAACGACTTTGCAAATTCACGGTAGGTATAAAATCCATCATCCTCGCGTCCCGGATGACGCATCCATGAACCCGGATGAACTTCCAGGATTGCCATTGGTTTCTTATAGACATCCGTCGTCTCGCGCTCCTGCATCCATTTGCTGTCGGTCCATTTGAAACCGGTAATATCTGTTACGACAGAAGCGGTTCCGGGTCTGAGCTCTGCCTGATTCGCATACGGGTCAGCCTTGTATAACAATCTTCCGTCTGTGGTCTCGATGATGTACTTATACATATCGCCTTTTTTTACGCCCCGTACAAACAACTCGTAGATTCCATTCTCGGCCGGCTCTAACCGCTTCATTTCATACTGGGTCTCATCCCAGTTATTGAATGTTCCGAACACCCACACGCGCTTCGCATTGGGTGCCCACACATCAAACATAACACCGTCTTTTTTTCTGACCGTCATAAGATGCGCTCCCAGCTTCTTATAAATGTCATAGTGTGTTCCCTGTCTGAACAGATACATGTCAAGTTCTGTAAAATTTCCCATACTTCTTCCCAATCTCCTTGTTTTTGTTACTTTTATTCCCCAAAGTCCTTCTCATGAAGGATCACATAGTTATTCTCGTCATATCGTTTCGATGTGATAATTCCAAATACTTTCTTTAATCCACCTTTTTCGACATGATCGATGGCTTCATCCACAATCTCTTTCACCTCAACGAGTGTTGTTGCCTGATCCAGCTTCTGAATATTGTTAATTCTTGTATGCAATGCGAGCATTGCCATCGGATCAATTCCGTACCCGTTCTCATTTGCATAGGTCTTAGCAAATTCTACCAGCTCATCGTTGGTAAAGTACGGAATGGTGATGCGCTCTGAAAACTGATTGCGGAAGCTTTCACATCTTCCAAGTGCCTTTGTAATTCCTTCTGTATTGTCCTCGAGAATCACCAGCATACCGCTTGTATCATTTGCAAGATATTCTGCAACTTCAATCTGTGTTTCTCTTGTCAGTTCCCCGGCATGCTCAATAATCAGACATCCTCCGCTGATCTTATCCATCAGCGAGGAAACATTTTTATGATTGAGCGTATCTCCATTGATTTTTCCAATTGACTTTCCGGGTTTTCCTGTCTTCTGTTGTAAAAGCTTTACAATATTGGTTGCAAGCATCGTCTTTCCGCAACCGGAGGCTCCCTCAATAATCAAATTGGCCGGCGGCGTCTCTCTTTTTCCAATCAGATACTCGCCACAGTTATTAATTATTCGACAAACTTGCCGCTCCATGCCGTCCACAGTTGCAAAATACGACAATTGTTTTGTGCTTTCTGAATCCAGTTTCAAAATGGGAATAAATTCTCCCGTATGGACCGGCGGTTTCTCAACCGGCTCGTCCACCGGTTCGGGTGTCGTATACAGCTCGTCCTGCCGCACATCAGGTGCCTCCGGCATATCTTCCTCGAACAGATCCATGCTAATCTCCGGCAATGGTGTTGTCGGATCCTTCATGTTCTCCCATTCAGAAATCAGCTTTTCAAACGATTCCTCCGCATCTGTCTCCTCCGGCAGATTCTCGGGAACCTCTTCTATCGGCATTTCTTCTGTTGTCGCATCAGCTATCGCCTGCTCGACTTCTTCCTGTAGCTGTTCTTCCGGCTGTTCCGGCATCGAAACTCCAATTTCACCAAAATCAACTTCCGGCTGCTCCTGCTGCAGACGGTCAATCTCCTCCTGAATACGCTCGTTTACCGTCGCCATGGCTGCCGTCGCTGCATCGATCGATTCCGGTGTCTGCGTCTCATATGCCTGCTCTACCAGTTCCTTGGTCGTTGCACCTGCATCCAACTGAGGGATTACTGCAGTCAGGCGATCCATGATATCGCCTGCCTCCTGCAAAGCGCGTGCTTTTGCCGATTCAAGTTTGCGTTGAGCGGCATCTTCCATCACAATTTCCGCTGCTCGTTTTGTCTTTTCCCACTCCGCGAGCACATCTTCAATTGTCATCTGTCCGGTAATCTGTGTCTCATGTAATCCGCCGGACGGAAGCGACATACTCATCTGTCCGTCATATTCTTCTCCTAAGATTTCCTGAAAGTTCACACTAAGTGAACCATCAATCTCCTCGTCCGTCTCAATATGCGGCAAATTCGGGTTATCATAATTATCCTGATCATCTGCTAAAAGCGGCTGCAGATAAGGTATTTCCTCCACCAGCTTTTTAATGGAATCCATGGTATCATTTACAGTCTCTTTCCTGGTGGCCTCCATGATCTGCTGCATTCCTTTTGCAAGCTCTTCCTGCAAATTCTGTGTATTAAATCGATCGGCATTTACATGCACCTCAGGAATACTGATAGGATTATGTATGATTTCACCGGATTCCAGATAATCGTCCGGCCGTACTTCAATAATTCCATCGCGCTGTCTGCGGAACTGACGGTACTTCTCTTCCTGTTCCGGACTTAGTGGCTGATAGAACATCTTTAACTCCAATGCCTTCTCCACATAGGGCCCGTCGCCAAACCACAAAATCAACTCATCACACGCCTCGATACACTTCTCACGCATGCCGGCCTGATAGTATAGATACACAAGCTCATAAGCCCACTCTTCTGTATATTCCTGTTCCTTGAGCTCCGTCAGAATCTCAATCTGTTTCTCATACGGCTCACCCTTTGCCTTACTCATATGATACTGCAGTACATAGCGATAAGTATCATGTGGCGCTATCTCCACAAACTCATCATAGTATTCTTTTGCCTCATCAAACTGCCCTGCTTCGATTGCAATTTCGGCGAGTCGATAAATAATCTTCTTGCCAATCGGTGAACGATCGTAGGCTAAGAGGAACAACTCTTTACTGTCCTCATAGCGTTTTGTCTGCTGATATACTTCACCAACCATCACCAGTGTACTGACACTGCGCACTTTTCTCCAGTTGATGGTATCTGCAATTTCAGCTGCCGCAGCATAGTTTTTATCGTTTGCCAAGGATTCAATTTCATCCAGTTTTAATTTATATTCATACTTATCCAAAATGTCCACCTCTATCAGTAGATATACTTATGTTTAGTGTAACATAGCTGTCTTTCTGTGTCAAAAGATGCGAAAAAAAAGCGGTAGGAAAATTGTTTTCCTACCACCCTCTTTGGCTTATTTTTTTGACTTCTTTCGATAAGGCTCATGATGTGCCCATCCATCGCTTTTCAGTTCTCTTGTTTTTGTATCCACATGTGTCACATAGGTATAATCCATCGTCTCTGTCGGTAATTTTCTTCGTCCCAACAGATACGCAATGAATCTCTGGATCAGATAATAGATAACTGCAAACGCAGGTACTCCAATCAGCATGCCGGCAAATCCGAACAATCCGCCTGAGACAAGAATTGCAAAAATTACCCAGAAAGAGGACAAACCTGTGGAATCTCCTAAAATCTTCGGTCCGATGACATTTCCATCAAGCTGCTGCAGTACAAGAACAAAGATGATGAAATACAGTCCGTGAAGCGGATCCGTAATCGTAATGATTAAGATACACGGTATGGCTCCGATCAGTGGTCCGAAGAACGGAATAATATTGGTAATTCCGATGATTACACTGACGAGCAGTGTATAGGGCATACGAAGAATGGCACATCCCACAAAACACAATGCCCCGATAATTGCGGAGTCGATCAGCTTACCCATGATAAAGCCACCAAAAATCTGGTCTACTTTATGAACAATCTGAATCGCATTATTTGACTGCCTGGTAGGAAGAATTGCAAATAAAATCTTTTTTGCCAGTCCCTCAAAATGTTCTTTCTCCATCAACACATAAATCGATACGATCAGTCCGACAAGAACATTTTTAAGCAGAACAAAAACTCCGATCACACCCTCTGTGATGGTAGATGCATAGTTTTTTAACTCCGGTACCATCGATTCGTTAAACCACTTCTCGATATAGGCACTTGCCTCGAGCAGATAGGTTTCCCACAGCTTTGGTGCTCGTTCTGTTGCACCAAGGCTGTTATACCAGTCAATAAATTCATCCACCTTGTCCGACATGGAATTAACAAGATTTGTTATACTTTCAATAACAGCCGGCACAATCAGATAAAATACAAATACAACTACAAGCAGAAATACCAGCAGTGCAAAGACACTTGCTATCGTCCGGATCGTCTTTTTTGTTTTCTCCTGATTCTTTGCCTTTGGTAAAATTGCTTTGCTAAGCAGCGTTTCTGTCCGGCGCATCAGCGGATTTAGCAAATATGCCAGCACAGCACCGATTACGATCGGCTGCAAAACCCCTGCAACTACATCCCACACACGCTTGACGGATTCATATTTGAAAATCACAAATACAACTGCCATACAACAGCAAAATACGAGAAAGGTTACTGCTCCAAGTGCAAGATACGGCCGGAGATTCCAATCGGAATTCTTCTTTTCCGGTTCAGGAACTTGCTGTTTTACTTCTTTTTGTTCCCCCATCTTTTCTCCAATCTGATGTCTTATGAAATACGATTGTAGTTAATCAGACATCCCTTTAATATAATCTGACGCTCATCGTCAGTTAAGTCTCCGAGTGTCATGGTAAACGCTTTCAGCTCATTGTCCTTAACTGCATATGCAGTAATCACATCTGCCTTCTCCTCAACGGCTTTACGGATTCCGGGAATCCAGATATAATCGCCATTTGCAAACGGAAGCTCTCCCTGCGGAATAATGAAAGGAAGCATTCCCCAGTTAATCAGGTTAGAACGATATCTCTTGGTCGCATACTCATTTGCGATGTTTGCCCAACCGCCAAGAACCTTCTGGCAGGATGCTGCCTGCTCACGAGCAGATCCGTCTCCGGGTTTTACTGCAAATATCGTGCTTCCGATACCGAAGTTATCGTGATTTGCCTTGGGGAACTTCGTCTTTACGACAGCCATAACTTCTTTGAGTTCAGGCATCTCGTGGCAAGGATGTCCGCCTGCAATACGAGCCTTCTCTGCTTTCTGAACTTCCTTTGCTCTCGGAACATAATCCGGATCTCTTCTTGAGAGTGTGAACTCTGCAAGTCCTAAAGGATTTGAGCGGTATGAGGAAGTCTCTCCGGAAGGAATCAGCTCGTCCGTTGTAGTTACCGGATCATGAATCTCCGATACTACCTTCAGAAGCAGGTTCTCTGTCAATGCAGACATCTCCGGCCAATCCTTGATGTTGGGTCCGAGCTTGATCGGCTCATCCGGATGTGCAACTCCCTTGCTGTCATAGACACGATTCTCATAAATTGTTTTGTCGAAGAAATATCTCGGCTTTGTATAGTTCACATCAAAATCCGTTGCCGCCGTTAAATATCCCTTGTTTGCTGCGGTTGCTGCAATCGAACGGGCATCCATCAGTGCAACAGCTGCAATCTGTCCATTCTGGACCTTTGAACCCTCACGGTTCGGGAAGTTTCTTGTAGAATGACGGATTGAGAATCCGTTATTGGAAGGTGTATCTCCGGCGCCAAAGCAAGGTCCGCAGAATGCAGTCTTTAATACAGCACCGGTCTGCATAATCTTTGAAGCTCCACCGTTTTTAATCAACTCCATGTATACCGGCATACTTGCAGGATATACGCTCAGGGTGAACTCGTCCGGTCCGATGCTTGCTCCCGCAAGGATATCGGCTGCATCGCAGATATTCTCGAATCCGCCACCGGCGCAACCGGCGATAATTCCCTGATCTACATACAGACGGTTATTACGGACTTTTTCCTTGAGATTCAAGTCTACAGGAGTGCTGAAGCTTGTCTTTGCGCGCTTCTCGCAATCATCTAAGATATCCATTAAGTTTGCATTGAGCTCGCGGATCGTATATGCATTGCTCGGATGGAACGGCATTGCAATCATCGGCTCAATCTCATCTAAATCGATCTCAATGCATCCGTCATAATATGCAACGGCTGCCGGATGAAGCTCCGCAAAGTCTTTGCTTCTTCCGTGGATGTCATACCACTCTTTTACTGCACTGTCGGTACTCCAAATAGAAGAAAGACAGGTTGTCTCGGTTGTCATAACATCGATTCCGATACGCGTATCAACACTCAGATTCTTGACACCGGGTCCAACGAACTCCATCACTTTATTTTTTACATATCCTTTATCAAATACCTCTCCGATAATTGCAATTGCAACATCCTGAGGTCCAACGCCGGGTTTTAAGCTTCCTTTCAGATAGACAGCAACAACACCGGGCATTTTAATGTCATAGGTCTGAGACAAGAGCTGTTTCACAAGCTCGGGGCCGCCTTCTCCCATTGCCATGGTTCCGAGTGCTCCGTAACGGGTGTGTGAGTCAGATCCGAGAATCATCTTTCCACTGCCTGCAAGCATCTCTCGTGCATACTGATGAATAACTGCCTGGTGAGGGGGTACATATACACCACCGTATTTCTTTGCACAGCTAAGACCAAACATGTGGTCATCTTCATTGATCGTTCCGCCGACTGCACATAAACTGTTATGACAGTTGGTCAGTACATAGGGAATCGGGAATTTCTCTAATCCGGATGCTCGTGCAGTCTGAATAATTCCGACAAAGGTGATATCATGGGATGTAAGCTTGTCAAATTTAATCTGAAGCTCGTCCATGTTTCCGGATGTGTTGTGATTCTTTAAAATATTGTAAGCAAGGGTTCCTTTTTTTGCTTCTTCTTTTGCAGATGCTACTCCTGTTTTCTGTCGGAGTATTGCTGCCGCGTCTACAGTGTCTGCTACCAATTCTGTTTCATTGATCAGATAGACGCCTCCGTCGTATAACTTCATTCGTGATTTCCTCCCTTGATATGATTTTATGCATCATGTTTATTCTATATGTGTAACTATTCAGAGTCAAGGCAAATTCCTTAAATCTCATCGTCATGCTAGCATGAACGATGAGATTCAAGGAATTTTCTTTGACGAGAATCCGCATCGAGATGAGCATTTGCGAAATCGAGATGGAGTCTGAATAGTTACTCATAGATTCATAATAAAAAGGGCAGCCGCTTTTTTGCAGTTGCCCAAAACTTTCCGGATAATACTAATCCGCTTTTCGACTCTTCAGCTGCGCTGAAATCTCTTCGACCTTTTCTTCCGTAAGAATATACTTCTTAGCAAAAATAACGATGGCTACGATCAAACCGATGACAGGTACAACCGTCATCGTCATTCGAAGTCCGATGACATTGGCTCCTTCTGTTGCAGCCACTACCGCTTCCGTATCTTTACTGATATGGAATACCTGAATACAGATTGCTGCAATCATAGCGGCCACACCACTTGCAAGTTTTACAACAAATGTCTGCATTGAGAAGATAACACTCTCGTCACGACGGTTGTTGCGAAGCTCACCATAATCAACCGTGTTTGCCAGAAATACGGTTGTCAAGACAGAAAGCATTCCGTTGGCTGAGAAAATGAAGAATGCCGGAATAAAAAGTACAAATACATTATCCATATTTGTTCCGAATGCAATCAAAAGCAGGCTTGCGTATCCGATCACTGCACTGGCGAAGCTGACATAAAAACACTTAATCGTTGATAGGAACTTTCGAAGCAGCGGGAAAAAGAGCATCATTGCTACAATCTGAATTCCACCGCCAAAAGTGTTAAACAGTGTGTAACTGTCATACCATCCGGTTCCGCCAAAGTCATACTTAAAGAAGTAGATAACTAAGTTGCTTGTTGTATAGATGGAACTGTTAATTAATACGATTGCGAGAACAACTGTCATTGCCTGATCGTTCTGAAGCAGTGCTTTGAACATCTGTCCAACCGTCGGTGTTTCCATCTCTACGGTTGATTTTTCTTTGATATTCATACATGTGATCAGTGAAAATATCACAAAGATAAGTGCTACTGCCAGAGCGGTCCACTTAAATCCGTTGCGCTCAATCATTGTCTGTGTTGCTGCTGCCGTATCAATTCCGATTCCACCAAGTGCATATACAAGCTTCATGGTAAGAATAACCGTAAGTGCGCTGCCTACACCGGCACAAGAACGAGCCATTGCTGAAAGGCCTTCTCTTTCTTTTCCGCCCTCGGTGAACGCCGGAATCATTGACCAGTACGGAATATCCATCATCGTGTAAGTGACTCCCCACATAATATAGGTAATTGCCGCATATGCAATCAGAGCGCCTCCGTCAATCTGACTCGGGACAGCAAACATAAGATACAAAAATACTGCATTCAGCAGTGTTCCGATCAACAACCAGGGCCGGAATTTTCCCCATTTTGTTTTTGTTTTTGCAACAATTACTCCCATAATCGGATCATTAAATGCATCAAAAACTCGTGCCGCCATTAAAATAATTCCGATGGCAATCGAATTCATTCCCAGAATATCCTGGAAATAATAGAGTACATAGCTTGCTGAAAGCATGTACACCATATCTTTTCCGACAGCGCCCACTCCATAAGAAACCTTTTCTCTTAAAGACAGTTTCATAACTATTCCTCACTTTTCTTCCTGAATCTTTTTTGGAAACCAAGAAACTAATTTCAGTTTTCCCGTTTCCTATATCTTATCATCTTTTAGGCATTTTTCAAGTGATTCGACGGACAAAAAAAATCTTTGTGGAATATATGTAATTTCGATTGTATTCTTTTGTGCAATATGCAAAAACAGCAGCGGGTGATACTCCGCTGCTGTCCATTATTTGCTTTTAAAAAAATGCAGTTTTCTCTTTTTGGAATCGTCCGGGGAATCCAGTGACATATCATCCAGGTCCCATTCGGCAGTTGATAAATCAATTGCATCTTCCTCTTTCTTTTCTTCACTTACAACTGCCTCTGCGTCTTCTGCTGTCTTTGCATTCTCCGGCAGTTCTTCCTCATCCTCTTCTAATTCTATGCCCGCATTCTTGAAATACTCTTTGTTAATCTTAATCTCCGTCTTCAGGTCGGCAAACTGACTCTTTTCCTTGTACTGGCCAAATTTGGTATTATGACGCTCTTTTTCACGGCGAATCTCCTTGTTGCGTTCCTCAATAAGTGACAGATATTTCTCGGTGTCAATCAAATCCTGCAATTGAGATTTCAACTCCAGCTGATTCTCTCGAATCATTTTCTTTTTTTCCTCTAAATCCTGCATCATGGATTCCTGAACTTTGCGGATTTCTTCTGTCGACTCATCCATAATTGTCTGCAGATGGGTCAGCGCTTCATCGGTATACATGACGGATGCAGCATAGATATCCTCTGCCTTGCGACTTGCATCCCAGATGATCCGGTCACCCTTTTTCTTTTGCTCTCGTTCTGCTTTATCTCTGCTTTGACGGGTTAACTCGTACTCCTCCATAATCTCGTAGATACTGGTGTTGAGTCTGTCTATCAGTCCGAACATCTCCTGTTTATCAACAATGATGCGGTTCTGACTATATTGTTCGCTTCTTGATATTAACTTGTGGATGTCGCGCAATACATTTTCCAGCTTGTCCTGTGCGCTCATGGAAACCCCTTTCTTCTATTCGTAACTCTTTCGTGTCATTTTATCATCTATATTGTATCTACAAATAATTCAAACTATTCCAATCACCCTGTGGCTAATATACATATCGAATCTCCCGACTGACTGCTTCAATTAAACCGAGGGGTACCGGTCGTTCGCCAGCTTCCTCGATGACATCGAGCACTTTTGCGGACTGTTCTTCACTGACAATAAACAACATGCCAATTCCCATGTTACATGTACTTCGCAGCTTTTCAATCGGAATATTACCGTCTTGCTGCATCATCCGGTAAAGCATCGGAATATTCTGCTTCGGTTGCTTAACCACAGCTCCGTATCCTTCCGGCAAAAGCTTCTGCAGCGCAGTCTCAAGCCCACCGTGCGATACCTGCACACAATTTTTTACGGTGATTCCCGCATTCTTAATACTTTCCAATACATTCCGGTAACATCTGGTCGGCTGCATCAAAAGGTCTGCCAGACTTCCCTCAAGATTTTCATAGTAAATCTCCATACTCGTCTTTGTCAAAAACAGCTTCTTTTTTGCCATTACATATCCGTTGTTATGTAATCCATCTGATGCAATTCCAATAATTACATCCGACTGTTTTACGGTACTTTTATACTGCATGGCTGAGCGGTCCATAATTCCTACGGCAAAACCTACCATGTCATACTGGTCATAGTTAAAAATGTCCGGAAGCTCCATAATCTCACTACCGGCATAGGCGATTCCAAGCTTTTCACACTCAGTTACCGCACCTGCTTCGAGATCTTCAATCTTATCCTTTTTCGGTCTTGCACATGATATGGTATCATAAAAAAACAGCGGTGTTGCTCCTACTGCTACCAAATCGTTCACGCATACAGATACACAATCGATTCCAATTGTAGCATAACGCTCCAATTCGGTCGCAATCGACAGCTTTCCGCTTACTCCGTGCGTCTTTGTCACAAGCACCGGATCTATCATGTTTCGATACTTGCTGATCGATATTTCGTTTTCAAGCTGTTTTAATCCTAATTTTTCCCTCAATTGTTATTCCCACCATAGATTTTTTTCATACAAAATACACTAAAAGATATTGTAACATTCTTTTATCATAATTCCTACTTTTTTTTCTTCGTTTCTGATTTTCCTATAGAACAAAGAGTCGCTTGCGACTCTTTCGCGCCCGAGCGGTATGCGAAGCATATACTTCATCTCCGCGAGGTGCGCATCTCGCCGGAGGCTTTTATCGTGTAGGAGACGAAGTTTCCTATACGATTAAAAAGCAGTCGGATTGTTTTCCGACTGCTCTTTGATTGCTTATTTCAAATTGATACGAACCAGTGCTCGCTTTAAAGCCATTTCCGCCCTTGCAACATCAAGATCCTCTGCCTTTACTGCAAGTCGCTCCTCCGCACGCTTTTTCGCTTTCAAAGCACGATCGCCGTCAATCTCATCGGGCCACTCAGCAATTTCTGCTAAAAGTGTAACCTTATCACCAAGAATTTCTACAAATCCTGAATGAACTGCCGCTTTCTTCTGTCCGTCTTCCTCAGTGATTGTCACAATACCGGGCGCAAGAACGGTTGTAAGCGGAATATGGTTTTTGTATACACCCATCTCTCCCTCGACAGAGGTAAACTCAATCATGGTTGCCTCTCCGGTGTAAAAGACACGCTCGGGAGTGATAATCTCTACCTGAAAATTTCTGCTCTCATCTGCCATACGATACCCCCTATTTCATGCGGGCGCGTACTTCATCGATAGATCCTGCATTCAGGAACAATCCCTCCGGAATGTCGTCGTGCTTTCCTTCAAGAATCTCTCTGAATCCCCGGATGGTCTCGGCGATGGGTACATATTTTCCTTCCATTCCGGTGAACTGTGTTGCTACATGGAACGGCTGTGACAGATATCTTTGAATCTTACGCGCACGGTTTACAACTACCTTGTCATCCTCTGACAACTCGTCCATACCAAGAATTGCGATGATATCCTGAAGCTCTTTGTATTTCTGTAAGATTTCCTGTACGCCGCGGGCAACTTTAAAGTGCTCTTCTCCTACGATACGGGGATCGAGAATACGGGAGGTAGATGCCAGCGGATCTACCGCCGGATAAATACCAAGTGCTGCAATCGAACGCTCCAATACGGTGGTTGCATCCAAATGCGCGAAGGTTGTTGCCGGCGCAGGGTCTGTCAAGTCATCCGCAGGCACATATACTGCCTGTACGGAAGTAATTGAACCGTTCTTTGTGGATGTGATACGCTCCTGAAGCGCACCCATCTCTGTCTGTAAGGTGGGCTGATAACCTACCGCTGAAGGCATACGGCCAAGCAACGCCGATACCTCTGATCCGGCCTGTGTAAAACGGAAGATGTTATCAATGAACAATAACACATCCTTTCCACCTTTATCACGGAAGTATTCTGCCATTGTAAGTCCGGTTAAACCGACACGCATACGGGCTCCCGGCGGTTCGTTCATCTGTCCGAACACCATGGTCGTCTTATCAATAACACCCGATTCCTTCATCTCGTAGTAGAGGTCATTACCCTCACGGGTACGCTCACCTACACCGGTAAATACAGAGTATCCGCCATGCTCGGTTGCAATGTTGTGGATTAACTCCTGAATCAGTACGGTTTTTCCTACCCCCGCACCTCCGAACAGACCGATTTTTCCACCCTTCTGGTACGGGCAGAGCAAGTCAACGACCTTAATTCCGGTCTCCAACATCTCAGAAGATGTTGCCTGTTCCTCAAAGCTGGGAGCGGGTCTATGAATAGGCATGTATTCCACATCTGTGGGAGCGGGCTGCTCATCAATGGGCTCACCGAGAACATTAAAAATTCGTCCTAATGTATTCTCTCCTACAGGAACACTGATTGCAGCACCGGTTGCTTTTGCATCCATGCCGCGCACCAATCCGTCGGTGGGGCCCATGGCAATACATTTTACGGTATCATCACCCAGGTGTGACGCAACCTCAACAACCAGACGCTCGCCGTTTTTGCGGGTAATCTCGATTGCTTCGTTAATCTCCGGAATCTGTCCCTCAGGGAATTTGATATCCAGGACCGCACCAATGATCTGAGTGATTTTTCCAATATTTTCTGCCATTGTTTCACTCCTTCTATTTTTATTTAACTAATCGCTTCTGCGCCGGCAATAATCTCGGTCAACTCCTGTGTGATCGAGCCCTGACGCGCACGATTATATTTCAAAGACAAATCACTTATCATGTCTTCCGCATTACTTGTAGCTGAATCCATGGCCTGCATTCTGGCTCCGTTCTCGCTGGCAAGCGCTTCCACTAATGCTCCGTAGAAAATACTGGTTACATATTTGGGAATGATCAGATTCAAAGCCTCTTCTTCGTTCGGCTCATAACTCATAATCAGCTTGTCGTCAGCTGCCTGGATCTCTTCCTCAGAGAACTCTACCGGAAGCAGCTTCATTAACTTCGGCACATGTACAACCGTATTTTTAAAATGTGTATAAGCAAGATAAATCTCACCGATCTCACCTTTGGTATATTCATCCAGCACACGGGCACACACGGCTGCTGCATCCTCATAAGTAGGTGCCTCCATAATCTGCGAGTGGTCCTCTTTGATATGGTAGCCGTTACGCTCTAATGCCTCGCGACCTTTGTTTCCGATACAGAACACTTCCACACGGTCTTTGGGAAGAAGTTCTTTATTGTTCATCACAAGCTTTGTCACATTGGCATTGTATCCACCCGCCAGACCACGGTTTGATGTGATAACTACCACTGCAATCTTGTCAGATGCACCGGGAGTCAGATACGGATGCGTAATATTACCGGACTTCGCCAAAATAGATGTAACCGTCTGGTACATATGGTTAAAATACGGGTCAGTAGCTTCTGCATGAAGCTTTGCCTTCTGCAGCTTTACGGTAGAAACTAATTTCATGGCTTTTGTGATTTGCTGCGTACTTTGTATGCTGCTTTTTCTGCGCTTGATGTCTCTCATCGAAGCCATATTTTTTCACCGCCTTTGTTTCTACTTGAAAGATTTTTTACACTCTTCGATTGCCTGAATCAGCTTCTTTTCCGTCTCGTCATTCATCTGCTTTGTCTCGCGGATTGATTCAAGAATCTCCGGATACTTTGTTGCGATAAACTCAATGAGTTCACTCTCAAAACGAAGCACATCATCCACCGGAATATCGAGCAGATAACGCTTTGTTGCTGCATAGATGATAACAACCTGATTTTCTACCGGCATGGGCTTGTACTGCGGCTGCTTTAGCATCTGCTGTAAACGGGTTCCCTGTGCCAATGTCTCCTTTGTCGCATCGTCAAGCTCCGAACCGAACTGTGAGAATGCTGCCAGCTCGGTGTACTGAGCAAGCTCGGTACGAATCGGAGCAGCAATCTTCTTCATCGCTTTAATCTGTGCAGAACCTCCTACACGGGATACGGAAAGACCTGCGTTGATTGCAGGACGGAATCCTGCGTTAAACATTTCGGTCTCCAGATAGATCTGTCCGTCTGTTATTGAGATAACATTTGTAGGGATGTATGCGGATACATCTCCTGCCTGTGTCTCGATGATCGGTAATGCGGTAAGTGATCCGCCACCAAGTTTATCTGACAATCTTGCTGCACGCTCCAAAAGTCTTGAATGAAGATAGAATACATCTCCGGGATATGCCTCTCGTCCCGGCGGTCTGCGAAGGAGCAATGAGAGTGTACGGTATGCGGTTGCATGCTTACTCAGGTCATCATACACCACAAGAACATCCTCGCCGTTCTCCATCCATTCCTCACCGATTGCACATCCTGCGTACGGTGCAATATACTGCAAAGGTGCCAGCTCACTGGCGGTAGAAGCCACGACGGTGGTATACGCCATTGCGCCGAACTCCTCAAGGGTATTTACGATGGAAGCTACTGTTGAAGCCTTCTGTCCGATGGCTACATAGATACACTTCACACCCTGACCCTTCTGATTAATAATTGTATCAATCGCGATTGCGGTCTTTCCGGTCTGTCTGTCGCCGATAATAAGCTCTCTTTGTCCTCTTCCAATCGGAACCATGGAGTCAATCGCCTTAATACCCGTCTGAAGCGGGGTATCAACTGACTTTCTTGAGATTACGCCGCTTGCCACTCGCTCGATTGGACGGTATTTATCTGTCTCAATCGGTCCTTTTCCATCAATCGGCTGTCCAAGAGCATTTACAACTCGTCCAATCATTGCATCGCCGACAGGAACCTCTACCACGCGACCGGTTGTCTTTACGGTATCGCCCTCATTGATATTCTTGTTAGCTCCGAGTAATACGGCACCAACATTATCTTCTTCGAGGTTCAATACCATTCCATATACTTCGCCCGGAAATTCCAAAAGCTCGCCCTGCATCGCGTTTTCCAAACCATGGATACGCGCGATACCGTCTGCCACCTGAATGACAGTACCTACATCAGCAACTTCCAGCGTTGATGCATAACGGGCAATCTGCTCCTTGATCACGGAACTGATTTCCTCTGGTCTTAAATTCATGGAGCGCATTCACCTACTTTCAACTGTATTTTTGATAATTCTAGGCTGAGCGATGCCAGCTTACTCTTGATACTGCTGTCAACCACTCGGTCTTTAATTCGGATAATCATTCCTCCAATTAATGAAGGATCTACCTCGTAGTGCATTTCAAATTCCACATAATCGGTAGTTTCAAGAAGTCTGTCATAGATATTGGACTTCTGTATCTCTCCCAGCGGCATCACCGTGGTGACATATGCTGTTCCGATATGCTTGTACTCCTTCGCCTGTTCGATAAAATAATTCAGTACGGAATGAATTTCATTGCAGTGGTCTTTTTCAACCAGCATGCAAAGCAGACCGACCATTTCATCTTTGATTCGTCCTTTGAAAATGTTTTCTACTACTTGGATTTTTTCTTCTTTTACGATTTTCGGGTGATTCATCAGTCGATTTAACTGCTCGTTACTCGAAAAGATCTCCTGTATGCTTTTTGCCTCCTCTAAATAGGCATCCAGCTGATTGGATTCGACTGCTAATTCGAACAATGCATCACCGTATGTTTTGGATACTAGCTTCGCCATGTCGAATCACCCATCTCCTTTAATGTCTCGTCTACCAACTGATTCTGAATTTTCATATCAATATTGGCACTGACAACCTTTGCTGCCATCGCTGCCGCTACTGAGATCATTTCCTGCTTGAGATCGTCTGCTACGCGCTTCTTCTCAAGCTCTGCTTCCTCGTTGGCACGAGCAATAATGCGGGCTGCTTCCTTCTTCGCCTCGTCCACGATCCTCGCCTCATTGTGCAATGCCTTTTGTCTCGCCTCGCTAAGAATCGCTTCCGCTTCTTTATCAATACCTTTCAGCTTCTCTTCGTACATTTCCTTCAGCTTTGCCGCTTCTGCTTTGTCTCCGGCTGCCGTATCCAGATCTGTCTGAATCTTCTTTTTTCGATCCTCGAGCATCTGTCGCACCGGATTGAATAACAGATAGGACATTGCCAAAAACAGGAAGAATACGGCAATTGCAAGCAACACGGTATCATGAAGCAGTTGCATGTCCAGATCAAATAATCTTTCCATAACTTAGAAGTGTTACCTCCTCTCCGGTTATTTTCTTTCCAGTTCTTATCTTGCTAAAGGCTTTACAAACATTAAAAGCAATGCAACAACCAGACCATAAAGACCGGTTGTCTCTGCTACTGCCTGTCCAAGTAACATGGTTGCGGTGATATCACTCTTTGCTCCGGGATTTCGTCCTACTGCAGATGCACCATGACCTGCGGCAATTCCCTGTCCGATTCCAGGTCCGATACCGGCGATAACTGCCAGACCTGCACCGATTGCTGAACAACCTAAGATAAAATCTGTACCTGTGAAATTCTCCATAATAATTTCCTCCTAGACTAAATAATTTTGTTTTAAAATTCGCCATCCTCGATGGCCTGATTAACATATGTCATTGTTAACATACAGAATACATATGTCTGAATTGCTCCGGAGAACAAATCAAAATACACATGCAATGCTGCCGGCCAAATCAAAGCAAACTTTGACAGCAAAGTATATACAAGTGCTTCGATTACCACGCCTGAGAGCACATTCGCAAACAGACGAAGCGACATGGATACCGGTATCGCGCAATCACCAATCAGGTTGATTGGTGCCCAGATTGGCCATGGATCACACAGTCCCTTAATCACACCGGATACATGCTGGTGTTTAAACTTCTGGAATGTGATGATTGAAAATGTCATCAATGCCAATGCAAATGTTGTACCGTAATCCGCTGTGGGAGGCCGCAGCCCTAATAAGCCCGAAATATTGCTCAGCAGGATAAAACAAAAAATTGTTCCTACATAATTTGCAAAATATTTCGCATTGGAACCCATCGTGCTTTCCACCATACCGTCCAGCTTTTCAACAATCAGCTCCACGATATTCTGGAATGTATCGGGAACTTCTGTCGCGTGCTTTATTTTTCGATTTGCTACCACAGAAAAGACAAGCAGCAGCAGCATAACCAGCAGAATGCACATATGTGAGGTGGTGATCCAGACCGTTTGCCCAAAAAGTTCATAGGAAAAAAGTCCGTGAATCATAAAGTCTACCTCACTATCGGCAGCCATCAAAATTCCATACCCCAAACTTTCACCTCCAATCTATTCATTTTTTTCCACGATCGGTGTCGGCTCTGTCTCCGACTCCTCTTCATTGTGTTTATTTTTTGCAAACAACCGATAAAACACCGGCTGAGTGTATGCAGATAATTTCAAACTCAGTACACCAAGTACTGCCGGCAGAAGCATTCCCACCTGAAAGTAGAGCATTGCCACCAACGCGATCAGTACAACAACATAGCGAATCAACGCTGATGCAATGACTTTTCGTTTCGCTCCGTTTTCTGTTCCAATAGAAACAGCATCTTCGATTGAGATTGCCATATGAACTGCCATGAATACGGAACAGGCAATTCCAATCCACAAGCCCACGGAATAAAGCAGTTTATCATCGACAAACCATACCCCGGTCAGCTGGAACAAAAGGCCATACCCTATTATCCCCAAAAGCAGTCCCGGCAATGCTTCATTGAGTCTTCTCAGCATCGTTTTTATCCTTCACTTTCGGCTGATATATTTTCCTCGCAAATACGAATATATTACGAAGACCGGCAAGCGCCCCGATTGCAAAGAAGGGGATTGCCAGCCAGTCAATGTTAACTTTCTCACCAAGCCATGCGCCGAACAGCGTGCAGGCAAAAATCGGAACCAGCATATTGATGCCAAACTGCATCACCATCGCAAACGACTGATATACTTCTTTTTTATATTTCATATTCCCTCTTCACCTGAAATCATACTACTTTTCGTTCGCACATAAGCGTAGCTATTATATCATTTTTTTGTTAATTATGTCTATACATTTAGCTGAATCTCACGACCTGTTCGTGAATATCGATAATATCTTACCCCCGCTGCGTCCAGCATGCGTTTTGATGCAATGACGGACGGTGTACTCTCATATTTATCGCAGTCATAGACAATCGTTTTTATTCCGCTTTGAATAATGGCTTTTGCACATTCATTACAGGGAAACAGCGTCACAAAAAGTTTTGCCCCCTCTAAGCTTCCACCCCTGTAATTAAGAATTGCATTGAGCTCACTGTGTGTGGAATACAGGTATTTATTTTCAATCGGGTCTCCCTCTCGCGTCCACGGAAACTCATCATCAGAGCAGCCAACCGGAAATCCGTTGTATCCCATTGACAAAATCTTGTTATCTTCGCTGACAATGCAGGCTCCTACCTGTGTGTTCGGGTCCTTTGAACGCATACCCGACAACATCGCAACCCCCATAAAATATTCATCCCAGCTAATATAGTCTGCCCGTTTATCACTCATTATGCATCCCCCTCCTGTTCATTAAACCAGGTTGCCAGTTTTTTTATCGTTTTTGACATGGATTCAAAACACAATCCGTACGATGGAAGCGGTGCTCCGTACGGATCCATAATTTCCAATTCTTCTCCAACCAGGCGCGTCAGCACCTCCACCTGTGATGCGCGTTCTTCTCCAATAATGTCCAATACTTTCGCAATTTCCTGATTTTCCATCACGAGTACCAGTGTATGGTCGTCAACATCCTCTGCCTTCAGGGGAGAAGACATATAATCCTTCATGTGTATTCCGTTACTGATCATAACGGCGGATGCCTTCTGATTCAACGGTTCCGGGAACAGACAAACCAATCCTTTTGCTTCTATTGTAAGATTTCTCTTCACCCCGGACTCTTCGAGCAGAGCTGCCGCCATAGGTGCTCTGCAGGTTCCGCTGCGGCATACAAATATTACTTTGTCCCACATATTCTATACCTCCAAAATCTGATGGCCTGCTGCCTTCAGCAATCGGTTCATAATCGCCTGTCCGATTTTTTCACTAACAAAGCTTTCGGAAAAAATAGCATCTACTTCGAGATTATCGAACTCCCGCAGGATTGCGTATAAATGTCTGGCAATGGCCTCCTCGTCATCCCGTGCCCCAATACTTATGACGATTCCGCCGATATACGCCTGCTTTGTTTCCTCTGTGGCAATGACTCCTACTTTTTTTCCTGCTGCCGTAAGCTCAGCGGTTCTGCGATTAATCTCATCAATCACAGCCCCGGTTTCTCCCTCCACTACCTTAAGGTCTGCCTTGGGTGCATAGTGACGATACTTCATTCCCGGAGCCTTCGGCTTCTGCTTTGAATCTGCCGAAATCAATCCCGGATCAATCCGCACTTCACCAATCGCTTCTCTTAACATCTCAAGTGTAATGTAACCCGGTCGCAAAACCACCGGTATCTCTTCCGTAAAATCAATAATCGTTGATTCGAGCCCGATCATAACAGCACCGCCATCAATGATCATATCGATTCGACCACTTAAATCTTCACTTACATGTGCAGCAGTTGTTGGGCTCGGTCTTCCGGATGTATTGGCACTGGGTGCTGCAACATATCCGCCTGCGGCATCAATCAGCGCTCGTGCGATTGGATCTGACGGCATTCTCACTGCCACAGTATCCATCCCCCCCGTTGTCTCGTACGGTATTTTGTCGTTTTTCTGAAAAATCATTGTGAGCGGTCCGGGCCAGAATTTTTCCGCAAGCACATATGCTTCCTTTGGTATATCCTCAACAATCCCTTCGAGCGCTTCAATATTACTGATATGCACAATCAGTGGATTGTCAGACGGTCGTCCTTTCGCTGCATATATTTTTTCCGATGCCTTTGCATTTGTTGCATCTGCTCCAAGACCGTAAACCGTCTCTGTCGGAAATGCCACCAGCCCACCGGCCTTCATGATATCTCCTGCAGTCTTTATCGCCGCCAAATCCATCGACTGCGGATCAATTGTTATCATCTTTGTCTGAATTGTTTTTTCCATATCCGTAAGTATAACACAATTTTATTCCTTTGACAAAAATTATTCCGTTATCGAAGCCGGCAGCTTTCCCTGCTGATTTAAATAATTCATTATTGCAAGATGCATCGCCCACACAAGTTTTTCCTGATATGTTTCATCTGCAAGAAGCGCCGATTCCTGCGGATGACTCAAAAAACCACACTCAACGATTACCGTTGGCGCCGGTGTCTTTTTTAATAGATAGTAGCTTTCATTTGCCTTGGCCTGTCTGTGATTTTCCGGATCCACCCGTTTTACTAAACTTTCCTGTATGAGCTTTGCAAGCGCCTCCCCCTCGGCGGACTGTCCATAATAAAAAACCTGAGCACCGCGAACATCAGCGGACGGATAACTATTTTGATGAATACTTACGACACAATCCGGCAGCTCCTTTGCAATGAGTGCCACACGATTTTGTAAATCAGTCACCTTTTTATTTCGATCCGATTCCCGATATAATCCACAATCGGTCTCTCTTGTCATTGTAACCTCCACATCCTGTGATACCAGCAGTTTTTTCAGTTTTAACGCAATCTGAAGGTTGATATCTTTCTCTAATCGTCCATCTTCTGATATCTTTCCACCGTCCATTCCGCCATGTCCAACATCGATGACTACATGATACCCTGCCTGTTCTTTCGCAGAATCGGCATTCACAAGCTTTGCTCCCTGTCGACCGAGAATTGCTGCCGCGCACAACACTATGATTCCCATGGCAAGCTCCAGTTTCTTTTTAATTGCAGTTTCTTTTTCCATAAAAAACCCCGTATCCTATTTCATAGCTGTTTCTCTATTCTATGAAATAGACACGGGGCCTATTCGATTTACTTTATTTCGTTTGCAATAACATCCCAGACATCGGATGTTTCCATGCCCGCTTTCCAGAAAGCAACTCCGCCAAGCTGATGCTCCGTCGCCACACGAAGTTTTTTCTCAAGCGACTGCGCATCTTCCAGCCAAACCTTATAGGTGATATCGCCCTGTTGATACTGCGAATAATTCTGTCCCATATCATCCAGCCAAACAATATCTGCACCGTTTGCTTCGATTCTATTTCGTGCCTCTGCCATACCGACTGCTTCACTGCTAAGCTCATATCCGACATAATCGTCTGCGGCCGCCTCTGCTGAGTCACCGGTTTCCTCCTTCGGTTTCTCTGCCCAAATTCTTGTATAGAAAGGTAATCCCAAAAGAAGCTGCTCAGCGGGAACATTTGCATCGAGCGTATTTCGTACACCATCCTGAACAAATCCAATCGATGAAACAGATCCTTCGTCCGAACCGGCATAATGCTCGTCATATGCCATCACAATCAGATAATCTGCAAATACGGCCTGTTCTTCGCGGTTATAAAACTGTGTATATGCAGAAGGAACATAATTGTCAACAGACAATACCAAACCATTATCTCTGCACTTTAATGAGAGCTCGCGGATAAATTGAATATAGCTGTCTCCCACATCTCCGCTAAGTGCCTCAAAATCCACATTAATTCCGTCTAAATTATATTGTAATGCCATGGAGAGCATCTGGTTTACAAGATTTTCCCGCACAGATGTGTGGGTCAGCACATAAGTGCTGTCCACCTCGCTGTTTTCAAGATTACTGAATAATCCCCAGACTTTAACACCCTGTTCATGTGCATATGCCACATAATCCTTACTTGCGATACAATGCAGATTTCCTTCATTGTCATTGAGGTAGAACCATGTCGGAGAAATGACATTTACGCCCTTCGCATTCGACAAAACATTGACCACCCGGGAGTTACTCTCCTGCTGAGTCACCTGATGCCACAGCAGTTTGACCGGTTCTTCCATCAGCTGATGTGAGAATTCTTCCTTTTTCATCTCAAAGGTATCTGTCACCGGATATGTCTCATCGATCATTTTTTTCTTTACATAACCAATGATTCCATCCTTAGCTACCTGTATCCATTCCTCTGCTTCGGAAAGAACGATCAGCTCTTCGCCCTTCGGCAGTTCCGCCAAAATGGGATCTTTTATACTGTCTGATACACGAAGCTGCGTTGGTGTTTTTACTTTCGTAAAGGTTCTCTCTCCCCACTGTGTACGAAGAATCATTCGATTCGGATTCTCAATTAATTCGTATTCCAAATTGGTATATTGCTCAATGAAATCCATTGCAAGATAGATGGTATTTTCTTCGTCATACACTACCGGATATGACTCACTTACAATGTCATTACCTATATAATACTCTGTATTGCCGGGCGTCGCGCGAACAATCTCTTTTGCTGTCGTATACAAAAGTACCTGCTCATTGGCATCCCAATAAAAACGCGAATTTAATTGATCATGAACCGTCTGAAAGTCAAGATAAATCATTCCCTGAGAAAACTTTCCTTTTACACCGGAAAGTTCATCGTTCCATATGACAGCTACCTCATCTGCTTCTTCTAACCCATAGTATTCTGTCAGATCCTGTATCTCATCGGAGGGAAGCACCTGCTCCACTTTTTTTCCAATCACAAGAATCAATATTATAACAATAATCAGCATGACTGCTGCAATTACCGGCCCCAGTTTTTTCTTCATGTATATTACTACCTCCATTCGTTGGCATATCAGTATCAGTATATCACACCTTATCCTTGGCGCAACAGTTTATTGCTTCCACCAAAATTAAGCGAAAATTAAGAGCAGGAAATGAATCTCTCCCTGCTCTTAATCGTTGTTGATTTTCGTTCTTTTTCTTTCGCCATCACTTCTACATGGACTTTGTTACATATAGTTCTACCGTTAAACGCTTTTATTACTCTGTCCTTTTCTTACGGAAACGAACTATTTTGCTTTTCTTCTTTTCCTTTACATAGAAGAAAGCCGGTCAAATCTTAATTCTTTCAGCTTGCCTCCTTTCTCATCGAATACATAGTCTCTCATGTAACAGGCATCCTCATTCGCACAAAGCGTATGAGTTACATAGGCGGGCGAGCACGGATCACCATCTAAAAACAGCACAATTCCCTGTTCAACCGCCGCCTGAAGTTCAATATATAATTGATTTCTTTCTGTGAACATGATCTTTGCCTCTTTATTCCTGATACCAAAAGGATTCTTGTGAAATTCTATTCCTCCGGCAGCCCGGTATATAATGTCAGCGATTCTCCCCCATAATTTGTCTCATCTGTTTGTACTGCCTGATCCGCCATTGCATCCGGCTCGCTTGATATCCCCTGCAAATAGCTTTCCAGATTCAGCTCCAACAGTTTTCTGCGTTCGCATTCCGCATCAACCACAAACAGCTCAACAATATTCGGATCCCACTGCATCAAAGTAAACACGGCGGCATTTACCGGATAATACTCTGTCGCTGCGGGTTGATATTCTCCTGTATACTGCAATGCATACAATCGCGTATCCTGATACGATCTGACATCTACACACGCTGCCTGATAACGCAGCAGTTCCTGCTCGAGCAGGCGCAGTTGTATCGCACTTACAGAATCATTCTCATCCCGGATGATTCGATAAACCCGCTTATGCTTTACAACTACATAATCTTCTCCATTAGGGAATACAATACGAATATCAATAAACTCATTTTCCTTCAGTGTCTTTGGAAGAACGGGTTCTGACAGCTCGACGCGTCTTTCATCCTGTGCGACAGCGTCTCCCTCATAAATCATATCCCGCGTCAATGCACTTCCTTTTGACATCGTAAGCTTTGCCCGTTTTCCAAGCAACTCTTCTCTTGATACGGTCTGTGCCAGCGTCAGATCCTGGGTCGACTGAACACGATTTTCCTGAATCATTGTCTCTGTCAGCTCCTCTCCTGCCACAACATCCTGCGTTAAAACGCAAATCGTAAGATATTGATATTCTTCCTGCAGTGTCTCATAATAGGAAAGCCTTTCCTGTAGTGTCTGTGAACTGCGCCGCTGTTTTCCCATGACACCCAGGAAAGGAATTGCCATGATAAGAGCACCTGCTACTGCTGCTCTTATCATATATTTGTATTTGGCACGAATCATCCCTGCCTCCTATAGCAATTCCTGAAAAAATGAAAATGTTTCTTTTGCAATCCGAAAAGGATTTTGGACAAAAGGCATGGTCCGAACCGGCACATGATATCGGTACTGTATTCTTTTTTTGTCTATATAGCATCCTGACTGAGCGAGACAACCGCTTAATCTAATACTTTTCATGTTCCCTGATAGAGCATTGCACCACTCTATCGTCCGATTCACGCGCCACGGGCTGAGCGAGCAGACAAGATAACTTTGGTTACAACGCAGAAATTCCTGCCACACGGCTTCGGCATCACTCCCGAGATCAAGAATGTAATAATCGTAGCAGTCGTTCAATAATTCCGGCAATCGATGACTTATCAGTTGGGGGAAATAAGTCACTCCTTCCAGTTCGAACGATTCCTTCTGTTGACCATCTTTATTCATCGTCTCTATACAGGGATGATTCCCTAATTCAAGCACAGCTACCGATTCGCCTCGCACAGAAGCAATGTAGTTAGCGGTTGCAACTGCGATATGAGTTGTTCCAATACCACTGTCTGCGCCAAGAAAGCCTATGACTTGTCGCTCTTTATGCACCTTTGCCAAACTGATTCCTATTGTTTCACCACCCTTCTTTTTTCTGCAATGTTTCGAAAAACCGACATTTGGCATTCGTTAATACAAACGGATCCGGATCAAGTGGAAAACAATACACACTTCTGCGCCAGCATTTTGCATATTGCCTTGCCATCTGTTCATTGCCAAAGTTGACAATTGGAATCAGCCCCTTATGCATACAAAGCTTCTCATAGACAGCTTTTGCCAATGGCTCGTCCCAGCATTTTCCACCTATGACCAGAATAATCCCCTGACAGTTTTCTAATTCTATTGTCGAGGACTCATATGTCCCGCAATCCTGAATCAAGGTGCCATCACTGAAATCTGTCATTTGATCCATTTCTCCGATCGGCATTCCGCGGAATGCACCATATCTGATAACGGATGTATGCGAGTCAATCGTTCCTTTTCTACTCTCGCCGATACGCCAAAGATCGCCCTGACGATTCTGTTCCGAATAGTAACTGGGAATTTCTCCCTGATTCTGATATACATTGAACGAGATAGCGATATGTGTTGTTCCGGTTCCATGTCTTGTTCCGATAACTGCAATTCGATTTAAGAGATGCTTTTCTGTTTTCACATGCATGGTCTGAATTTTCAGAAGCTCCGATGTCAGATCATCTACACAGGAAAAACGATCCATGGGATTTTCTGCGATTGCCTGTTCAATCAGTGCTTCTAAATGATAAATTTGATTTTCTTTATCCAAATTATTGTAAAGAAATTCGAGAATTTTGCCGATTCCATACACATCGACCCGTTCGTCACAGCATGTCCCGTTTTTCTTTTCCGGGGCTGCATACGCTTCGGTTCCATATGATTGGAATGGATTTCCCTCTTTGGAAATATAAGCAGCTATACCAAAGTCGACTATTTTTATCTGATTACCATATACTATAATATGTTCCGGTTTCAGATCCTGATAGACGATGGGTACAGGTCTGCTATGAAGATATTTTATGATGTCACATAACTGTCTTGCGAGTTGTACAACAAACGCAAGGGATAGATTTTGTCTGCGAAGAACAAATGCATCTAACGACTCACCCTGCACATATTCTTCCACAAGATAATAACTGTCCTCATCTTCTTCCAAATCATAAATCGTTGGGATTCCGGGATGTGATAAAGATTGTAATATTTCAGCTTCAAGAAGAAACCGGGATCGTGCCAGACTCTGTTTAGAAATACATTTTATTGCACGAAAATGTTCCAGTTTCCTATGTCTTGCAAGATACACCTGACTGCCGGCGCCGGCTCCTAAAAGCCCAATCAGTTCGTATTTGCCTGACAAAATTTGATGATTCATGCTTCTCACCGCTCCTTCTTTCAAGCATTCGGTTGAAAAGCATCTCTTGAAATCCTTATACCACAGTTACGCATTTTTTTGCAATGGATTTTGCTCAGTTTATACTTTTTTAATATTTATAAATTTTTTGTTTATTTTTACGGTTTTTCGCTGTCTTGACGAACAATCGATTATTGTTTATACTTTTTGTACTCTAAAGGAAGTGATACTATGAAATTAGAAAAAATAAATGATCATCAGATTCGTTGTACCTTAACCGGACAGGATCTTGCCGACCGGCAGCTTCAGCTTTCAGAACTTGCCTACGGCACTGATAAAGCTAAAAACTTATTTCGGGATATGATGCAGCAGGCTTCTTATGAGCTTGGTTTTGAGGCAGATGATATTCCTCTTATGATAGAAGCCGTTCCGATGGCAGAAGGTTCTTTAATCCTGACTGTAACAAAAGTTGAATACCCTGAGGAATTAGATACCCGGTTCTCGAACTTTTCCTCTTTTGACGGTGCCTGGGAATCCGTTCCTGAAATGAACGAACCTCCCAAGCTTGAAGGTTCTTCTTTTGTTCCGCTTAAGGATATTGCTCCGGAAATTCCCGCACCCGCCGACGGCAACATGGTTGAATCATCCCGGCCGAAGGATGCTGCGGTTATGGAAGCTCCTGCTGATATTGTAAAGCTGTTCTCTTTCACGGACCTTACACATATTATCCGCTTGGCACATGTATTGAAGGATTTCTATGACGGAGATAATTCCCTGTTTCTGGATCCTGCCGACCATATTTACTATCTGGTTTTACACAAAAGCAAGCACTCACCCGTTGAGTTCAACAAGGTCTGCAATATGCTTTCAGAATATGCGTTTCAGAATAAATACCTGGAATCCGCAGAAGCCTTTTTTAACGAGCATTTTCGTAAGATTGTTCTTCACAATGCACTTCAGTGCTTTGCTCAAGCCGCACCTTCGATGAATGAATAACAAAAGCCCGTACGCTACACATGGTAGATACGGGCTTTTTTACTGTCTTATCTATTATTTCTCATGCTTTAAGAATGTGTTAATCTGGTCAACTAAATCATCCGGATTCAAACCGTGAACCATAGCTGCCTGCTCGATGGTCTCCATCTGGGATGAAGGGCATCCGAGACAATGCATTCCAATACCGAGAAGTACCGGAGCGATGCTCTCATCTATCTGAAGTAATTCACCAATCATGGTGTCCTTAGTAACTGTTGCTGCCATTTATATTTCCTCCTTAATGTCTATATTGCAATTATGCTTTCCCATTATAACTATTTTTATTACGCTTGTCCAGCACGAAGCCACAGAGAACCGAAAAGTACTTGCTTTTGTACACGCTTTTCACAAATATAGACTTGTATTTCACTGATTTCTGTTATAAAATTAACACACGCTATAGCTTATGTAGCTAGTATATCGAGAATATAAGGAGGATAATAAAATGGCTTACGTTATTGATGATTCTTGCGTAATGTGTGGTACATGCGAGGGTGAGTGCCCCGTTGGAGCAATCTCTCAGGGCGATGGAAAATATGAGATCGCTGCTGATACTTGTGTAGATTGTGGAACATGTGCAGGTGCATGCCCTACCGGTGCTATCAGCCAGGGCTAATTCGCAAGCATAATATTCATGTATTTAAAAAGAGGTTGCATACGCAGCCTCTTTTTTATGTTCAACTCATTTTTCTTTCTCCTGAAACGCGAATACAATCCTCCTGTCGCATCACGGTGCGCTTGGCACTTTTTTCGTAAGCTTTACCCGTTGCTTTTTTTGATGTGCACGACGCGCTTTCTTTCCATAGCTTCGAATTGCTTCATCCAATTTACGATATCGCTCCTGCGCCTGCTCGTCCTGTTCCCGCATTAAGTAATTCATTTCCTTCAGCACACGATCTCCAACTTCTGTCCCAATTTCTTTACTTAAGTCCTTATTATTGTCCGTCATTGCATTTCGGACAATTTGTGTCATTAATTCCTGGAACTGAGCCATTCGTTCTTCCGGATTACTTTTTGCCTGAATCACTTCTGCATGGGTAGGTTTGGCAACCGGTACGACATGATTCCCTGTACCCTGCCCCTGCTGTAACATGATCTTAATCGCCTTCAACTGATATCCTTTTTCTTTAAGTTCTTTAATTCGCAGAAACTGATCTACATTCTCTTGTGTATAGTAGCGATGTCCCATTTCATTTCTAGGCACCGCAAGCTCTAATTCATCTTCCCAGTAACGCAATACATGAGATTCGACTGCTACAATATTTGCAGCGTCTGAAATCATATAACGCACCTGTTCCACACAAGCTACCTCCTTCTTTCCTGTCTATAACTTTATTATAATCATCCCATTTCGACGGTACAATCTTTTTTCACCGCATATTCCGACCATACTCGACATTTGAACCCCATCAGACTTCCATCGGTTGACTTTGCAATCATAGACATTTTGTGTTATACTAGCTGTGATATTGGCTTCATTTGTCATATGTATTGATTGGAATTCTTAGGAGGATTCAGATGAATCGATCGATAAAGTTTAAAGGGAGACTTCGTTCCTATTTATGGACACCTCTCTATTTTATTCCTATCCTGCTTGTCATGAACATTCCATTATATTTTATCGACAAGCAGGCCGGTTATTGTATTTCTGCCTTTACCGGTTTGTATACCATTGCCATCACTGTGACATATTACCGGCATAAGCCTCACATCATCGATGCAATGATTAGCTTTGCCACGCAGTATGGAACCGTGCAAAAAAAGCTTCTGAATGATTTTGAGATTGCCTATGCACTTTTGGATTCAAGCGGACGCCTTCTTTGGGTCAATGAAAAGTTTTGCGCGCTTTCCGGCAAAGATAAGAATTATCACAAATCAATCACTTCCATCTTTCCTACAATTTCAAAAGAAATTTTGCGAAATAATAGCGAACTAGAACTTGAAGTAAAATATGAAGAAAAGTTTTTGCGCGCTTCTGTACGGCGCATCTATTTTGATTCCATTATTACCGATTCCACTATGGTAGATATTTCCGACCATCAGGATTATCTGATTGCCATGTATTTCTTTGACGAGACATCCATGACCCAGCTCGTCAAAGATTACGAGAATCAAAAGATGGTAGTTGCTCAGGTGTACATTGATAATTACGAAGAGGCCCTTGACAGTATCGAAGATGTAAAGCGGTCCCTGTTAGCCGCGCTTATTGACCGAAAAGTAACCGCCTATTTCTCTAAGGTAGATGCTTTAGTAAGAAAGACGGAAAAGGATAAATACTTTATTGTATTCCGCCATGAGTATCTGCAATCATTAAAAGAAGACAAATTCAGTCTTCTGGACGAAGTAAAAACAGTTAAAGTCGGAAACACCATGTCTGTAACGCTTAGTATCGGTATCGGCGATACCGGTGTAACCTATACTCAGAATAATGAATATTCCCGCATGGCCATTGATCTTGCACTCGGTCGTGGCGGTGATCAGGTTGTTTTACGCGAGGGCGAACGAGTAACCTATTTCGGTGGAAAAGCTCAGCAGGTTGAAAAGAATACCCGTGTAAAGGCCCGTGTAAAGGCCCATGCGCTGCGCGGTATTATCGAAACCAAACAACATGTCATTATTATGGGTCATCAGATTAGCGATATGGATTCTTTTGGAGCTGCGATCGGAATTTACTGCGCAGCACGCACATTAGACAAAAAGGTTCAGATTGTTCTCAATTCCGTCAGTTCTTCGCTTCGACCGTTTAGGGAGTGCTTTACTCCTGAAAACGGTTATGAACCGGATATGTTCTTAACAAGAGAGCAGGCGATTGAAGTATGTACTCCGGATACTGTTGTTATGGTTGTTGACACCAATCGTCCCATGAACACAGAATGTCCGGAAATATTAAAAATGACAAAGAGTATTGTCGTATTTGATCATCACAGACAGTCAAATGATGTAATAGAAAGTCCTGTATTGTCATATATTGAACCCTATGCATCCTCTGCATGTGAGATGATTGCTGAGGTTTTGCAGTACTTTGCAGATGAAAACATTAAGCTTGCTCCGCAGGAGGCAGATAGTATTTATGCCGGAATATTAATTGATACAAATAATTTTATGGCAAAAACCGGCGTTCGTACTTTTGAAGCTGCTGCTTACTTGAAGAGAAGCGGTGCCGAAGTTACCCGTGTAAGAAAAATGCTGCGCAATGATATGTCTGATTACAAAGCCCGGGCGGAGGTTGTTCGCCATGCAGAAGTATACCGTGGTGCATTCGCCATTTCCGTCTGCCCGACGGATAACATTGAAAGCCCTACCATAGTAGGTGCACAGGCAGCTAACGAATTACTGAATATCACCGGTATCAAAGCTTCCTTCGTTCTCACAGAGTTCCACGGCAAGATTTATATCAGTTCCCGCTCCATCGATGAGATTAATGTTCAGATTATTATGGAGCGTCTTGGTGGCGGTGGTCATTTGAACATTGCCGGTGCGCAGTTAGAGCATTATTCGATTGCTCAGGTTAAGCGTCTGATTCAACAGACAATTGATACTATGATTGAGGAAGGAGATATTATCGTATGAAAATTATCTTATTAGAGGATGTAAAATCTCTCGGAAAAAAGGGAGAAATTGTAAATGTCAGTGACGGCTATGCAAGAAACATGATTCTTCCCAAGAAGCTTGGTGTGGAAGCAACCGGAAAAAATCTCAATGATTTAAAGCTTCAAAATCAACATGCACAAAAGGTTGCAGAGGAGAATCTTGCGAATGCACAGGCTTTCGCAGAGCAACTGAAAGATATCAAGGTTGAAGTCAAGATGAAATCCGGTAAGGATGGTCGCACTTTTGGCTCTATCTCTACCAAAGAAATTGCAGAAGCCGCAAAAAAACAGCTCTCTATCGAGCTTGATAAAAAGAAGATGCTCTTAAAGGATCCGATCAAATCGCTCGGAACCTATGAAGTACAGATTAAATTGCACCCTAAGGTAACCGGTACTTTCAAGGTACATGTATCTGAGGAGTAAGAGGAAATGCCAACAGAAGAAGTACTCATCAAACGAACCATGCCAAACTCTCTCGAGGCGGAGCAGTCGATCATCGGTGCCATGATTATGGATCGTGATGCGATTATGGTTGCCTCTGAGACATTGATCAAAGAAGATTTTTATCATCAGCAGTATGGGATTCTCTTTGAGGCAATGGTAGAGTTATTTGAAAACAGAGAACCGGTGGATCTGGTTACTCTGCAGAATAAACTAAAAGAAAAGAATGCTCCTCCGGAAATTCGTTCTCTCGAATATGTGAAGGATCTCGTTGATGCTGTTCCTACAACCGCCAACGCAAAATACTATGCAGATATCGTCAAGGAAAAGGCGCTTCTTCGTAAACTGATCCGAGTAAATGAAGAGATTGAGAACAGCTGTTATCAGGAATCGGAATCGACGGAGGTTCTTCTTGAAAATACGGAAAAGAAAATTTTTGATCTCGTCCAAAACCGTGGCGGCGGTGACTATGTGCCGATCAAGCAGGTCGTTCTCAACGCCTTGGATAAGATTGAAAAAGCTTCCAAGACACAGGGAAGCGTAACAGGTATTGCTACCGGTTTTCTGGATTTGGATTACAAGACCGCAGGCCTGCAGCCGTCGGATCTGGTTCTTGTTGCAGCCCGTCCTTCTATGGGAAAAACGGCCTTTGTTCTTAATATTGCCCAATATGTCGCTTTTCACAGCGATATGTGTACCGCCATCTTCAGTCTCGAGATGTCAAAGGAGCAGTTGGTAAACCGTCTGTTCTCCCTTGAATCCCGCGTGGATGCACAAAAGCTTCGCTCCGGTAATCTGTCCGATGCCGATTGGGAAAAGCTGATTGAAGGCGCCGGAACCATTGGTAAATCTAAATTGATTATCGATGATACCCCCGGTATCTCTATTTCCGAGCTTCGAAGCAAGTGCCGAAAATACAAGCTTGATCAGGATTTGAAATTGATTATCATTGACTACTTACAGCTGATGAGCGGAAGCGGCTCAAGGTCATCGGATTCCCGCCAGCAGGAGATTTCTGATATCTCCCGTTCATTGAAAGCGCTTGCGAGAGAACTGAATGTACCGGTTGTTGCGCTTTCTCAGCTATCCCGTCAGGTTGAGCAGCGCCCGGACCACCGTCCGATGCTTTCTGATCTGCGTGAGTCCGGAGCAATCGAGCAGGATGCCGATGTTGTGATGTTCATCTATCGTGATGATTACTATAATAAAGATTCCGAGGATAAAGGTCTCGCAGAGATCATTATTGCCAAGCAGAGAAACGGCCCGATTGGTACCGTTAAGCTTGTCTGGCTGCCGGAATACACCAAATTTGCTAATATGGAGCATTTAATTGCGCAGAAAAAAGGACTTCTGCATCATACAGAAGTCCTTTTTTAATTACTTCTTAGTCCTGAACATAGGGCATCAATGCTACATGGCGAGCTCTCTTGATCGCTACGGTTAAAGCACGCTGATGCTTTGCACAGTTTCCGGTAATTCTTCTGGGAAGAATCTTACCTCTCTCAGAGATATATCTCTTTAACTTGTTCGTATCCTTGTAATCAATAACATTATCTTTTCCACAGAATACACATACTTTCTTTCTTCTGTGCATCGGGCGTCTCTTTGCAGGTGCGCCTTCTCTGTCACTCTTATTATAAGGCATTACTCTCTACCTCCTGTTTTAATTATTAATTGAACGGTAATTCTTCATCAATTCCATCCGGAATATTCATGAAGCCATCCCCTGCATCACTGGGTGACGGTCTGTCTGCAGGTGCATATCCGCCATCGGTGCTACCATTTGAGCTGTTTTTGCTCTCTGCAAACTCCTGATCCTCAACAACGACATCGGTTGTGAAAACGCGTTGTCCGTCCTTATTGGTATAAGAGCCTGTCTGAATTCTTCCGGTAACAACCACCTTGGTTCCTTTGCGTAAATACTTCTCTGCAAACTCTCCGGAACGACCAAATGCAACACACTGGATAAAATCCGCGCTCTGCTGATCGTTACCTGCATTAGCACGGTTGAAGCGTCTGTCAACCGCTAATGTATATCTAGCAACTGCTGTTGCTGATTCGCCCTGAGAATATCTCACCTCAGGGTCTCTGGTCAATCGTCCCATAAGTATTACTTTATTCATACTTGTCTCCTATTCTTAGGCCTCGTCTGTTCTTACACACAAGAAACGAAGAACGTTGTCCATGATACGAACATTGCTTTCTAACTCAGCCGGTGCAGATGCCTCTGCATCAAAGTGGATGAAGTAGTAGAAGCCTTCGCTCATCTTCTGGATGTCGTAAGCTAACTTCTTCTTTCCCCAATCCTCGACATCAGTAACTGTTCCGCCGGCACGAGTAATATACTCTTTTGCCTTCTCTACAGTAGCAGTTCTAACATCGTCTTCGATCTTGGCATTCACAACGAGTGCTAATTCATATTTGTGCATCGTCTATACCTCCTTTTGGTCTCTGGCCCATTTTATCAGTAAATGAGCAAGGAATATTATTTCACAAGTTGATATTCTACCATGGTTTTTGCCTGTTTGCAAGGGATTTCGCATATTTTTATTATTTATTATACGCACCGTACAGGAAGGTAGCGATATCGGCACGGGTGCATACCGCGCTGTCGCCGTTGAATTTGTTGTCTCCTGTATTTTGGATGATGCCTTTCTCTTCTGCCCATGCAACCGCCTTTGCATAGAATACCCAGTCATTAAAATCCGTAAAGGTCGTATTCTTTGTCGGTTCCGGTGCTCCGACACTCATCCATACATAGTACAGGGCATAGCTCTTTAAGCATACATCCTTCGGGTTCAGCATACCCCAGTCCACAAGACCCTTCTCCTGCGCCCAAAGTGCCGGTTTATAGAAGGTATCTGTTGCTCTTACATCTGCGAACCAGTTTTTCGACTGTGTCATCGGCGAACCGTTTGCCTTATACAGATAGGTAAATACATCTGCCCGCGTGCAGGAAGCCTTCGGAGCGAATTTCGTGCTGTTGATACCGGTCATGATCTTTTTCTTTACCACCCAGTCTACAGCCTTTGCGTCCTTGGACTCCACATCTGTAAATTGGCTCTTCGATGATGTTCCTGTCGATGTACCTGACGAGCTGCCCTTGATCGTCAGCTTG
>JAQXMB010000053.1 GCA_029012425.1 bacterium | reverse complement strand
GTCGATGCTTCGCACTGCCTGATAGAATGTCTCCTGCGTCAATTCCTCTGCAAGCTGTTCACTGTGCGTCTTTGCCAACAGGAACTTATACACCATTCGGGCATATCTTTGATAGATTTCATCCATCGACTGCATTTTTTCGCCTCCTTTCATCTCATCCTTTAATGTCGGTAACTTGCGATTCGTTACACATATTTGCAAAAAATTTCAAAAATTATACTTCTTCTGTCCAGAATTCTTTCACCTGACTCAAAATATCTTCTGCCGGCATAATCGTTGCCTGTTCAATTGGAACTTTCGTCTTCGTCAAAAAGTATTTCACCAGATAATAGCCCACTGCATATCCGGCACAATACGGCAGCCCCACTTCCGGGAAGTGCTGCATTCTTGCCATCTCATCACCGTACAAATAAGCATTGATATTCTCAAGTCCCTGCGCTCCCAATCCATCATAGATGATTTCTTTTATTAACGGCATTAGCTCCATATCGGTCTTCGTAACCCAAGGGCCCAAATAATCCTCACCGAAAAGCGTGGTCGCATAGTTTTCTGCCAGTCCTTCACTTACAATCATTTCTCCAAGCGTAATATCGGACTTCCACTGGATATGCTGGTATCTGACATTATGGTTGGTTTCATGTACCAATGCTGCCGGCAATCGTCTTTTCGTATTCTCATTTGGAACAAGCCAGCCCATAATATATCCCGGGATTCCTCCATCCCCACTGTAGCCTTCGCTCATGATGATATACGGACTGGTCGGATCCGCCAAAAGGATGGAATAGAGATAGCGATCCACTTTCAGCTCGACCCCTGCGTCAACAAAACGCTCCAGTGCCTGACGAATCACACGCGTACAATCACTCCACAGCTTACTGTCAGAGATTGCATCAATCCATTCATTGCAGCTCTCATCCATATTTCCCGGAATTAAATGTCCCAACATCTGACTTGCCATGATGATATCATAAGCCCCCTCCTTCGGTGCTTTGATCGGAATGTGGTAGCAATCCCATTTTCCTTTGAACGGCATCATTAACTCATAACGGTAAATATCATCCTTCTTGTTTTCATCAGCTAATTGAATTTTTCGATAGATTTCTGATGAATTTACATACTCAATTTTCATATTTCTGCTCCTATTCTACGCAACATTTTATTGTAACAAAACGAATCATAAACTATTACGCAGCGTCATAGTCAAGCAGTATATAAATTATCTATGAAAAGATAAAGCCCCTACAGTTGTAAGGGCTCTTCCTGTTTAAATCGCTGATACATGTTTACTTTTTGAACTCTTTCTGCCTGATCTTCTCAAGCGCCTGCTCCATCTTTTTGTTTTCTGCCTTTTCTTTCATACTGCTGACAATAATGCCGATTGCTGTACAAAGCGTAAACAGACCAAAAAATCCGATCCACGATCTGACATTTGACAGCGGGAACCAGCCAAACAGACAGACAAATGAGATTACGACGACAATTACGGATGTAACGAAACAAATACTTCTGGCAATCAACGACATACTTTTTATGAGACGATCTGTTAAAAACACCATTCGTCCAAGTGTAATAAAAAATGCAAGCAGTAACAGTTGAAGAAGTGTTGCGAAGGAATAGCCATGAAAGTTTTCTTCAAATAGGGTAGATGTCATACCGGCTTCTTCGCCAACAACCATCCCTAAAATAATAAATATCGTAACGATTACGCCAAAGGTGGTAAACACCTGTCCGGCATAACTATAGATTGTTTTGTTCTCTTCCATCATTTTACCCCCAGTCTCTTGCGAAGCTCATCCGAGTACATTCGTGAAACAATGATCTGCTCATCGTTCTGCAAAGTGACGCGAATCTTACGATTGACATCAGCCTTTAAGCTTTTTACCTTTTTCAGATTGATAATGCTCTGCTTGCTGATCCGTATAAAATCCTGTTCGAGGAGCTCCTTTTCGAGCTCGTACAATTTTAAATCAGATTCGTAGGTCTCCTGTGTCGTATAGATGAATGTATTCCGGTCAATTGCCTCAATGTAGAGAATTTTATCCGTATCCAGAAGATAGGTTTCATCGTCCTTTCTCACTGCAATCTGCATATCCATCATGCGCATCAGATAAATCATCTTTTCAATTTCCGGCGTAAGTCTCGGAACCCTAATCGATACTTCTGTGTCCGAGTAATTCTCATTTACATCAATATCTATTCGCATTTTTACATATCCCTTTCTCCGCACTCAAACCGTTCGGGCATTTATCGGTGCCTGCCACACAACTGCCTACCATTCGTATTCTATCATATTTCTCAGCAATGTAAATCCGCATGAATGATTTCCTGTACCCGACCGCCGTTTTCTCCGGCTCCGGGCCCCATAACAATAGTGTAATCAGCTGCTGATAAGAATCGTTTATTGTGCTCAATGGCTACGACGGTATTTCCGGAATCAATCATCTCATACAGAAGTGTAATCAAGTTGTCAATATCCGAAAAATGAAGACCGCAGGTCGGCTCGTCGAGTAAAAACAGGCTGTTTTTCATATTGGCATTCATCAGGCAGCTTGCAATTTTCAGTCTTGCCGCTTCTCCTCCGGATAAAATGCCGGTGCTGTGACCGAGCGTGAGATAAGACAATCCCACGCGAACCAGAAGCGCACATTTTTTTGCGATCTCATCGTTCCTGCCGGTGAAAAAATCTACTGCCTCATCAACAGAAAGTGCAAGCACCTGTGTAATACTTTTTTCCCCACAGCAAATCTCCTCCACGCGCTTGTTGTAGCGCTTTCCATGACAAACCGGGCATACGCCATAGGAATCCTGTGTATACGGAATCTTTATTCTTCCATCCCCTCCACAGTGCTCACACCTTAAGCTTCCCGTATTGAAGCTGAAATCCTTCTCACAGAAGCCTGCTGCTACTGCTGCCTCGCTCAATGCAAACATTTGTCGGATATCGTCCATAATTCCGATATAAGTTGCAATTACCGAGCGCGAAGATCCTCCTGCGATTTTCGATTCGACAAGAACAACCTGATCAAAGGTATTGCTCTTTTCCATCTGTTGTAAGATCCCCTGATACAGTAAGGTCGATTTTCCGCTGCCACTGACTCCTGTGATACAGGTCAGGGCGGCCTTTGGAATGGTTACGCTCACATCGTGGAGATTATTGGCGTTGACATGCTCGACACCAAAATACGATGTATTCTCAGATGAATATGAAGCTCTTTCTCTACGGTCATACCAATCATATTGAACCGCATATTTCCCGAGCATGGAATTGTTGTGCGAAGTCACATCCTCATAGGTTCCTTCTGCCATCAGATATCCGCCTGCATTTCCGGCCTTTGGTCCAATCTCAATCACATAGTCCGCAATTTTAATCAGATCCATGTTGTGTTCAACCATCAAAACAGTATTGCCGTCATCTATCAGTTCTCGCATCATTCCGATGATATAATCATATTCCTTCTGACTCAGTTTTTTCGAAGGCTCATCAAAAATATAAAGAATCCCTGTCATATGATTTCCAAATGCCGATAACAGCTTTAATCGCTGCGCCTCTCCGCCCGATAAGGTCGACGGCTCTCGGTTAAGCTCTAAATATTCGATACCGAGTTTTTCTGCGGTGTCACAAGCTGTAATTATCGCATCAACATGTTCTTCAATTAACTGCAATTCCCCTTTTGAAAGCCTCTGCTTCATCGCAAGCGCAAACCGGCGAAGCTTCGCGAAATCCAAGCCTGCTGCAATAGGGAATCTTACTCCCAGCACACTTACCAGTCGTCCTTCCGGCGCGAGGCGTTCCCCGCCACATACTTCACAGGGTAGGTCAGACATATATTTTTTGCTCATGCCGCCCTTGTCGTCCTCAATATAGGTCCGGTTTATGATTGGAAAAATTCCCTCTACGATTCGGTTAATTTCTCCTCTTCTCCCGGTCTTCTTATTATCAAATACAAACGATACTTCCTTTGTCGTATCGCCGTACAATACCGTTTCCCGGAATTCTTTCGGAAGCTCTTCCCACGGTTTCGACAAGTCAACGCCCATCTCCCTGGCAAGTGCAACAACCTGTCCCTTCATCCAGTTGGCATTTGGATTTTCAATATAGTTTTTCAGCTTTCCAAGAAACGGGGAGGCTCCCATTAGCAGACTTTTTTCCGGCATTGTAATTATTTTTTTGATATCCGGAATATGCTTTCTTCCCTTGCCGTTACAAGCCGGGCATCTGCACTCCGGGTCCAAGAAGCTGAAAGTCGCCGGGGTAAGCTTGAACGCAACCTGTTTGGGATCTATATAATTTCGTTTTCCAATTGCCGCATAAATGCATCGAAGATGATGATTGATCCCGCTGAAGGTTCCGATTGTGGAGTTGGAGTTTGTCCGTATCTCCTTTTGCGAAATCATAACCACAGGCATACATCCGGTCATGCTCTCCATCTCCGGTCGGGGTCTTAAGGAATTTTCAGAATTTAACTGCTCCATTCGTCTTTGACACTCCGCATAAACCGTATCCATAACAAGACTCGATTTACCACTTCCGCTGACACCGACAACTGCCGTGATTTTCCCGTATGGAATGGATACGGAGATTCCCTTTAAATTATTCTCCCGCGCACCGGTTACCACGATGTGTGTCGGCCGTTGTCTATTCGATTTATCATCCTTTGTATCTTCGTCCTTCTCCTCACCGGCTGCAACAAAGCCAGTCTCTCTTCCATCTGCTCTCCTGCCGTCTAACTCCCTGATTAGTGCCTCAATATCTTCTGTGGAAGTCTCTGCTACCGCAATCGCATCCGGCCAGTTTCCGGCCCATTCCGGGAGAACCACCTCTTCTTTCAAGACACGATCCGTACTGACATCATAATCAATTATTCCAAGCAATGCTGTATGATCAAACGCTTCAATCCCATGGATATAGATTCTGTGATTCTCGTAATCGATTCCCTTCACCTGAACAGTTGTCACAGCGATCGGATTGGGTCTCACCGGTGCTCTGCAGGCAAATACGCCCATCTTACCCTCGCTCTCATACGGGGTTTCACACTGTAGAATTCTTCGGTACCCGGTATCGTCATATTTATCAAACCACCAGATGACATGTACATATGTTCCGAGCTTTTCCGGCAAACGCACATCCTCCTGATACAGAAGGTAAGTCACACCTTGTGTATTTCTGATTTCGCCGATTGACTCGCATGTGTAAGCTTCCAGCGATGCATCCGCCTGCACGCCAATTCCTGTATTCATTCCACCATGATCATCTGTGTGCGCGAAATCCTCACTTGGCATATACGGTTTGATATCAATCAAATCAAGCGGGAAGTCGTTATCTGCCACTCGATTTTGGATATTCCTCCACTCAAGACTCAGCTTTCCGTCTTCGAAATCAATATCACTTATTTTTGCTGATATTCGGGTAAGTGTCTGATTTCCTGCAATGACAAAAAGATGGATATGACTAAATGCCTCCATATGCTTCATTGCCTTTTTGTATGCGCAGTCAATCTTTACCTGTAACTGCTGCCCCTGTTTTTCAACCACACCAATCCGCTTCATTCGAAACATGTTTTTCTCCTTTTCTCATGTATCTCGTTGCTACATGAGTAATCCTAGACCCTGACATCGTGTCAAGGTCAAGATGAAAATTGTATTTTCGAAATTAAAAAAGAGTTCTGTTTGCAGAACTCTTTTATCATGACCCACTAAGTGGAATCAGAATCTCTGTGACATATTCCTCCGGATGATCCGTATTGACCGGTGAAACATAACAAATCTGTCTCGTCGGTCCCGTCATATGATACTCCTCGTGCGCTTCTAACCAATGTGCAAATTTTCGATATGCATAGGAGATATTTTCATACGGTCCCTTTACAATGATACTGACCGCCTTATCGCATCCGATAACCTGTCTGTGTATCAGTCCCTCCGGAATCCGATTCAACGGATGATCCAAAACAAGACATATCTCGATATCTACATTTTCTTCCCGATAATCAATGTCGTGGTAGAGTGAAAAGCATTCATTGGAAAAAGACACTTCGCAGTCTGCAAGCAGTTTTCCGAATTCACCCCACATCATCTCTTCACAAAAATAATTCTCTACCGTCTTTCGATAGGAAATGACATCTTTATTTGGAATGCTTTTGAGCACAATTGTGACATCCTTGCGCAGAATTTCTTCTTCGTTGGTATTCACATCCGTCTCAAGGGTAGAGAGTCTCTTAAGCTTCGTCTGAATCTCGGAGACTTCCGCTTCTAATTCCCGCTTTTTCTTACCAATTGCGTCAAGATACTTTCCCTTGTTGTCCTCACCCATAAGTGTTCCGATCTCAGCGACAGAAAATCCCAAATCTCTTAATTCCACAATTTTGTACAGGTCATCCAATTGGTCAGCTGTATAATACCGGTATCCGTTTTCCTCATGAATAACCTTGGGCTTGAAAATACCGGCCTTGTCATAATATCTTAGCATTCGCAGGGAAACCTGTGAGATTTTTGATACCTCCCCAATGAGTAACATATTCGCTCCTTCTTTGACCGCACATTAATTCTATTGTAGTTAACAATCCTTTCATGTCAAGTGGCAGACACCTCTATGGATGCCTGCCACCGTATCGCTTGCGTCTGATATCATATGGAAATCTTTTCTATTAGAATCTGAATCGTTTGACTGCGCGCTGCATCTGATTTGCCTGTTCATTCAAAGCATTCGAAAGCACCACACATTCTTCTGAGGTTTCTCTTGTTTTTGCCGCAAAGCTGTCCATATCGCGAACCGCATCCTTTACATCCTGAATAATCCGGTTCTCTACTTCGATACCCGAAGCAACACCGCGGATTTTTCCGTTCACCTGATCCGTAATCTGCACGATACTCTTCATCTGCTCAGCAGTTGCTACAACCATTTCATTTCCTTTTGCAATCGCCTCATTGGACTGATGAATCAATTCTGTAGTACGAGCTGCAGCAGACGATGTCTCCTCCGCAAGAGAACGGACAGAATCCGCAACAACCGCAAAGCCCTTTCCGGCCTCTCCTGCCCGTGCTGCTTCAATGGATGCATTCAGTGCAAGCAGATTGGTCTGTGAAGAAATCTCATTAATGATATCAATAATTGCAGAAATGGATTTCGATTTCTCCGTAATCTCATTCATTGCCTCAACCAGTTCACGCAGTGCGCGGTCGCCGGCATCCAGATGAGAGATTGCCTCGCCGGAAAGATTTCCTGCTTCATTCACAATACCCATACTCTCAGAAAAACTACTGCAAATCTCATCAATCCGGTTATCAATATTGCTAATAAGCCCTGATACATCCTGAACCTCAGAAGCCAGTGAGCTTGCACCTTCCTGTACATTTCCTGCCGATGCAAATACAGATTCCGATGCATCGGAAATAACCTGCATCGCCTTTCTGGTTGATTCTGCAATATCATTGATTGACTCGCCAAGCGGTGCAAAATCTCCTGCGTACATATCTAGCACAGAGACCGTCAAATCTCCTGCTGCAATTCCGGATAGTTTTTCGGAAATGTCTGCAACATATCCTTTTATCGCTGCATTGGAGCGTTCAATTGCATGGCATAACGATCCGATCTCGTCTTCCATCGCATAATCCGATACATAATCTAATTTTCCACGCTCCATATTCTCGGATACAGATACGAGATTTCCCATTCGCTCCAAAGAATCAGCGACTTCCTGTCCAACTTTTCTTGTTATTACCAGGTAAATGATAATAATCAGAATAAGACTGATTGCATAAAGCATCATCAGACTGCCAAAAAAGCTCATCAGACTTGTCGCAAACAATACCGTAACGCTTGCAGACGGTATATATTCTGAAATATACATATAAGAAGATGTCTTTTTGCTTCTTTGTGCCTGACAAATTAGATCAGACGAAATACCTGCCTGCTCATAATTTGTGGCAATCATATTTCCGTCCGCATCAGTCGTCGGAATATATGCATCCTTTTTATGCGTAAGAACCGTTCCGTCTTTGTCGACCAATATCGCAAACGATGCGTTTGAAGAAAGTGCATTGGTCATTTCAATTAGTTCATCCAAAAAGAAATCCGCTGCAAATACGCCGATTACTGTGCCATTCTGTACAATTGCTTTCGAGATTGTAATGATAATTCTTCCCGTATCGGCATCCACATATGCCGCAGACACCGCTGCCTGATCCGGCGTCTGATACGCTTGCGGATACCAATCTCTCTCAGTTGCCTTGTAGTCATCCGGTGCTTCCCATCCATCACTGAATACACACCGGTCATCCTGCAATCCAAAATAATAACAATAGGCTGCCTCGTTCTCTGATGCACAGTCGGCAAGATATGCCTGCGCCTCCTCATACCTGTTTCCTACATAATCCTCATAGGCAAGCGCCTCGGCAATGAGGTCCACGCATGCAATCTGGGTGTCAAACCATCCTGTTGCGCCATTCACTACCGCGTCCGCAGAAGCATTTCTCCACTGATTACTTTTTACCGTAATCAGACAAGTTGCCACCGCATTTGTGACAAATGTGACAAGTAAGGTTGTAAGCAAAAAACTTCTTCCAAATAATCGCACCAGTCTCGCCCGAATAGAGGTGTCCTGATTGTTTTGTTTCGCACGAATCGCCATTTAAATCCCCCCTGTTTTCTTTGGTAACATGAACACTGTGGTATTCCGGGTTACTTATCCCTTGAAACATTCTTTTGAATGCGAAAAACCTCACGACTTTCTTATCATTCTCAGCAGTATCATAGCATATTTATACAGGATTTGCTACTATCATTTGTTTTTCTTGACACATACACATTTCCTGTCCGTTCCCGGTGTCACAACCACTCAGCAGCATCACAGGACTAAGCAAAACTCAGCCATACCCACCTCCCTGCGGCTGCTTGCCTCTCATTGTTCCTCTGATTTACAATTT
>JAQXMB010000052.1 GCA_029012425.1 bacterium | reverse complement strand
TTTCTGACTGCAATTCCGGAAAATCCTTTGCTATAATAACCACACAACGAAGAAAAACAGACATTTTTTTGTGCAATATTACCAAAAACTATTTTTCTTCTTGTACAAACAAGATTATTCCTATGGGAGGGAAACAAAATGAAAAAGAAAATTTTATCAGTAGTACTTGCATCTGCAATGGCAGCTACCATGTTGGTTGGTTGCGGAAGCAAGAGTGAGACACCCGCAGCAGACGCACCTGCAGCAGAAGCTCCTGCAGCTGATTCTGAGGCACCCGCTGCAGAAGCACCGGCAGCAGATGGTGAGAACACCTTATCTGTATATGCATGGGATGCAAACTTCAACATTCCTGCTCTGGAAGCAGCAGCAAACGATTATAAGAAGAATGTTGATCCGAACTTCCAGTTAAACATCATTGAGCAGTCTCAGTCATCTGATGTTGAGAACGCAATAACTTTAGCCGGTTCATCAGGAGATTACAGCACATTACCTGATATCGTATTATTCCAGGATCACTGGTTCCACAAGTATGTAAGTGATTATCCGGATGCATTCGTTTCTGTAGAAGATTCCGGATGTGATTGGACAAACTTCGGAGCAGAGAAGCTTTCTTACTCTTCCATAAATGGTGAGCATTACGGATTTCCCGTTGATAACGGAACCGCTGTATTTGCTTATCGTGTAGATCTTCTTGAGCAGTGTGGATACACAATCGATGACATGACCGGAATTTCATGGGCTGATTTCATCAAGGTTGGTGAGGCTGTTTACGAGAAGACCGGAAAGCATCTTCTTTCTATGGATGGTGACGGAAACGACTTGATTTACATGATGCTTCAGGCAGAAGGCGTTTCACAGTTCAAGGATGGCGTTCCTTACATCACCGAGAACGAGACCTTAAAAGAAATCGTTAAGGTAATTGTAGAAATGATGCAGAAGAATGTATTATACCTTGCAAATGACTGGTCAGGATATACCGATCAGACAATCGTTGGAGATATGGTTGCCGGCGTTATGAACGGAAACTGGATTATTCCTACCATCAAGCAGGTTACTGAGAACTCAGGAAAGTGGGAGATTACTTCACTTCCTACATTAGCAGGCGGAGAGGGATTTGCTTCAAACGGTGGATCTTCACTTTATGTTACAGCAGCTTGCAAGAATCCTGAGTTAGCTAAGAAATTCCTTGCATACACCTTTGGTGGAAGCTCAGTTACATATGACGCAGCATTAAAGAACGGTGGTGTTATCACTACATGTATCTCAGCTGGTAAGTCAGATGTATACAATGAGGGCGTTGAGTATTTCAACAACCAGCCGATTTACTCTAAGATTGTAGAGATGGGATCCCATGTTCCGGTTGTTGAGCAGAGTGATTATCACTACACATGCCGTACACAGATGGCAGCAGCAATCATCAATATCTTTAACGGTGGAGATTTAGATACTGAGCTGAAGACAGCAGAAGATCAGTTAAGATTCGAGATGGGTCTGTAATTCATCTTTCAGTAGGTAATGAAAAACGGGAAGTCTTCTCATTAGGCTTCCCGTTTATTTATCCGGGAAATAGACTGATTGGGGGTTTACAATGAAAAAAAGAAAAGCAATGAATGTAACTGCAAAGCAGAAAAGAGCCGGCTGGATATTTCTGGCTCCTGCGTCGCTTTTAATATTTGTTATGAGTTTCTGGCCGATGATTCAGGCACTGCTCATGGCGATGAAAACAGGTTCAAGCGCAAACATGCAATGGGCTTCACCGCTTACCTATAACTTTACGAGAATGTTTAAGGATCAGCTGTTCCTTCGTTCTGTCTCAAACACATTTTTATATCTGTTGATTCAGGTGCCGATCATGCTCATTTTCGCAATGCTTCTGGCACAGCTTTTGAACAACAAAGACTTGAAGTTCAAGGGACTTTTCCGTACATGTGTATTCTTACCTTGTGCAACATCGCTCGTTTCTTATGCATTGATTTTCAAATCACTGTTTGCAACACAGGGTCTGATTAATTCAGTTCTTGTAAAAATTGGAATCTTGCAGGAAAACTTTAATTTCCTTGGAACGGCAAGTACAGCAAAAATTGTTATTATCCTTGCACTTCTCTGGAGATGGACCGGATACAATATGGTATTCTTCTTAGCCGGTCTGCAAAATATTGAATACTCTGTATATGAGGCAGCAAAGATTGACGGAGCCAATGGATGGAAGACCTTTTGGACAATTACAGTTCCGCTGTTAAAGCCTACCATTGTCATGACGGTAATTATGTCAATCAACGGTACATTGCAGTTGTTCGATGAGTCTGTCAACCTGACAAAGGGAGGCCCGGCGAACTCAACCATTACGATGTCTCATTACATTTACAATAGTTCTTTCGGTGAAGGAACACATAACTTTGGCTATGCAGCAGCCATGTCGTTCTTTGTATTCATTCTGGTTGCTGTTCTGGCAGCAATTAATATGAAAGTAGGTGATACGCGTGACTAAAAAGACCGTAAAGAAAAATAAATCATCAATTCAAAGAAGACTGATTCCTACCTACATTTTTTTAACAATTGTGTCACTGATTAGCGTATTTCCGTTATATTGGATGATTACCGCGGCAACAAATACAACCGTTGATGTTGCAAGAGGAAAAATCATGTTCGGATCGCATTTTGTTGAGAATTTTACGAACCTTACAAGAGGAAATGATCTGTGGGGTTCCTTATGGAATTCTTTCAAATATGCGGGTGTACAGACAATCGTAGCATTACTGGTTTGTTCTCTTGCCGGATTCGGATTTGAGCTTTACCACGATAAGATGAAGGACCGCCTGTTTTCGATTCTGCTTCTTGCGATGATGGTTCCGCAGGTTGCGACAATGATCCCGTTGTTCAAGATGATTTCAAAGATGAAGCTGTTAAATACGGTATGGGCGTTTATGCTCCCTGCCATATCCACGCCGTTTTTGATCATGATGTTCCGACAAAATTCCAGAAACTTCCCTGTGGATGTTATGGAAGCAGCGCGAATTGATGGACTGGGTGAGTTCCAGATCTTTTTCCGCATGTATATGCCAATCCAGAGATCAACCTACGCTGCTGCTGCTGTTATTACATTTATGAATGCATGGAACGCGTATATGTGGCCGAAGGTTGTAATGACTGACAACCGTGCACAGACGATGCCAATGTTAATTGCAAATGTTGCAAACGGATATACAGTTGATTATGGAATGCTGATGGTCGGCGTATTATTCTGCTCACTTCCGACAATGATTATTTTCTTCATCTTGCAGAAACAGTTCGCAGAAGGTATTACAGGAGCAGTAAAATAATGGTTTGAGTCTTATGACTTGATCCTA
>JAQXMB010000051.1 GCA_029012425.1 bacterium | reverse complement strand
ATCAAAATCGGCTATAAAATTATTGCTGCGATATTGATTCTCGAGGTGTTGGTGCTCGGTATCATTGGAGGTACGATTACTGCAATGGTAACCGGAAATACACAGAAGACCGCGATTGACAACATGACTACGATTGTAGGTGAGCGTAACAAGATTATTGAGAGTTATGTGCAGGGTGTTGAACAGCAGTTGACGGCCTACAGCAGATCAAGTGATTTACTTCGCTTTTTGAAGGACCCGCAGAATCAGGAGTTGTTTGCAATTGCACAACAATATACACAGGAGTTTTCTGCAGACATTCCCAATGTTGACGGCCTTTATCTGGCTGAGTGGAATAGCCATGTAATTACGCATACGGTAGACCAGGTTGTTGGTATCACAACCCGTGAGGGCGAAGGTCTTGCATCACTCCAACAGGCAATGCAGAGCACGGATGGCATTTATAATACCGGCTTTTTGATCTCTCCCGCAAGCGGTGCGCAGGTGCTGTCTATGTATCGTATGATACCGGATGAGAATGGGGCGCCGGCAGGCTTTGTAGGATTGGCGGTTCACACAGAAGGATTAATCAGTATGCTCGATGGACTGAAAACGAGTGGAATGGAGCATGCAACCTACAGCCTGTTGAATACGAAGACAAAGCAATATACCTTCAATGTAGATCCGGAAAAGGTGGCGACTGATGTTGAAGACGAATTTGCTAAGATTTGTGATGAGTGCGAGGCAGGAGCACAGGATTGTGACGGTGAGTTTTCTTATACCAGAGACGGAGTGAAGTATATTGCAGCTTATCATTACAATGCAGCTTCAAACTGGATGTTTATGATTTCTGATACAGAAGCAGAGATTTATGCAGATGTGAATACGATACGCAATTTCCTGATTTTGATATGTGTCATCGGAATCCTTGCGTTACTTGCAGTTACATACATTATTATTCTGAAACTGTTACATCCGGTACTCCCGATTAAGGATGCGATTATTGAGCTGAAGGATTATGATATCTCTGAGAAGAATGAGATTACAAAATATTCAACTCGTAAGGACGAAATTGGAGATATTTCTGCTTCTACGGAGGTTCTTGTTGATGCTTTGCGCTCGATTGTAGGAACCTTGCGCGAAAGCTGCAACACGATGGACGGAAAGGCTGAGGAGCTTATGGGCTCTGCCGGCAAGCTGGTTGAGAGCGTTACCGACAATATGGCAACGACACAGCAGCTGTCCGCATCAATGGAAAATACGAACCAAATTGTAAATAATGTTGTACGAGAGACGGATACGATTAATGACGCAGTTGATAATGTGCTTGACAGTGTTCATGCATCCGTTGTTGCAGGCGATGAGGCAATTAAGGAAGCAAGCAAGATTGAAGAGAATGCACATAAAACCTATGATCTTGGGCGTACAACTGTTCAGCAGACGCGTGTTGCAATTAGCGATGCCATGGATAAGATGACGAAGCTTCGAAATATTAATTCTCTGACAAATGAGATTCTTGAGATTGCAAGTCAGACCAATCTCCTCAGTCTGAACGCGTCGATTGAGGCGGCAAGAGCAGGAGAGGCAGGAAGAGGATTTGCTGTTGTTGCAACAGAGATTGCAAATCTTGCACATACCTCGCAGGATACCGCTGCTGCCATTCAGGAGATTTGTAATGAGTCAAACGAGAGTATTGATCTTGTTACCGAGTGCTTTGATCAGATTATGAGCTTCATTGAGGATACCATCATGCAGAAGCTGAGCGAGTTCTCTGATGATTCCATAAACTGTAAGAATACGGTTGATAACATGAAAAATCAGCTTGGAAGTATTAATCGTGCAGTTGTGAAGCTCAAAGAATCGATGCAGCAGATCGTTGAGAATGTTGGTGTTGTCAATGAGATTACCGAGGAGAACAAGGCGGCGATTTTGTCAATCGTAGAAAAGAATGAAAATCTGTCTACAATCTCAGCGGAGATTCAGGGACAGTCTGAGCAGAATAGTGATCTGGCAAATGCGTTGGATGAGATTGTAAATCGATTCACCGGCATTTCCCGTCAATAATGTTTGAAATTAATGGTTGACGCATGCACATTCGGAGCGTATAATAGCGCTGTTGAGGGCGCGAAACCTCAGCCGACAGTTCGTTTGCACCATCCTGTCGTAAAATAAAACCAGGGCTATGAACCGTTTTTGAATGAGATGGGCAGGCTCTGTGAAGAATTACTTCGCAGAGCCTTTTTTATTTCATAGGAAATTCTGCCGAATTTCCCATGAAACAAAATGCTCCGCAAGGATGCGCACCTCGCGGAATTGAAGTATATGCTTCGCATACCGCTCGGGCGCGAAAGAGTCGCTTGCGACTCTTTGTTCTCGAATAGGAAACTTCGTCCCCTTCTGTTGTCATCGCGAAAAAACGGGGGTCATAGTGGTGCTTAAATCAAGAAGAATCGATAAGGAGCATACTATGAAAGAGAAAAAAACAGTATCAACAACATTTATGGTCATCGCCGTAATCTATGTGACATGTCTGCTGCTTTCCAATCTGATTGCAGGGAAGATGTGGGGCGTTACGGCAAACATTACATTGCCGGCAGCAGTTATTCTGTTTCCGATTACCTATATCTTTGGTGATATTTTTACGGAGGTATATGGATTTAAGGACGCAAGAATCATTATCTGGCTTGGATTTGCCTGTAGCTTTTTTGCGGTTGTTGTTTACATGATTACAATTGCATTGCCGCATCCGGATTTTTGGACGAATCAGGAAGCATATGCAATGGTTTTGGGAACAACCCCTCGTGTAGCGCTGGCATCCTTTGTAGGCTATCTGTTCGGTGAGTTTTCAAACGCAATGGTTTTGTCAAAGCTAAAGGTAAAGACCGGAGGAAAGAAGCTCTGGCTGCGTACCATTTTATCCACACTTGTCGGGGAAGGCTTTGACTCGGTCATATTTGTTACCATCTCGTTCCTTGGCACCATGGACAATCGTACCGTGTTGCAGATGATTTTGTTCCAGTATCTGTTTAAGGTTGCTTACGAAGTAATCTGTACGCCGCTTACTTATGCGATTGTTGACTGGCTCAAGAAAAAAGAGGGTGTGGATACCTTTGACTATGATGTGAAATATCGTGTGATAAGAGGATAAGAATTATGAGAGAAAAAGAAAATCTTACAAAGCTCGGAAGTCAGGGAACACAATATGCAGTTACCTATGACCCGTCTGTTCTTGAAACCTTTCT